>JASHOK010000043.1 GCA_030041175.1 Thermoplasmata archaeon | reverse complement strand
CGTGACCGAGGACACCGTCCGGGCGCCGTTCGACTTTGTCGAGCGGCTCTACAACGCGGTCAAGGAGGCCGGAGCGGACCGTCTCGTGATTGCGGACACCGTCGGAATCATGACCCCCGTGACGTTCCGCTGGTATCTGCGCGAGTTCCGCCGGAGGATAGCGCCGACAGACTGGTCGGTCCACTGCCACAATGACTTTGGGCTGGCGACTGCGAACGCGCTCACCGCGCTCGAGGAAGGAGTCACGAGCCCCCATGTCTGCGTCAACGGACTTGGGGAACGGGCCGGCAACACGCCGCTCGAAGAGCTGGCTCTCTGCTTGGAGAAGGTGTACGGGGTCGACACCGGGCTCGACCTGTCCCGCATTTACGAACTCTCGCGATTGGTCGAACAGATCTCCGGGGTACCCGTCTCCGCCACCAAGGCGGTGGTCGGCTACAACGCCTTCTCGCATGAGGCGGGCATCCATACCCACGGCATCCTCGCCCACACGCTGACGTATGAGCCGGTGCAGCCGGAGGTGGTGGGGCGCCAGCGGCGGATGATCCTGGGAAAGCACACGGGAAAGGCCGCATTGGTCGAGAAGCTCAAGGAACGTGGAATGGAGCTCCCCGACCCGGTGCTGGTCGACCTCTTGCAGCGGCTCAAGGCCAGCGCGGAGAAGCGCTCGAAGAGCGAGCTCGAGGCGTTTCTCCAGGAGTACCGTATGCTCTTCGAGCAGCCCGGGATGTCCGATGCGGATTTCTGGAAGCTCGTGGATGAGATGGGATTGGGGGCGAAGGCATCGTGACAGGGAACGGGTCCGGGGCCGGGCAGACACTGGCTGAGCGCATTCTCGCCCGAGCCGGTGGTCTCGAGGAGGTCGTGCCGGGACAGATCATCGACGGACGAGTCGACCTCGCAATGATGCACGAACAGGGTGCGCAGACGGTCCAACCGTTCCATGAGATGGGCGCCTCGCGCGTGTGGGACCCGGACCGGGTCGTCATTGCGATCGACCACTGGGTGCCCGCCTCCACGGAAGGCGCGGCGGTCCTGCACCGAATACTTCGTCAGTTTGCGAAAGAACAGGGTCTGCCCCACTTCTACGATGTAGGGAATCACGGAATCTGCCACCAGATCCTTGCGGAGCACGGATGGGTGGTCCCGGGCGATCTCGCGGTTGGCACGGATTCGCACACCAACATGCTCGGCGCGATGGGGGCCGTCGCCGCCGGGATCGGGCCCACCGAGATGGCGGCGGTGCTGGCGCTCGGGCGGCTCTGGCTCAAGGTTCCTCCCACGATCCATGTCCGGATCCGGGGGACGCTTGGGAAGGGGGTCTACGCGAAGGACCTCATCCTGCGTATCTTGGGCGAGATCAAGACCACGGGGGCGACGTACAAGGCGGTCGAGTTCTCGGGGCCCACGATCGAGCGGATGACCATGTCCGAGCGGTTCACGCTGTGCAACATGACAACGGAGATGGGTGCGAAGTGCGGGATGATCGCGCCGGACGCCACGACCTACGCCTTCCTCGAGAAGATCGCGAAGCACCCCATGCATCCCCTCTCCCCGGACCTTGACGCCCGCTACGAGCGAGTAGTGGACGTCGACGTCGACGAGCTGGGACCGATGGTCGCCTGCCCCTATTCTCCCGATAACGTGCGGCCGCTCGCCGAGGTCCTGCCGAAGCACGTGAAGGTCGACCAGGTCTTTCTCGGCTCCTGTACGAACGCCCGCATCGACGACCTCCGGGAGGGCGCTCGCATCCTGAAGGGTCACAAGGTCGCACCCGGAGTTCGGTTCATCGTTTCCCCCGCGTCGACCTCGATCTACCGGCAGGCGCTCGACGAGGGGCTCATCGAGACCTTCACGGAAGCGGGCGGGGTGTTCACGAACTCGAGTTGCTCCGCGTGCTTCGGCGGCAACATGGGAATCCTCGCGCCGGGCGAGGTCTGTGCCTCCTCGTCGAACCGCAATTTCCCCGGCCGGATGGGGGCCAAGAACGCGGAGATCTATCTGCTGTCGCCGGCGGCCACCGTGGCGGCGGCCATTCGCGGAGAGCTGGCCGATCCTCGGGAGTTCCTCTAGGAGCGGCCGTGCAGGACCTCATCGAGGGCCGGGTCTGGACGCTACCGGACGACGTCGACACCGACCAGATCATCAGCGGAAAGTACCTCACGGTCATCGATCCCAACGAGCTCAAGAAACACGTCTTTGAGATCGCGCTCCCCGAATTCGCTGCGAACGCACATCCGGGCGACATTGTCGTGGCCGGGGTCAACCTCGGTTGCGGCTCGAGTCGGGAGCACGCGCCCCAGGCCCTGAAGGCGATGGGGGTCGGCGCGGTCGTTGCGGATAGTTTTGCCCGCATCTTCTTCCGCAACGCCATCAACGTCGGGATCCCGACCATCGAGGCGCCGGGCGTCCGCGCCCTCTTCGAAGCGGGCGATACCGCCCGGATCGAGATGAAGGCCGGTCGGGTCTCGAATACGCGGACGGGTGCTGCGGTGAGCTTTCCGCCCCTTCCTTCGCATCTGCTCGAGTTACTCGAGGCCGGTGGCCTCGTCGAGAAGGTGAAGCGCGAGCTGGCAACGGGCACGGCGGGTCCCGTTCGATGAAGGACGCCACGTATCGGATCGCGGTGCTCCCCGGCGATGGGACCGGTCCGGAAGTCATCCGAGCCGGCCGTCGGGTTCTGGAGGCGCTCGCCGAGGGCGAAGCTGCGCCCTGGTCGCTGGAGGAGTACGAGGCCGGGGCGACCTACTTCCGCGACCACGGACACGAGTGGTCGCCCGGCGCCGAGGCGGCGGCCCGGTCGTCCGATGCGGTGCTCCTGGGCGCGGTCGGATGGCCCGGGGTGTCCCTGCCGAACGGGGACATTGCCGGAGCGGGACTGATCTTTGGTCTCCGCTTCGGACTCGACCTCTTCGCCAACGTGCGCCCCTGCCGCCTCTATCCCGGAGTCCGGCACCGGGTCAGCGGGGAGTGGAAGCAGGTCTGGACGCCGCAGAACGTCGACTTCGTGATCATCCGGGAGAATACCGAGGGCCTGTACACGCCGATTCGCGGGGCACTGAACCGGGGCGGTCAGACCGAAGTGGCGATTGACACACGAGTGATCACCCGGCGAGGTGCCGAGCGAGTGATTCGGTACGCCTTCGATCTCTCGAAGCGACGGGGTCGTGGGGCTCCCGAGGACCACCGGAGGCGGGTCACCTGTGTCGACAAGGCGAACGTGCTCCGCGGATGCCAGTTCTTCCGCGAGGTCTTCGAGGAGGTCGGAGCGGACTTTCCGGAGGTCGAACGCGAGTACGCCTACGTCGATGCCTTTACCCAGTGGATGGTCCGGAACCCGGAACACTACGATGTGGTCGTCACGACCAACATGTTCGGCGATATCGTCACAGATTTGGCCGCGGTACTTCAGGGCGGAATGGGGTTCGCGGCGGGAGGCAACATCGGTGCCCAGCATGCGATGTTCGAGCCCGTCCATGGCTCGTCGCCCAAGCATGCGGGGAAGAACGAGATCAACCCGTTCGCCACCTTCTCCGCCATCGAGATGATGCTCCGGTGGCTCGGAGAGCAGCGGAGCGATTCCCGGATGACTCTCCAGGCCGACCGTCTCGAGGGAGCGGTCCGCCGAGTGCTCGGAGACGGAAGTGCCCGCACGTACGACCAGGGCGGAACCGTCACGACGTCCGAGGCCGGCGAACGGGTCGCAGCGGCGATCCGATCGGGGGATCGACCGTGAGCGGCTCCCGCGAGGTGGCGGTCGTCGGTGGCGGACTCACGAAGTTCGGCGTCCGGGGGGTCACCTGGGCCGAACTGGCCCAAGAGGCCGGCGAAGTGCTGTTTCGGAGCGTACCGAATCTCCGCGCCGCCGATGTCGACAGCCTCTTCGTCGGAGCGGCGGAACCCGAGCGCTTTGCGTTCCAGTCCCATGTGGCCCCGCTGGTCGCCGAACAGATGGGACTCGCGCCGCACCGGATCGTTCAGCGGAACGAGCTGGCCTGCGCCTCCGGGCAGTCGGCCATCCGCAGCGCCTACGCGGCGATCCGCGCGGGTCTTTCGGATGTGGCCGTGGCCGTGGGTGTGGAGAAGATGAATCTGCCGGACATGGCCGAGGCCAACTCGGCAATGGCCTGCGTATTGGACCGTCCGTGGGACGCCGCGCATGGGCTGACCGCCCCTCCGTTCTTCGCCATGGTCGCTCAGCGGCACATGCTTGAGCACGGGACCACGGAAGAGCAGCTCGCCGCGGTTTCGGAGAAGAACCACCGGTTCGCCAACGCCAATCCCGTGGCCCAGTTCTACGAGAAGAGGTTCGACCGCGAGAAGCTGCTCCGGTTGCCGATGGTCGCTCCCCCCCTTCGGCTGGGAGACTGCTCGTCGATGACCGATGGGGCGGGGGCGGTCGTTCTCGCCGCCGAGGAGCGCGTTCGGGAGTTTACGGATGTGCCCGCGTGGATCCGGGGCTCGGGGCAGTACGCGGATTTCCACAACCTCGCGAACATGGCCTCACTGACCGACTGGACGGGCCTGACCCGGGCCTCCCGGGAAGCGTTTCGGTCCGCGGGCATCGGACCGGGGGACGTGGACCTCGCCGAACTGCACGACTGCTTCTCCATCTCCGAGGTCATCGAGTACGAGGCGATCGGTTTCTGTGGGCCGGGGGAGGGTGGACAGTTCGCCGCCGATGGCCGATCGGGGCTCGGGGGCGACGTCGTCGTGAACCCTCGGGGCGGTCTCCTGGGCTGCGGTCATCCGCTCGGCGCCACCGGTATCGCCCAGGCGGTCGAGGTCAGCGACCAGTTCGCGCATCGGGTGGACCCGGCTCGTCAGGTTCCGGATCCCGAATGGGCGATGGTGCACAACCTGAGCGGAAGCGCGAACGTGCATTCCCTGATGGTCTACGAGCGAGGGGGCTAGCCCGGTGTCCGGTGCGGTGGTCGAGGTCGTCCCCCGCAAGCGGCCGCGGTCGCGGAAGGCCAAGCCCTCCACGGCGGAACCCGCCCAGGCCCCGGCGGCGTCCGGGGACCGGCCGGCTCGGCTCCCGTATCTGCTCGATCTCTATCCGGCGGAGTCGCCGGCACAGACCCGGCTCGCTCCGTTCTTCGACGGCCTGCGCGAGGGCCGGTTCCTCACCACCCGCTGTCGGAAGGATGGACGGGTCCTCTGGCCGCCCCGGATCGTCTGCCCGACCTGCCACACCTCCGACCTGGAGTGGGTCGACCTTCCGCAGACCGGCCGCATCTACGCCTTCAGTGCGATCCTGGCGGGCGCGCCGTCCGGGCTCGAAGGAGAGCTGCCCCGCGTCGTGGGTCTCGTGGAGCTGGATGGGTCCCCGCTCCGGATCTTCGGTCGGATCCAGGGCGTCGAGTGGGCCGCCTGCCGCATCGGCATGCGGGTCCGGATCGAGCCGTTCGAGTTACCCGACGGACGCGCCTACTACGCGTTCCGCGTGGTCTCGTAAGTTTGTCCCCGTGCCGGGGCGTTTACCGGCGAGAAAAATTGCCAAAGGATTTATACCGGTCCCCGTCTGCGCGGCCCGCCGGTTCGGGAGATCCGGCCGAGGATGGATTCGGAATCAGGCAGTTGGTGGAGCCGGTATGGCTGGACCACCACCCTGCTGCTCGCCGCGTTCGGGCTCGCATTCCTGGTACGCACGATTTTCACGCTCAGCGTCTTCGAACAGTATGGCTGGCTGTACGTCTACGGAGGCGGCTCGGACTCGTACTACCACTGGAGAGTCACCGAGTTCATCCTTACCAATCATCGGAACCTGATCCACGACCCGCTGCTCAAGTACCCGCTCGGGGCGCTCAACCCCCGGGAACCGCTGTTCGACTGGATGAACGCGATTCTCGGCCTCCTGTTCGCCCCGATCTTCGGCGGGAACGCGACGAACGCCGCGGCGTTCATCCTGAACCTCGACTCACCACTCTGGTCCGCCCTGACGGTGTTCCCGATCTACCTCATCGGGAAGGAGATCAGCTCCAAGCGGATGGGTATGGTCGCTGCGCTGACCTATCCTTGGGTCGTCGGCAGCATCCAGGCCGCCGACCTGGGCTACGCCAACTACCTCACATTTTACACTTTTTTCATCCTGATCTACTTCTACGCCTACCTGCGAACGGCGAAGGCCGTCAGCACCAAGACCTACATTCAGTCGTTCCGACATCCGCGGGAGGTCCTGGCCGGGCTCCGGCAGATCCTCCGACAGGAGCAGAAGGCCGTCAAGTGGGCGGTCTTCTCCGGGGTGTCCCTGGGAGCCCTCGCGCTGGCGTGGCAGGGCTACCCGCTCGCCGTTGCGATTGTGATCATCTTCCTCGCTGTCATCATGGTGGTCGAGCGGATCCGGCGCGTGGATTCCGTCAATCTCTACGTCGTGACCTGGATCGCGGGCATCATCGGCTTCCCGATGGCCGTGCCGTACTATCTGGGCCAGGGTCTCTTCGCCACCTGGTTCGACCTTCCGTTGCTCATTTACTTCGGAGCGCTCATTGCGCTGCTGCCGTTCGTCCTGCTTCGGCAATATCCGTGGGTCGTCACCGTCCCCGTCCTCGCCGGAGTGGTCGTGGCCGGCCTGGGCATCGTCGACTTCCTTGCACCCGCGTCGTTCCAGACGTTGATCACCGGGCAGGGCTACTTTGCCAAGACCCTGATCTATTCCACCGTCGCGGAGGCACAGGCGCCCTCCTTTGACGCGCTGATCATCTCGTACGGCGTCCTGACCTTCTTCCTCGCCTTTGTCGGACTCGCACTGTTCGTGCTGAAGCTCGCTCGCGAGAGGTTCCGACGGGAGCACACGCTCTTCGTCGTCTTTGCGATCGTCAGCATCTTTCTGCCGATTTCGGCGTCCAAATTCTTCTACGTCGGCTCCCCGGCCTTCGCACTGCTTCCCGCCGAGGCGCTCCTGATCATCCTCGATGTGGCCGGGTACTCGCAACTCCGGCGGTCCACCGAGTCGCTGGCCGGCAGCCGGGGGACGCTGACGGCATTCCGGCGGTCGTTCAAGGCCCGGCATGTGCTCGTGATGCTGCTCGTCGTCGCCTTGGTCGTGCCCAATGTCTGGTACTCCATCGATGGCGGGATTCCGTACAACACCAAGGCCGGCTACAGCACCCAGGTCTACGACACCCTGCCGTCCTTCCTCCAGACCAACTCGAGCAACGCGTCCAGCTTCTATCTCGGGGCCTCGGGGATCGACCTCGACACTCCGAACCAGTATGACGAAGCCGGGTACAACTGGCTCGCGACGCAAGATACCAATCTGGCCTACGCCTCCCGTCCCGCCTTCATCAGTTGGTGGGACTACGGCTTCCAGGCGATCGCAGAAGGCCAGCATCCCTCGGTCGCCGACAATTTCCAGAACGGCATCCCGGCCGCCGGGAATTTCCTGCTAGCCCAGAACGAGTCCCTCGCGATCGCCGTCCTCGCCACCACCCTGCTCGCCGCCGAGCAGCAGGCATCGGGTCTGGCGTATCTGCCTCCGCAACTGAACACCATCCTCGCCTCGGACGGCGTCAACCTGGGCGAGCTCCACACCCTCCTGGCCAACACGTCGGCGGACGTGACGCTCGTCGTGAACCACCCCGAGCGGTACCTGCCTGTGGACGCGAGCACGCTCACGCCGACGAACGCCATGTACGACGCGGTCAGCTGGTTCCTCGCGAACACGCTGAACGAGAACGGCGTGGCCGAGGTCTACAACGACATCCAATCGTACACGGGGTGGACGATCCGCTACGCCATGGTCGACGACCGACTTTACCCGTTCACGGGCACCGACACGGGAATCTACTACGCGCCGGCCGAGCTGACCGGCCGCGTCATCGGGGCGGACGGCGCGCCGACCACCTACTACACGATCGAGGCCGAGGGCTCGGACGGGAACCTCTACCCGGTCGACCAGGTGCCGGCCGGCGTTTCCGTCGTGAACTACGTCCTGAACCAGCTCGCCCCGTTCTACAACTCGATGATCTACCGGATCTACATGGGCTACAACGGGACCGACATCGGCCTGAGCCCGGGGATCCCGGGTCTGGAGGGCTCGCTCACGAGCTACACTCCGGAGCCGGGCTGGATGCTCCAGCACTTCGAAGTGGCCTACAAGACGGCCTACTACTCGCCCACGCCCACGACCTCGACCTCCACGTGCGACATCGCGACCAACTATCCCGATGCCGAAGCGATGGCCGCCAAGACCAACGGCACGGCCAACCTGGCCGCCAGCTGCTACTTCAACGGCGGAGAGGCGATCCTGGAGTACTACCCGGGTCAGCCGCTGTCCGGTACCGTGACGCTGCCGAACGGAAGCCCGGTCGCCGGCGCCCGATTGACCGTCTACGACGGCTGGGGAATCCCCCACCAGACGGTGCTGACCTCCGCCGATGGCTCGTACTCCGTCATCCTCCCGCCGGGGAACGTTACGCTGAACGTGACCAGCGGAACCCTGCAGGGCCTCGACCAGAACGGCACGGAGCTCCTCGACTCGATTCACCTGTATGTCGCGCCCGCCCTGGGCTTCAGCCTCACGGGCGTCCCGATCTCACAGAACATCGTGCTTCAGCCGGGGTCCGTGAACGGGTTCGTCTACTGGAACTCGACCGGCAACCAGACCTACATGTCGTCGGTCGACCCGCCGGCCGTTGGCGCGAGTGTCACGCTCAGTGCCGCGGGCCTTCAAAACTATACGGCGACGACCGATGCCGATGGAAGCTTCCAGCTGACGGACGTCGCGCCGGGGGTCTACAACTACACGGTCCGAACCGCCGGCGTTACCTTCTCGGTGGGCCAGGTGGCCGTGCCCGCGGGCGGCGCGGCCAATGCCACGGCGGGACTGGTCCCGTCCCAGCTCAAGGGAACCGTCTCTCTCGCGTCTGGGAGCCTGGTTCCGGGCGCGACGGTGACGGTCTCGAATGCCACGGGGTTCTCGGAGACGACGGTCACGAACGCCTCCGGGGGCTACGACTTCTCGAACCTGGTGCCCGGTAACTTCTCCGTTCGCGCTACGAGCGG
The DNA here is from genome assembly GCA_030041175.1 of Thermoplasmata archaeon. Classification (GTDB taxonomy): domain Archaea; phylum Thermoplasmatota; class Thermoplasmata; order Lutacidiplasmatales; family UBA184; genus JAKIWV01. Next base: position 40,899 of record JASHOK010000043.1, on the reverse strand, counting down.
CGCCAACCTGGCGAGCAATGCGACGGCGGTGGAGCTCAACTCCACGACCAACCGGACCCTGACGCAGTCCCTGACGCTGGTTCCGGTCGTCTCGATCAGTTTCGAAGTCGAGACCGGCGGAGCGCCGGTCCCCGGTTTCACCGTCCGACTGACACCGATTCGCTCGACGGTCGGTTCGTCGGCCAATCAGGCCCCCCGGCCCTCGGACGCCCTGGTCTTCACGAGCGATGCCACCGGCACGGTCCACGCCACGATCCCGGCCGGCAATTACTCGATCTACGGATACGGGCCGGTCGGCTCGACGTTCCTCGCCGGCTTTGAGAGCGCCTACCTCCCGAGTACCGGGTCCGCCATCGCCGTGGCTCCGCTCCAGCTGTCGACGTCGGTGCTCCTCTCCGGACAGTCCTCCCTGCCCTCGGGTATCCTCAGCAGCGAGGTCAGTGCGACCCAGATCTCCCTGTACGGGTCGTCGGGGAATGAGCTCACGTTCTTTGCCAACAGCAGCGGAACCTGGTCCGTCTACGCACCGGCCGGCGACTACAGCGTGCAGGCGCTCGCCACCCAGGTCGCTCCAACGGTGGGCAACTTCTCAGCCGTCGGTTACGTCGACCTCGACCGGGCGACGACGATCTCTCTGCCGCTCAGCAAGGCCTACACCTTCGCCACGACGCTCGGTGCGCTAGTGCCCTCGGGAGCCTTCTATCCGGTCCAGGCCGGCGAGGTGCACCTGACGGTCAATCCCACGGGCGCTACCTTGAGCACGCTCACCGCGGCGAACGGCAACATCAGCTTCCTGTTGCCGACGGCGCAGCCGTCGACGACCTACTGTTTATCGGCCTCGGCGACCGGCTTCGGCGCGTACCAGGCCTGTAGCCTTTCCGTGGGAGAGCTCACGAGCCTGACCCGGGTCGTCGTGCCGCTGCTGAACGTCACCCTCCAGGTCACCGTGACCGGCCTCCCCTCCGGCGGAACGCTTCGGCTGAACGCCACCGCGACCGGCCCACCGGCCCAGAGCCTGACCGTTACGGGCGGATCGTCGTTCTCCGTCTCGCTTGCGCCCGGGCCCTACCAGATCACGGCGTGGGCCCCGCCCGCATCCGGAACCGGCGTCTTACAGCCGCCCGAAACGATCAACGTCACGTTACCGGTAGGTATCAGTCCGACCAACCTGAGCGTTCAGCTCTACCGCCAGGTGACCGCGACGGGCAAGCTGTCGTTGCCGGCCGGTGTGACGGCCTCGTCGGTCCAGCTGCGCATCTACGGGCCGCCCTTCAACTTCACCGTCGCCGGTTCGACGTTCCTGTCCGGGTACCGAATATCGCCCGGATCGTACTCGGTCTACGGGTCCGCCTCGGCCAGCGGCGTCAACTACACAACGCTCACGATCGTCACCGTGAACGCGACCGGGGTCACGACGCCGACCGTCACGCTCGGGTCGGGCGTTCCCGTAGTGGCGACGCTGGTGGGCACCGGTGGGGGCACCTTGCCACTGTCCGTGCCCGTGTACTGGACCGGGCCCTCGGGAGTACAGCTCTACTCCCTCTCGACCAATGGGACGGTCGCTCTCAACCTGCCGGGACCGGCAACCTACACGCCGTACGTGAATGTCACTCTCGCAACGACCGTGGGCGGCGTGCTGCGGTACGCCACGTATACCGTCGTCGCGGGGACCACCTGCTCCGTCGGCACGTCCGCCTCCACCTGCGCCATACCGCTCACCGTGGTGTACCACAACGCGGGCATCTCCGGCCAGTTGTACTGGAATGGCGGACCGCTGACGATCTCCGCGACCGTCCGACTGATGGGACCCTATCCATCCACGAACAGTACCACGGTCACGACCACGAACGGCGCATTCTCGGCGGCCGTTCTCCCAGGAGTGTACACGGTGTACGCCACCGCGGGCTCCGGCGCCGGGGTCTATGCAGCGCTCGTACAGGTCACGGTGCCGTTCCCGTCCGTGGCCGTGAGCATCCCGCTGTCGCCGGCGTGGACCGACACGCTCACACTGACTCCGCCGTCGGGCCTCTCGTCACTGACCACCGGCAACGTGACGTGGAAGAGCTCGGCCGGTCTGTCCTGGACCTCCGTCGGCGTCGGGCTCGGCACGGCCACCAGTTGGGTGCTTCCCCAGGGAACTTGGACCGTGGTAGGTAACGGGACGGCCCTCATCGCGGGCCAATCGGTGCCGACGACCGCGTCGGCCTCCGTCTCGTTACTGCTCGGCAACCAGGCGACCAGCCTGGCGCTCGTGCCCTCCTACACCCGGTCGGTGGTGATCGCGACGCTGCCTCCGGCCTCCGCGACCGTGCCGGCCGGCGGGATCGCAACGTTCTCCTTCACGGTGACGAACACGGGGAACACTCCCGTGACGATCCGGTTCTACGGCGACCCGTCGAGTTGGAACTTCACCTTCAGCCCCGCGACCATTACGCTGGGCGTCGGGCCGGGGAACTCCACCGGGGGTGGAACGGTGGTGGTGCGCGTGCCCTACGGCGCGACCACGAACCACGCCCCGGTTGCGCTCGGCGCGATGCTGGCCGCAAGTCCGAACACCGTGATCGGCACCTCGTCCCCGTCGCCGGTCGTGAACGTCATCCCGGTGCCGGCGATCTCGGTGACGGCGGATCCGTCCGGCGCCACCGTGGCCCCCCGGTCCGCCACGGTGCAGTTCACGGTCGACAACACGGGGAATACGCCCTACAGCGCGGTGGTGAGCGTGGTGAACCAGGTCCAGCTCGAGCAACTCGGTTGGACCGTCGCCCTGCTCGAGAATTCCGCGACTGCCCCGGCCACCGTGAGTCTGGGGCCGGGACAGAGCCTGCTCTTCTCGGTCTCCCTGACGACCTCCGGATTTGCGATGCCGCCGGACACGGTCGTGGTCCAGGCCCAGGCCGTGAACACGACGGGGAACCCCGTCGCATCCGCCGACATTTCCGTGCCGACCGGGGTCGTGAGCGCCCCCAATGGTCTCACGGTCTCGGGGCCTCACGTCGGCACCCCGCCGGTCCTGCCCGACTGGGCCTGGACCGTGATCGCCATCATCCCCGCCGTGGCCTTCCTCGCGATCCTGCTCACGATCCGCTGGTGGCGGACCCGCCGATGGGTGCGGAGGTGAACTCGGATGGTTAGTCGTTCTCCGTGGGCGCTTCGGGGTCTGAGCTCGGGGCTCGTCCTGGCGCTCGTGCTTTCCGCCCTGGTCCTCGGGGCGGGCGGGATGGCGCGAGCCTCCGATTATCCGGCGGTGACCGGGACGATCACCGGCCCGGCCGTCGTGGGAGAATCGCTGACGGCCGACTACGTCGTGAACGGAACCGGCGGACCGGCCGAGGCGGCCAACGGAACGCTCGTCGGCAACATCACGTTCAACGCAACGCTCTCGGGAAACAATGTCTCGACGGCATCGATCCAACCGCCGACCGGGGTCCTGATCAACGGCTCCGAGATCCTCCGATTCACCGCCCCCAGCCTGGTGGAGGTCGTCACGCTCCGGGTCGAGCTCACCTCGAGCTATGCGGGCACCAACGTCTCCGCGAACATCACGACGCAGATCCGGGTGGTGGCGCCATACGTCCTCGCCGGCACGCTCTACTCCGGCACGACCACGGTCAATGCCTTCAACATGACCGTGACCCTCGACGGCGTCGCCGTGGGTCAGGTATCCATTCCGACGCTCTCGGCCGAAACGTCGCATGCGTTCAGCTTCGACTACGTGACGGCGAGTCTCGCTCCCGGATGGCATACCCTGTCCGTGTCGCTCGCGGAGGAGCACGGCTTCGTGACCTTCACCGGCGGCGTCCAACAGTACTCGGTCCGGTTCTACATCGCCGGCGCACCACCGGACGAATCCCTGGACATCGGGGTCGGGATCGCCGCCTTCGCGCTGGCCGTCTTTATATGGGGGACGGTCGTGGGCGCGCGCCGCCAGGGACGCCGTCCCGGGAACCGGTAGGTCGACGCATGCTTGCGCGTACGGAGCTTCGCTGCACGTCCTGTGGCCGCGGGCTGACCGGCCCGGGCGCCACCGCCTTCCTCTGCCCCTCGTGTGGCACGGAGACCATCGGCCGGGATGCCCGGTGCCGGGACCAGAGCGTTCCCTATACGTGCAAGAACTGCGGCTTCGTGGGCCCGTAGTCCCGGGGCGACTCGATGGGCGACGTCGTGGTGCTGCTCCGGCTGATGCCGCACGGAGTGGAGACGGACATGACGGCGCTCGCGGCCGGCGTGAAGAGCTCGGTGCCGGAGGGAGTCCGGCTCCGGGGCATGCAGGTCAAGGACATTGCGTTCGGTCTCAAGGCGCTCCTCGTGGCCGCCGAGATGCCGGACGCGGGCGGTGTACTCGACCGCCTGGAAGCGGCGCTCGCCAAGGTGCCGGGCGTTGAATCCGTCGAAGTGATGGAAGAGAGTCTGATCTGAGCTCGTCGCCGACGCGCGGACGCCGCGAATCTTTGCTCGAGAGCCGCAAACCCTTTTCTGCCGGACGGCTGTCATTCGGTCGCGGCCGGGATGGGGTAGTCTGGCCTATCCTGGGGGACTGTGGATCCCTCGACCCGGGTTCAAATGGGAGCGGGGACACCCCCCGCCCCCGGAGAGTCTCGGTCCCGGCCCTACCTTCGTGCGGGCCGCCGGCGAGTGGCTCGGGGGCGTTTGGGTCGGGTCAGCCGGGCCACTTCCTCCGGCAGGCGGGCGAGCGTGTGGTCGGCCCAGGCGGCGCCCCACTGTTCCAGGTCCTTCGGGGCCAGGGCCCATCCGGGGAGGCTCGAGGCCCGTCCCAGTGCAATGACGCCGGGGACCGAAGCCGCGGCCTCCATGTCGAAGCGGGAGTCGCCGACCAGAAACACGGGGACACCGGGGTACCGGCGGCGGTATTCTGCCAGGTGTTCCCGCTTGGTCCCTTGCCCCGCTCCGAGCACGGCTTCGAACCAGTAGCGGATCCCCTCGCGTTCGAGCAGGAGATCGGCGATCTCCTTCTCCGCTCCGGTCGAGATCACGAGCGTCCACTGCTCCTGGGCCAGCCGCTTCAGCACGCGGGGGATCTCCGGGAACGGGTGGGCGGTGCCGTACGCCTCCTTGGCCTTCCGCTGGTGGAACCGGAGCGCGACGCGATGTCGCTCCGCCGGCGCCACGTCCGGATAGAGTTGCGCGAGCTGCGCCTCGAACGGGAGACCGGTCGTGGCGAGGTAGTGCACCCGAGCCTCCGCGGGCGGCGTGCCGAACTCCGTCGACATGACGTCGGCCGCGACCTCGCTGATGTGGTTCAGGTCGTCGAGGATCGTCCCATCCAGATCAAACACGACGACGCCGCGCGGGACGCGCCGGGGTTCCGGCGGGGCCTCCTCGGGCAGCGGCGAGGGTTCCGGAGTATCCAGGGACTTGTTCGCCAGAACGGGGAGAGGGATGATCGGTGTCTCGGATCTTTCGTCCTCTTCGGGCGACGAGGGGTGGGGTCCGGGGCTCACGGCGCGTTCGATACCGCGGGGCAGATAAAGCACCCCGAGCCTCGTCTTCGGGCGCCGCGCTATATGGCCGCCCACGCTCGCGGCGGGGGCGCCCCACGGAGGTCGGGGGTGCCGGCCCCCGAGAGAATCCGATGCATCCCAGCGACCAGATCCGCGGACGACGGTCGCATCTTCTGGCCGGAGCCCGCATCATCGTCGGCGTATCGGGGTCGATCGCCGCTATCGAGGTGCCTCGCATCGTGCGGGAGTTGATCCGGCACGGCGCCGATGTCCGGATCGTGATGTCGGCGGAGGCGGCCCGGCTCGTAACGCCCGAGAGCCTCCAGTTCGCGAGCGGGCATCCGCCGATCACGGAGCTCTCCGGGGATGTGGAGCATGTTACCTGGATCGGGTCGGGGGATCACCGAGCTGACCTGTTGCTCATCGCCCCGGCGACCGCCAATACGATCTCGAAGATGGCCGCGGGGATCGACGACACCCCGGTGACCTCGTTCGCTTCGGTCGCTCTGGGTGCCCATGTACCGATCCTGATCGCCCCCGCCATGCATGCGCACATGGGAGAGAATCCCGCCGTGCAGGCCAGCCTGCGTCAGCTCCGGAGCTGGGGCGTCGAGGTCGTGGAGCCGCATCGGGAAGAGAACGAGGAGAAGGTGGCCTCGCCCGAAGAGGTGGCGGCCGCGGTGCTCCACCGGCTGGGCCGGGGACCCTGGGCGGGTCGTCGGGTGTTGATCATCGGGGGCGCCTCGCACGAACCGATTGACGATGTGCGCTCCGTGACCAACGAAAGCAGCGGCGAGACGGCGGTCGCGCTGGCGACTCAGGCCCACTTCCGCGGAGCTCAGGTGACGCTGTGGATGGGCTCCGCGTCGGTGCCGTTGCCGAGCTTCGTGCCGACGCACCGGTGGGCCTCCGTCGAGGACCTCCGGGCCCTCGTGCGGGAGGATCCCACGTCGCTCCGAGACGCCGAGGCCGTCTGGATTCCCGCGGCGCTGGCCGACTATACGGTCACCGCTCAGGCGGAGAAGATCGACTCACGGACCCATCCGAAACTCACGCTCGCGCTCGGCCCGGCGCCGAAGATCCTGCCCGAGATCCGGGAACGCGTTCCGGCCCCCGGGCTGGTGGTGGGATTCAAGCTGGTGAGTCGGCGGAGTCCGGAGGAGCTCAAGGAGCAGTCGCAGCGGCTCCTCTCCGAAGCCGGGCTGGACGCCGTGGTCGGGAACGACCGCGCCGTCATGGGCGCTCCAACCGCGGAAGTACTGCTCCTGCGCAAGGACGGTCGAAGCCACTGGATCCGGGGCCCGAAGTCGGAGGTGGCCGGCCGGTTGCTGGACGAGCTCGGCAGGGACCTGGCCTTCCGCGCCAAGATCCCGGTCGCTATGGGATCGTCAGCCCGAATGCGCCGGTCACCCCACCGATCACGAACTGCACGGCGATCGCGGCGAGCAAAAGGCCCATCACGCGGCTGATCGCGATCAGCCCCACTCGGCCGACCCTTTCGAGGATTTGTATGCCTAGGCGCAGCACGACGAAAGTGACCACCATCGTGAGAACGATGGCCACGTAAAGGCCGACGGTCGCGACGATGCTCCCCCCGGCGGACTCGGCATAGATCACCACCGACGAAATAGCGCCGGGGCCGGCCAGCAGCGGCATCCCGAGCGGAACAATCCCCACCTCTTCCCGGCGAGCGAGCAGCTCGTCCCGGTCCATCGGGCTCAGCTTGGTACGCGGAGTATCCCCGAACAGCATGTCGAATGCGATGGCGAAGAGCAGGAGCCCCCCGGCGATCTCGAACGAGTAGACCGTGAACCGAAGGAGCAGGAAGAGGTAGCGGCCGAGCACGGCAAAGGCCAGCAGCAGGACCGTCGCGAAGATCGTGGAGCGGCGGATGACGTAGCGTCGATCGTCGCGCGAGAATCCTTGCGTCAGGGAGACGAAGAACGGCAGCATCCCGACCGGGTCCACGATGACGAAAAGGGTCGCGAAAACGAGCAGCCCGAGAGAAACGTCCGATACCAACGGCAACTCCGCGCGGCGGACCCCCGGTGGGATAAATAAGGGGCCCGGCTCGGGCGCGCCCGAGGGACAGGCGTGGTCAAGCTCGCGGAGTGGCGCGGGAAGGAGATCTTTCGGCGGTACGGAATCCCGATCCCCTCTGGACGCGTGGTTCGCAGCGCTGCCGAAGCGGCAGACGTCGTCCGCACGGGCGCGGTGGCGCTACCGGTGGTCGTCAAGGCGCAGGTCCTGGCCGGAGGCCGGGGGAAGGGTGGCGCGGTACGGTTCGCCTCGACGCCGGACGAACTGCAGGCCGTCGTCTCCGCCATGCTCGGCATGCAGTTCAAGGGCGAGACAGTGAAAGAGCTCCTGCTCGAGCCCAAGGTGGCCGTGGGTCGGGAGCTCTACCTCTCAATCGCCCTGGACCGAAGTGCTCGCGTGCCCTTGCTGATCGCGAGTGGGCAGGGCGGGGTCGAGATCGAGTCGATGGCCGACGACCAGCTCCTCCGCGTTCCGGTACATCCGTTCGTGGGCCTCGCGGCGTATGAGAAGCTCCGGGTCGGCGGCGTCTTTTCCCTCACTCCGCCGGCATCCAAGGAGCTCGGAGGCCTATTGGACGCCCTCTGGCAGGCTTTCCAGCGCGAGGACGCGGAATTGGTGGAGATCAACCCCCTGGCCGTGGTCGACGGCCACCTGGTCGCCCTCGACGCCAAGGTCATCATCGAGGACGATGCCTCGTTCCGACACCCCGAATACGCCGAAATCCGGGATGACCGGACACCGCTGGAGGAGATCGCCCGGGAGAAGGAGATCGCGTTCGTGCAGCTCGATGGAGACATCGGAGTCATCGCGAATGGCGCAGGGCTTACCATGGCCACGCTCGACGTACTGTCTCAGTTCGGCGGAAAGCCCGGGGTCTTCCTCGACCTTGGCGGCACGGATGACCCGAACAAGGTCACCGAGGCGTTTTTGCTGATGGCCAAGGCCCGTCCCTCGGTGGTCTTTCTGAACATCTTCGGTGGCGTCACCCGATGCGATACAGTCGCAAAAGGCCTGGTCGCCGCCATGACGCAGGTCCCGGACTCGGACCGGTTTCCTCTCGTGGCTCGGATCCGGGGGAACAACGAGGACCTCGGCCGCCAGATCCTGGAGTCTGCCGGCATCACCGCGCTCTCCGATCTGAAGGCGTCGGCCCAAGCGGTCGTCGAGGCGGAAAAGCAGCGGAAGGCCGGGGGTGGATCGTGACAGTCCTCGTGGACTCCGACACGCGCGTCGTGGTCCAGGGGATCACGGGTCACCAGGGGACGGTTCACACGGTCCAGATGAAACTGTTCGGAACTCAGGTGGTCGCGGGCGTGACGCCGGGCAAGGGTGGTGCCCAGGTCGAGGGCGTTCCCGTCTTCAACTCCGTGGCGGACGCCGTGGCGAAGACCGGCGCTAACGTCTCCGTCATCTTTGTGCCCGCGCCGTTCGCTCGGGACGCCTTCGTAGAAGCCACAGACGCCGGCATCCGCCTCGCGGTGATCGTGACCGAGCATATCCCGTTCCACGACATGCTCACCATGTTCCACTACGGTCGGCTGCGCGGCACCCGAATCATCGGCCCCAACTGTCCGGGAGTCGCCGCTCCCGGAAAGGCGAAGGCCGGCATCATCCCGAACGTGGTCTTCCGGCCCGGACGCGTGGGGGTGGTCTCCCGCAGTGGCACGCTCACCTATGAAATCGTGAACGGCATCAAAGAGGTCGGTCTCGGTCAGAGCACCTGCATCGGGCTCGGAGGGGACCCCGTGGTCGGGACCAGCTTCGTCGACGCCCTGCCGCTCTTCGAGCAGGACCCGGAGACCGATCTGGTGGTCCTCGTCGGGGAGATCGGAGGTACCGCCGAGGAAGAGGCGGCGGAGTACATCCACCAGCACTTCTCGAAGCCCGTAGTCGCCTACATCGCGGGCCGCTCCGCCCCCGAAGGCAAGCGGATGGGCCATGCAGGGGCGATCATCGCCCGGGGCCGGGGCACGGCAGCGAGCAAGCGTAGCGCACTGATGCAGGCCGGCGCCACGGTCGCGGACTTTCCGTACGACGTCCCGGCGCTCGTTGCCCAGCGTCTCCGGGAGGCCGGGAACCGGTGACTCCACCCGCCGACGACACGCCATGCACGATCCCCGGCTGTGCCGGGTTCGCGGTCCGGTCGCTCGCCCGGTCGGAGGTCCGCAAGGCGTTCCCCGACCTTTCCGAAGAGGGACGGCGGGCCCCGCTCTGCAAGGACCACTACAAGCAGTGGAAGAAGGCCACCAAAGAGTCGCGGGAACTCGAACGCCTCGCCTGGTGAGGCCGGCTCCGTAGGAGGCCCTCCGGCCCTACTGCTTCCGCATCTTCTGCGCGCGCTTGCGCCGGCGCATCCGCTTCTTACGCCACTTCCAGCGCATGTGGCCGCGCTTCTTCCAGACTCGGGAACTCCGTTTCATCCAGTTCGCGCTCGAGGACGAGGCGGGGTATTCCCTTCGGTTTATAACCGCTCCGAGGGCGAAGCGCCGGCCGCCGGCGGGCCGGGTGCGCCTCCGACGGGTGACCCCCGGATTAAGTACGCTGCACCGGTGGCCCGCCCATGGTCGACGACGAGACCCTCTCGATGAACGTCCTCCAGTTCGCCGGGAAGAGCTTCGACTACGATTCTACGGTCGTCGTGGGCGACCTGGAATACGCCGTCTTCGGCCGGACCGAGACGGAGTCGGAGGCCAAGCTCCGACCGGAGCTGGTGCGGATGCGGGTCGTCGTCCCGCGGGAGTGGGTCCACTACGAGGAGGCGTCGGACACGTTGCTGCTCATCGCCCCGGGCGGGACCGCCGGCCCCGCCCGCCGGCGGGCTGCGGGGGCCACGCTCCTCGAGCCCGAAGAGTTTCGGGACCAGGGCATCGACTGGCACCGACTCGCGCTGGCGGGCGGCCACCGGCTCTACCTGCCCAAGGGCGAGGAGGGCCGGCTCCTGGGCCATGAAGGGCGCCGGGTGCTGGGGGTTCCACCGGCGGCGGAACGCGGGGCCTAGATCACGCTCATTTCGGCGAGCTTCTCGGGGAGATACGTCTCCGTGACGTAGTTGAGCCCGTACTTCGCCAGCGACTGCTGCTCGGCCTTCTTCCCGTTCTTCAGCATGAGGTCGATCTCGCTGCGCCAGTCGGCCGTCCCGAACCGGGGGTCGGTCTGCATCGCGTGGAGGGCGCGGGTGTCCTGGTCCGTGAGCGTGTCCGAGGGGAGCTCGTAGTTCTCGATGTCCGAGGCGGTCACGCCGAGAAACTCGGCACCGGGCGTGGCCAGATAGTGCGAGATGTGGGCCGTCTTGATGGCCCCGTAGGCCACTGAGGCGAAGATCCGGAACGACCACGGGTCCCCATCCGTGAACACGACCACCGGTAGCTTGAGCTCCTCGTTGAGCCGCTTCAGGAACCGCCGAGTCGACCGGGCCGGCTGGCCCTTGAGGTGAACGAGCAGCGCATCCTGCGCCTCGTCGAACCCGTTCTCGGCGAGCCGGTCCACCATGCCGCCGCACTCGATCGCTAGGACGAACTTGGCGTTCGTGGCGCGGAGCTTGACCTTCTCCTTCTCGACATTGAACGGCAAGGCGTAGCCGCCGTCGCCCACATCGTCCCGGCAGTTGATGCGTTTGACGACCCCCTTCCGGTTCGTCTCCTCGAGCGTGAGGTCTCCGATCACCGAGGCGCCGTTCTCCTCCGGATGCAGACGGAAGTCCTCGCGCAGCCGGGTGCAGAGCACCTCGAGGTCCTCGATCAGCAGGTTCGACTCGTCCTCGCTGTGGAACTTGGCGTCCTTCCACTGCTCGGAGATGTAGTAGAGCTCCCGCAGCGTGGAGGTCTTCCGGTCCCTGGCCATCTCGTGGATGAAGTCCACCAGGTAGAACGTCCGCAGCAGCATCAGCGCGCCGTCGAGCTTCCGGGCCGACCGCGTACCCGTTCCCCGGCCGAGCCGCCAGACGCCCTCCTTGAGCTGAAACTGAATGTTCTGCTTGGTCCGGAGCGGCAGCCGCATCCGCGGGACCTCGCCCTTCGTGAGCTGGGCGTAGATCTGTGCAGCGAGGTCGAAGGTCGGCGCGAGGGCGTCGATGCGCACTTCAGGCTCGTCAGTCGTCTTCTTCGAGGCCGGCGGTCTTTTCGGCGCCATCGTAGTCCACCTCCTCCTCAGCCGCGGGGCCCGCACCCACGGACGCTACCTCGGCGGCCTCCGCCGCCTCGATCACTTGACGCGGCAGCCGGACGTCCCAGTCGCCGGGTAGGGCGTCGGCGCCCAGCAGTCGGGATTCATCGACCCCGGCGATGTACCAATCAAAGTCAGAGGCATCGCAATCCGTCCCGGCCGGCCATCGCAGTTCCATCCGGGTCTGACCGTTCGGGGCGAGTTTCGGCAGGGTCCACCAGGCCCGGCCGAGGGAGGGATCCGTGCCATCGGATGCAGGAGTACCCGTCAGCGTGCTCACGAGCTCGGGTGGCATCTCCGCGAACAGCTCGAGCACACGGGCCCGGGGGGTATAGTTCGTGATCGTTACCATCAGGCCCGGTCCCGTCTCCGGTGCGGCCGTCTCGAGCGTGACCACGTTCATGATCTCCGTGATGACGGGAGCGAGGTCCGGGACCGGCTTCCCAAGCAGGTGGCTCGTCCGCTCGGCGATCTGCGGCAAGATCCGCCGAATGATGGTGAACTTCTCGGAGGCGTACTGCCGCCGGATCTGACGGGAAATGTGCGCCTTCAGGTGCCGGGCCGTGGCCTGCAGGGCCAGCTGCAGCTCCTTCAGCACCTCCGGGTCCTCGGCGATCGCTTCCTTCGACTCGCTGGTGAACGGGATCCGGGTCGACGCTACGTGCACCAGCACAATGCAGGGCCCCGTCGGGAGGCCCTGCCCTCCGCGCTGGTCGAGCCCGTAACGCCGCCAGTCGACGGACTCTACCGCGGTCGTGATGGCGCAGGCTCCTTGCTGGAAGAGCAGCGGCACCCGGTTGGCGAACCGGAGGAGCTGGATCGGCTGGTCCGGAGGCAGCGAGCCTCCGTACACGAGACCCACCTCGACCAGAAACGGCGAACCTCCCCGGATCCGGGGCGGTCGGCTGACCGGCGGGGCATAGAAATCGGGCCGGAGCTCTCCAAGAACGTTCCGAAGGCCCCGCTTGATCAGAGTGGCGCCGATCGGGGAGAGGGACTCCCCCGACGGCGGCAGCAGCGACACCGAATGCAAGGCGGAGAGCAGGCGCTCGAGGCCCGGGCCCTGGACCGAGGCGGGATCCTCTTTGCCGGTCAACGACGCCTGGGCCAGGACCTCCTTCAGTGCGCGAGGGGTCACGCCGGCGAGGCGCTTCGGAAGCGCCTCGGCGAGGGACTTCTCCTTCGATTGCTTCAGGATGGCCGCGAGTTCGCCGAGCTCCAGCCCGTACGGATGCGGCAGCACTTCCTTGGAGACGGCCGGGACCTCGGTCGAGGCCCGCTCGAACGTGGTCCGGGTCCCGTCGGGCTCGACCAGGACGAGCCGAGCATGCGGATTGACGATGGCCGTCCCTCGGAGGTACTCCAGCGGCGACTGCCGCCCGCGGAGGTACTTCGCCTTCAGTACGAGCTCCACACGGGTCCCATGGGGCCGGTCCCAGAGGTCGAGCCGCTCGCTGACGATCTTGGGGAGATTTCGTTGCGTATCGACGACGACCTCGAGCACGTGGGCGGCCTCCTCTTCCTCCACTTTCGAGGTGATCGTCGCGGCCCGGGCGGTCGTGAGCCCGGCGTAGAGGACGGCGGCGGAGATGCCGATGCCCTGCTGCCCCCGCGACTGCCGGTGGGCGTGGAACCGCGAGCCGTACAGCAGTCGTCCGAAGACGTTCGGAAGCTCCCGCCGCAGGATCCCGGGGCCGTTGTCCGAGACGACCAGCCGGTACCGATCCGGTCCCGAGTCGTCCTTCGAGATCTCAACGCTGACGTCGGGCAGCACCCCGGCCTCTTCGGCGGCGTCCAGCGCGTTGTCGACGGCTTCCTTGACGGCCGTAAGAAGGGCTCGCTGCGGGTTGTCGAAGCCGAGGATCTGGCGGTTGCGTTCGAAGAACTCGGCCACCGAGATCTCGCGCTGCTTCGCCGCCAGCTGTTCCGCCAGCGTTGCCGTCCGGGGCATCGGTCGGCGTCGGTACCTGCCGGGCTATAACGGGTAGCTTAGAGTCGTCATGGCGGTGGAAGCTGCGTCGCCGCCCCCGCCGCTGTGGACTTGGCGACGTCTCGCAGCACCGGCCGGAACGGCCGCCAGCGGGGTACGTCGTCGAGGTCCAGGTTCACCCGCTCCAAGCGTTCCTCGGGTGCGCCGGCCGGCACCGGAAGGAGGTCGCCCGAGAGCGGCTCCCCTCGGGAGTCCCAGGCGCCCGAGCCGCCACCAAAGACGATGCCGTCCTCGACGCCCACCCGGTTCACGTAGACCACGGGACAGGCATTCTCGACCGCCCGGGCGGGCAGCACCTTCTCGAAGAGGCTCTTCGACGTGACCGGCGCGGCGGAGAGAACGACCAGCAGGACCGATGCCTGCAGGGCGAGCTCTCGCGAAACCTCGGGGAAGTACGCATCGTAACAGATCTGCACGCCGATGCGATGGGGGCCGAGCACCATGGGGACGCTGCTGGCCGTCGGAGTGTAGATCGAAGCCTCCTCGAACGGTCCAAAGTTCGGTAGGTAGCGCTTGACCTGTACCTGGATGGAGCCGTCCGGCGCCGCCAGCAGAGCGGCGTTATGGACCTCCCCGGGTCGGTCCGTAGATCTCCACGGAAGACCCACCAGCACGGCGGCTGTCCGTTCCCGTGCCAGCTGTACGATCTTGTGCACCGAGGGATCGCCGGCGAAGAGGGCCTGCCGATGGACGCGGTCCCCCGGTGCATACCCGAGGACGTAGAGCTCGGGAAACACGTAGAGGTCCGCCTCCGCCGCCCGAACGACCTCGTCGAGGCGCCGAAGATTCGATTCCCGGTCGCCGCGCCGAGGGGCGAGCTGGGCCAGCAGGACCCGCATCAATAGAAGTGGTGCCGGACCGCGATGAGGTAGATGAAGACGACGAGCACGATCACGAAGAGATAGGTGATCGAGTCGGTGAAGAACAGGTAGGCGAGCCCGAGGAAGAGGAAGCCAACCGTCAGATAGAACGCCCAGAGCTCCTGGTGCCAGAGCGCCGACGAGAGGATGGCGATCACGCCGCCCAGGACGACCAGGACGATCGCTCCCAGGGGGTCGCCGATGTGCAGGATGATGAGCGAAGACGGCAGGACCACGCTGCCGTAATAGGTCAGGTCGAACAGAATGCCGGAAACGATCAGCAGCACACCGATGGCGGCGGTCACGATGGCGAGGATCGCCACCCCGATCGGGAGGCTCGGCGGAGGAAGCTGCCGGGCCCAGACCGGCGGCAGATGCTGCACAGTAGGAGGCCCGTCCCCGTCGTCCGCCGAGGTCGCCGGTTGTGCCAGTAGACGGGCCATCGAGTTCCCCGACCGTCCGGGCAACGGGCCAAGGGCCCCGGTCCTGTCAAGTAGGTTTCGTTCGACTGCGCGTTCAGTACCGACGGGTCGCAGCCGCGTTCGCGAGCCGCTCCAGCAGGGAGCGGTACGGGCCCGGCGGGATCGGATCCAACGCCCGGATCGCCGCCGCCGCCCAGTGCCGGCCCTCGGCCTCCACCAGCCGTGGCGCCGGTGTCATGTCGGTCAGCGTCCGGAGCCGGGCGAGCTCCCGGGGCCGTTTCTCGCGTCGGGCAAAGAGCCGCTCGTACTCGGCTTTCGAGCGTCCCTGCAGGTGCTGGTAGGCCTCGAGGGACAGGAGCGTCGGGTTGCCCTCCCGGAAGTCGGCATAGAGCGGTTTGCCCAGCAGGTCCGGCTCCCCGTAGGCGTCGAGCAGGTCGTCGCGGAGCTGGAAGGCGATGCCGACCGCACGCCCGTAGGCAGCCAGCGCCTCAACCACCGGGGCCGTTGAGCCCGCCACGTCCCCGACGCTCGCCAGGGCGGCGGACACGATCGTCGCGGTCTTCCGCGTGACAATCCGGAGGTACTGATCCCGGCTGACCGTGAGGTCGAACCGGCCGGCCTCCTGCAGCATCTCGCCTTCGGCCAGGTTCGCGCAGGCCTCGCCGCACCGGAGGATGATCGCCTGCGGATACTCTCCGGCGAGCTCGAAGGCGCGAACGTACAGATAGTCGCCGGCTACGATGGCGGACGGAAGGCCGAAGGCCCGGAGCACCGAGGGCCGGCCCCGTCGCTGGTCCGCGTGATCGATGACGTCGTCGTGGATCAAGGACGCCGTGTGAATGAGCTGGAAGGCCGCGGCGAGCGCGTGGATCGGCTTGGTCGAAGTGACGCCGAGGGCCCGGTGAGCCGCTGCCATCAGGAGCGGCCGCAGGCGCTTGCCCCCGGTGGTACACGCGTAGAGGACGGCCTCGGTCAGCGGGGGAAAGTCGGACGGCAGCGCGCCCTTCAGCCGGTCCTCGATGCCGCTCAGGTCCTCCGCGAGTTCCGGGAGCAGACCGCCGAGCTCGAAGAAGGCCTCCGGGCCAAAGGCACGGCTGACCAGCACCTCGAGCGGCACCTCAGCGGTTGTCGCATCGGCCGGACTCGTCATCCGCCGATCCCTCCCAGGCGGCCCGGCCACCGCAGCCGCATCATCGCGTCGAGACCCTGTCCCCCGATATATCTCATCCCCGCCGCGACGAGGAGGTCGCTCGGGAGCAATCGGTCGGCGACGCGCTTGATCCGATACCCTCTGTCGAGCGGACCGGCCAGATGGGCCCTCCAGAGCCGGTCGTAGTCGGAGAGCGGAACGCCCTCGCGCACATGCCGGGCGGCGGAAACTCCGGCGTCCCGACCGGACAGCACCGCGGTGGGGATCCCGCCCCCGTTCGTCGCCATGACGAGGTTCGCCGCATCGCCGGCGAAGATCGCTCGTCCGCGGACCGCAGTCGCCGGTGGCGGGCCCAGCGGGACCCACCATCGCGTCCGCTCGGCGACGGGTCCCCAGTCTTCCCGGCCCACGAACTCATCCAGGAGCTCATCCAGATGTCGGCCGGGCGGGAGCCGGGAAACCCCCAATCCCACGTTCGCGTCGTGCGCTCGCGGGAACCGCCACGCGTAGCCACCGGGAGCGAGTCGGCCGAAATAGAGCTCGATCTCGGGCCGCCCCTCGTCGGGGATGGAGGCGGTGATCATCCGAAACATCTCCCGGGGCGGCTGGAAGCCCACGCTCCGGCCGACGGTGGAGAGCGGTCCATCGGCGCCCACCACGACGGCGGCCTGGACCGCTTCGCCCCCCGCGAAGTCGACGCGGTCGTCGCGGACGCGCGTCACGCCGCAGGGGAAGCGAAGCTCCGCACCCTCTCCCTCTGCCGCCAGCGCGAGACGCTTGTCGTACGCTCGACGGGAGACCACAAAGCCCCGGAGCGGGAACCGGTACTGTCGACCCCGGGGCGAGACGCAGACCATCTCGCGCGTCGCCTGCAGGACCGTTTCCGGCGGGACATCAAACGCCTCGTCGATCACCTCCCGGCACGGGAAGAGATCGGCCAGCTCTTCCGGAGCGGGCAGAAACTCTCCGCACTGCACCGGGTGGCCGAGCTCGGGACGCTGGTCCACCAAGAGCGTCCGGGCCCCGCCTCGAGCGGCGAAGCGGGCGGCCGTGGCTCCCGCCGGGCCTGCTCCCACCACGACGACATCGAATCGCTCCATGACCCACCTCCGACCTGGTTAGAGCGCCTGCAACAGATGGTTCGCCGCGTTCTGGAAGGTCGAGAGAACGATCTGCGGATAGACGCCGAAGGCGAAGATCGCGACGACCGCAATCCCGATCGCCACGGCCCGGCCGTATCCGATTCCGCCCAGCGCCAGCATCGGGGGCTCGGAACCGCCGAGGACCGCACCGGATCGGATCGGTGCCGTCACCGGGTCGGGACGCTCCATGTACATGACCCGCAGGACCCGGGCGTAGTAGAAGACGGACAGTGCGCTATTGAGCAGGCCGGCGACCGCCAGCCAGACGAACCATCCCTGGGCCTGGACGGCCGCCGAAAAGAGAACGAACTTCGAAACAAAGCCCACGGTCAGGGGCACTCCGGCGAGCGAGAGCAGCATGGCCGCGAACGACACGCCGAGGAACGGGTACCGGAGGCCGACGCCCTTCCAGTCCTCGATCTTGCTCCCGATACCGAGTCCGGCGACCGCGCCGACGACCAGGAAGGCTCCGGCCTTCATGAACACATGCGCGAAGATCTGCAGGAGCGCGCCGGCGAGCGCCGGGGACGTTGCCACGGCGAGGCCGATGAGCATGTAGCCGGCCTGGGAGATGCTCGAGTAGGCCAGCATCCGCTTCATCTCCGACTGCTGGAGAGCAAGGACGTTGCCGACCGTCATCGTGACGACGGCCATGACGCCGAAGATCACCTGCAGGGGGACGGCAAAGCTCGGATGCAGCGTCACGCAAATGGCCGGCGCACACGCGGGTGGCGCCACCGCCAGCCGGTTCGCGAAGAGGATCGGGACGAGGAAGACCAGGAAGTAGCCGAACAGGCCGACCTTCTTGGAGCCGCCCGCCAGGAACGCGGAGACGTCGGACGGCGCGCCGTCGTACACGTCGACGGCCCAGGCTTGGAAGGGCACCGCCGTGACCTTGAAGCCGATCCCGACGACGAGGAAGCCGTAGCCGAGGAGCGCGATCGACGTGGCCCCGGCGAGCGGCGGGTGGCCGAGGTAGATCATCGTGGTACCGAGCGCGTACAAGCTCGTGGTACCGTAGGCGACGTACAGGAGCGAGGCGCCGAAGAAGGACAGGGCTGCGGAGAGGGCACCGATGATGTAGAACTTCATCGCGGCCTCGAGGCCCCGCGGGTCCCGTCGGGTGTAGCCGACCAGGAGGTAGGTGGAGATCCCCGTGATCTCGATCGACAGCAGCAGGAAGATCAGGTCCGCCGACAGGGCGGCGAGGGTCATTCCCAGCGTCGCGAACAGCAGGAGCCCGAAGAAAATCGCCGCGCCCTTTTCCTTCGTGGGCCGCGAGAGCGACGAGAGCGCGACGAGCAGGGCGGAGGTCAGGAAGATGGCCTGGAAGACCAGCCCGAAGCTGGTGACGGCGACGAGCGAGCCCCCGAGCTGGCTCCACGGGGCGTCGACGACACTCGCCGGGGCCGTCGCGAAGGCCGCCAGCGGCGCGAACCTCAGGTCGGCGAGGACCGCGAACAGCGCGAGTACGATCCCGCCGGTCGCGAGCCCTCCGAACAGCTCGAGCCATCGAACGCCGACGGAGTCGAGGAGGAAGATCAGCAGCGCCGCCGCCAGGAGGAAGAGTTCTGGAAGGAAGACGGTCCAGGGGATCGCCGTCATCGGTGGAATCCCCTCACGGTAACCCCGCGACCGGGGAGAGCGTGATCCAGTGGACCAACAGGTTCGGGAGAATGCCGTAGACCACGGTCAACACGACCAGAGCGCCCATCGCCAGCGCCTCGGCGTAGGGAAGGTCGTGGGCATCGGCCGGGATCCCCTTCGGCGTTCCGAAGAGCAGCCGTTGCATCATCCAGATGTAGAAGGCTGCCGTGACCACGAGCGTAAACAGCGGGATGACCACCCAGTAGCCGAGCTTGTCCCAGGTCGCCAGCAGCGCCGTGAACTCGGCCGGGAAGCTGATGAGCGCCGGTAGGCCCAGCGAGGCGAGCGCCCCGGCCATGGTCATCGTGGATAGGGTCGGCGCCGTGGGCGTAATGCCATTCACCGTGGCGAGGTCCCGGCTGCCGAACGTGTGATGGACGCTGCCCGAGACCATGAACAGCAGCGCGCTAACGATGCCGTGGGCGAACATCAGCAGCACCGCCGCGAGCAGGCCCAGAGACGTGTCGAGGGCGATGGCCAGCAGCACGATGCCCATGTGGTTGATGGACGAGTAGGCGACGAGCCGCTTCAGGTCCCGTTGCGCGAGCGATACGCCCGCTCCCCAGATGATCGAGGCGAAGGCCACGGCGTACAACACGGGGGCGGCGTGGGAGAGGCCGGTCGGCAAGATCTCGAGTCCCCAACGGATGAGTCCGTAGCCGCCGAGCTTGAGCAGCAGTCCGGCGAGTAAGACCGAGCCCCCGGTCGGCGCCTCCACGTGCGCGTCGGGCAGCCACGTGTGGAACGGCACGATCGGGAACTTGACGCCGAAGCCGAAAAACAACGACAGGAACAGAATGACCTGCGTGGGGACCGCCAGCGTCGCCGCCGAGCCCTGCAGGCTGGCGAAATCCAGGGTGGGACTGTGCGAATAGAAGGCGGTGACCAGCAAGGCCACCAGCATCGTCACCGACGCGACGTGCGTGTAGATGAAGAACTTGAGCGCCGCGTACCGTCGACGGGGGCCTCCCCAGTACCCGATGAGGAAGAACATCGGGACCAGCACGACCTCCCAGAACACGAAGAACAGCAGCACGTCGAGCGCGACGAAGACGCCGAAGCAGCCCAGACAGGTGAGGAGTACCAGGCCGAACCAGGCCCCGGGCTGCTTGGTCTCATTCCACGAGTAGGCAACGGTGACGGCCTGAAGGATGCCCGTGAGGAGGATCAGGACGAGGGAGATCCCATCGATCCCGACGGTGTAGTTCACGTGGAGCCAGTCCACGTGGATCCAGGCGTAGCTCTCGGATTCGGCAAAGTGGGCCGGTCCGACGCCGAAGGCGGGCCAGGTGAACATCCAGAACATGGCGGCGATCTCGACGAGGAAGACGGCCGACACGGCGGCCGCCACGTACTTCGCCCGGGGACCGGCGAGGAAGGTGACGACGGTGCCGACGAAGAGCGTCGCCAGCGTGAGGCTCAGGATCGGCAGCATCGCCTAGCCACCTCCGAGCGCCGGGAACGCCGGCACCACCAGGTAGAGGAACACGAGGAAGATCGCGAGACCGACCACCACGTACGCCGCGTAATCGAGGACGACGCCCGATTGAACCCGTCGGAGCCGAGTCGAGAGCTCCGAAAACAGGTGCTCGAAGCCGTGCACCGTTCCGTCGATGATGTACTCGTCGACGAAGGCGAGGAACCGGGAGACGGTGTAGGCGACTCGGAGGCCGAACCAATCGACCCCGGCCTTCACGTAGTACCGCTCCAGCAACAGGCGTCGGATCGGCTGTACCGCAGAGTTGTCGGCCAGCGTGAAGACCCGCCCGTTACCCCAGAGCACGTAGGCCGTGGCGATGCCGGTGAGCCCCAGGCCCACGGAGAGGCCCGAGAGCAGCAGCGTGGACGTCGTGTAGGTCGGAGGGACCCCGGGGGTCGGCAGAAAGCCGGCTCCGGCGCGGAAGAGTCCTCCGAACTGAGGAACAAATGCGAGCAGGCCGGCGACGATCGCGAGAGCCGAGAGGATCACGATGGGGACGGTCATGGTCCACGGCGCTTCGTGGGCATGGGGCAGCGTAGGGTCGCGCGGATGGTCGCCCGAAAAGGCGAGGAACCAGGCTCGGAAGATGTAGTACGCCGTCATGAAGACGGTCGCATAGGCGAGGATGAGGAACGGCCAGTAGGCCGGATGACTCTGGGCGGCCTGATAGACGCTGGCGAGCACGTCGTCCTTGCTGAAGAATCCCGCGAACGGTGGGATCCCCGACAGCGAGAGGGCACCGATCAGGAAGCCGATGGAGGTGATCCGCATCGTCTTGCGGAGACCGCCCATCTTGAACAGGTCTTGCGTTTCGACCGCGTGGATCACCGAGCCGGCGGCCAGAAAGAGGAGTGCTTTGAAGAAGGCGTGAGTGAAGAGATGGTACAGTCCCACCATCGTAAAACCGGCCCCGACGGCGAGGACCATGTACCCGAGCTGGGAGACCGTCGAGTAGGCGATGACCCGCTTGATGTCCCGATGCACGAGGGCCATCGAAGCGGCCCAAAAGGTGGTGAAGCCCCCGATCGCCACGATGACGAGCTGGTCGGTGGCGGTGAAGCCGATGAAGACCGATACCACGGCGAGCAGGTAGACGCCGGCGGCGACCATCGTCGCGGCGTGGATCAGCGCGCTGACCGTCGTCGGCCCCTCCATCGCGTCGGGTAGCCAGACGTCGAGCGGGAACTGGGCGGACTTCCCGGCGGCTCCGCCGAGCATCATGAGCCCGGCGATCGTGAAGAGGGTCGAGTTCGCGATCGGGACCCCCGCCAGGAACGGCGCACCGTGCGAGACGAACAGGAATCCCGACGCGGCCCAGCCGGCACCGGGTCCGGAGGTGGCGAACTGCTGGAAGTAGATGAAAATCCCGAGCAGGAAGAGGACGTCGCCGATCCGGGTGACGAGGAAGGCCTCCTTCGCGGCGCTCGCCGCCGAGGGCTTCGCGTAGTAGAAGCCGATCAGGAAGTACGAGCAGACGCCGACGAGCTCCCAGAAGAGGAAGAACTGGAGCAGATTGTCCGCCAGAACCAGCCCCAGCATCGAGGCGAGGAAGAGCGACAGCTCGGCGTAGTACCGGGGCAGTCCCTGGTCCCGATGCATGTAGCCGATGGAGAAGAGCATGACCAGGAATCCGACGACCGTGACGACGATCAGCATGATCGCCGACAGCGGGTCGACGAGCGTTCCCATGACGAGCGAGAATCCGTGAGGGAAGGTGCCGGTCCCGTTGCCGGGCAGCGTGAGCCAGGAGATGCTCCGGTCGGTGTAGGTCCCGGGCGTTAGCATCTCGCCGACGGCGATCAAAACTCCGACCAGCATCGCCACGAATGCGCCACCGACGGCGATCCAGCCGCCCCACTCCAGCCGCTGCATCCGGCGGCCGAACAGCCCGATGATCACGAACGCCAGGGCCGGTGCCAGGGGGACCACGAAGGCCCACGGAAACAGCGCGGAGAGCGGTCCGGACATTCGACGACCTCAGAGCTTCAGCGCGGTCGCCTCGGCGACGTTGATCGAGCCGCGGAGCCGGTTCAGGGCGAGCACAATGGCGAGGCCCACAGCGACCTCGGTCGCGGCCAGGCCCACCAGTACGACCGCGACCGCCGGCCCCTCGAGGCCGTAGCCCGGCACGGCGCCCCAGTACGCGCCGAAGACGACGAAGTTCAGGATCGCGGAGTTCATCGCGACCTCGATGGCGATGAGGAGGAGGATGAAGTTCCGCCGGGTCAGTATACCAAAGATCCCGATGCCGAGGAGCACAGCCGACAGCCCCAGGAAGGCCGCCAGCGGCAGGTCGGTCACTCTCGACCCTCCCTCACCAGGTAGATCGCACCCGCCAGCGCCGGCAGCATCACCAGCCCGAGGAGCAGCAGCCAGGCGCCGTACGGGCCGAAGAGCGCGGCCGAGAGCGCGTCCACGCTGTAGCCGTGCACCTGCGTCGTGGCCGACGGGATCGTCGACGCCGCAGTGGCGAGAACGACCACGACGAGCAGCGCGAGGGCGATGGGCGCCGGTCCCAGGCCGGTAGCCGCCTCCCGGGCGAAGATCCGCTTTCGCGTGACCATCACACCGAACAGCAGCAGGATCGTCACGGCGCCCGCGTACACGCCCAGCTGGAGGACGCCCAGGAACGGCGCCGAGACCAGGAAGTAGAAGCCGGCGAGCGAGACGAAGAAGAGCGCTACCCAGACGATCGTGTGCACGAGTTCCCGAACGAGGAGCGCCGCGAGGGCCGTCACGACGGCCGTACCCGCTAGGACGAGGAATGCGAGCAGGTCGAGGATCACTGGCGCGTCCCCCAGAACAGACAGTCCTTGGGACAGACGCTGATGCAGGTGCCGCACCGGACGCAGTCGGAGTCGTTGATCACGGGCTCCTTCCAGATGCGCTTCGGCATCTTCTCGCCCGGTTTGGGTGTGAGCTTCGGGATGTCGAGCATCGTGATACAGTTGGTCGGGCAGTCCCGCGAGCAGGCGTTACAGCCGATGCACAGCGGCGCGTCGAGCAGAATCTGATCCTCGTTCTCCGGCCGCTCGACCCGGATCGGGTTCATCGGCAGCTTCGACTTGTAGACGTCGAACATCTTCGCCGGCGAGTAGACCATCTCCTCGCGCTTGTGGACGGAGAGCTCGTAGCGCGTCGTCATGGACAGGCACCCTTCGGGGCAGGCGTCCGAGCAGAAGCCGCAGAACGAGCACTTGCCGTAGTCGATCTGCGGGCACTTCTTCGGGTGCTTCGGGTCCCCGCCCGGGACCGTCACCATCTCGATGCAGACGTCCGGGCAGCTGAACGCGCAGAGGTTGCAGGAAATGCAGGTGTTGATGTTGAGGGCGTGGACGCCTCGGTAGTTGTCCCAGATCTCTCCGACGCCGATCGGCTTGCCGGACGCCACCGCGACCTTGGCGCGGAACTTCGGGTCCTCCAGGCGCTCGAACGGGTAGACGACCGTCGAGGGCCGCCAGAGACTCTTCGCGAACTGCTTGGCGGCGGTCGCGAGGGGTCTCGTCACCCACAGGAAGGGCTTCTCTTCGGTGCCTGACGCGCTGGTACCGTCCATCGACTCAGCCCCCCATCGAGGGAACGCATCCGATCAGCGGCAGGCAGCGCGCCAAGACCACCAGGGCCGCCAGGATGACACTCAGGAGCGCGAGCGGGACCATGCGCATCCATCCGAGTCGCAGCAGCTGGTCGGTCCGGATCCGGGGCAGGGAGGCGCGTACCCAGACGAACAGACCGAAGACGAGGTAGGTCTTGACCATGAACCAGACGATCCCGGCGAGCGGGAAGCTCGTGAGCGCCGCCGGGATGTACGACGGCAGCGTCCAGCCGCCGAGGAACAGGAGGACGACCAGGATACTCCCGACGAGCGCCCGAAGATAGTCGGCGAGCATGAAGAAGGCGAACAGCATCCCGCCGTACTCGGTGTTCCAGCCCTCGACCAGCTCGGCCTCGGCTTCGGGGAGGTCGAAGGGGATCCGTTCCATTTCGGCGAGCATGCCGGTCAGGAAGACGATGAGCGCGAGGAACAGCGGAGCCCAGAACCAGTAGTTCCGTTGCTCGAGCACGATGGTGTTGAGGTCAAAGCTGCCGGCGAGCACCACGACGGCCACGACCGCCAGGAGGATCGGGACCTCGTAGGCGATCATCTGGGCGGCGGACCGCATGCCGCCGATGAGGGAGTACTTGTTGTTGCTCGCCCACGCGCCCAGGAAGATGAACAGCGGTGCGAAGGAGAAGATGACGAGGGCCAGCAGCAGGGTCAGCGGAAGCGATCCGCCGTTCCAGCCGGTCGAAATGGGAAGCAATCCGAAGATGACGAGCGAGGTGACCATGTACGCGGTCGGCGAGAGCCAGAAGCCCAGCGGGTCGGCCTGACCGGGCCGCACCGTGTCCTTCCGGAAGAGCTTGAGCCCGTCCGCGAAGTTCTGGAGCAGCCCGGCGTATCCCACGTGCATCGCGCCCCGCCGGTCCATGAACCGGCCGAGCAGCTTTCGCTCGTACCAGATGAGCAGGATCGTGTTGAGCATGCTTGCGGCGAGGAGGATCGCCGCGAAGATCACCGTGGCCAGCGCAGTGACCACATCCCCGGAGATGAGCCAGCCATGGACCGGGGCCGGGAAGAGATGGGCCAGGCCCCCCAGAAGGATGGCTGCGATCGAGTAGGCCACGGAATACAGCGTGACGCTGGACATACGAGCTACCGGTCACACTCCCCGACGCACACGTCGACGCTGCCCATGATCGGGGGAATGTCCGCCACCCGGTAACCGGGCAGGTAGCGCTTCGCGGCCCAGATGTTGATGAGAACGGGGGACCGGAACTTTACCCGGTACGGATGCTCGCCGCCGTCGTTGACGACGTAGGCGCCCGCCTCTCCGTGCGGCTCCTCCATCATGGAGAGACCGACGCCGGTGGGATAGTTCCGCTTGAGAAGGTACGACTCGTTCCCCATCGGCGCGTACGGCGCGCCAAGCCAGCGGGGGAGATGCTCCGCCATGACCGGGCCCGGATGGTCGTCGAGCCAGTCGAGGCATTGTCGCACGATCCGTACCGACTGTCGCATCTCCTCCATCCGGACGAGATAACGGCCGGTGACATCTGCCGTCGAAGCGGTGGCTACCTGGAACTGGAGCTTGTCGTAGACCGAGTAGGGTCGGTCCTTGCGGAGGTCTCGATGGGAGCCCGCCGAACGGAGCATTGGGCCGGTCACGCCGTACGCCACGGCTTCGGGTTCGAGGAGAACGCCCAATCCGTCGCACCGTTCGTGGAAGATCGTCGAGGAGAGGCAGAGCTGATCATACTCGACGAAGCGGTCCATCAGCCAGTCAACGACCTGGCGGCAGCGCTGGGTAAAGCCCAGCGGCAGGTCGCTGCGCACTCCGCCGACCCGCATGTACTCGTAGGTCAGCCGCCCGCCCGTGTAGCTCTGGAACAGGTCCAGGATGAGATCCCGGTCTCGCATCCCGTACAGGAACGGGGTCATCAGGCCGAGGTCTTGGACGAACGCGGAGTACCACATCAGGTGACTCGCGATTCGCTGGAGCTCGGCCGATAGGACCCGGATGTACTCGGCGCGCTCGGGAGGGGTTACGTGGAGCGCCTGCTCGGCCGCCACGATGAACAGGTGCTCCCAGGCCAGCCCCGCCACGTAGCAGGTCCGGTCCATGAGGGTGATGATCTCGTTGTAGTGCCGGTCCTCCGAGATCTTTTCGATTCCCCGGTGTAGGTAGCCCATCTCGGGCTCCACGTCCTTGATGATCTCGCCCTCGATCCGGACGCGGAGGTTCCAGAGGCCGTGCGTCATGGGGTGTTGCGGCCCCATGTTCACCCACATCTCAGTCACTGCGCACCTTCACCTCAAGGTCCTCCGGCTCGTGGATCTTGAACGAGCGAAGCAGGGGATGGTAGGCGTATCCTTCCGGCATGAAGATCCGGCGGAGGTCCGGATGTCCCTCGAACTTGACGCCGACGAGGTCCCACGCCTCGCGCTCGTGGGCATTCGCCGACGGCCAGATCGGCACGGAACTGGCGATCACCGGCGCATCCGTCGGCAAGTTCGCCGACAGGACGAGGTAGAGCCGGTCCGTATCCGACCAGAGCACGTAGAACACCTCGCGGTGGTCGATCCAGTCGGTGGCCCCGACCAGCGTGAGGTGCGTGAACTGGTAGTCGTCCCGCAGCGACCGGAAGAGATCCGTAGCCACCGCGGGGTCGAAGCGGATCCGACCCAGGGTACCGTCCAGGGGATCCACCCCAAGGATCTTCCCTGGGAACCGGGTCGCGAGTCCGTCGGACAGCTGCTTCGCGTCCATCCTCTCGTCCCTCCCCCTCGGTCCGTGGCGTGCCGGGGACCTACTCTCCCCGCTCCTTGATCAGCTGCTCGAGGCGGAGGATTCCGTCCAGCATGTTTTCGGGGCGAGGCGGGCATCCGGCGATGTAGACGTCGACCGGAATCAGCTTGTCAACTCCCGGAACGACCGAATAGGCGGTCCGGAACGGGCCCCCGCCGGTCGCACAGTTGCCCATCGCGATGGCCCACTTGGGCTCGGGCATCTGCTCGTACAGCGCGATCAGCTTGTGGGCCACCTTCCAGGTCACCGTCCCGTTGACGATCAGCAGGTCGCACTGCCGGGGCGAGGACCGGGGTACGACGCCAAACCGCTCCGCGTCCCAACGCGCCCCAAAGGCCGCGGCGAACTCGATGGCGCAGCAGGCGAGGCCCCAGTGGAGGGGAAAGAGAGAGTTCCGGCCCGCCCAGTTGAACACGGGGCGGATGAGCTTGCCTTGGGCCTGTTCTTTTAGGAGAGAGCTGAGGGCCTCCTTGGCCGCTGGAATGAACTCGCGCGCCCGGAGCGTCTCGATCTCGACGAAGGGGACCCCGGGCTGGCCGATGACCGCCAACGGAAGGTCGCCCGCCGGAGAGGCGTCAGTTTGCGGCCGTACCGCCGGCCGGGGTACCTCCGGAGCCTGCCCGCTCATACGACGAGCCTCCGCTCTCCGACGAGAGCGTAGTAAATGCCCACGATCGCGAGCGCGGTGAATCCGAAGGCGATGAAGGTCGGGAGCCAGGCGTCGTTCACACTGCGGTAGTTTACGCCCCAGAGCGCCAGGATGAAGCCGATGACATCGACCGCGACGAACACGATCGCGAAGGTATAGTGCTGGGTCGGAAAGTCGATCTGGGTCTCGCCTTCCGGCTCCTGACCCGACTCGTAGGTCAGGGACTGCAGGTAGGCGCGTCGCCGACGGGCCCCGAGAGCCCGATTCCCCAGGATCGAGCCGACGCCGAAGATGCAGGCCACGGCGGCAAACACGAGAAAGGTGGTCACCCCGGCAGCCATTTTTCGACCCGCCTCCGGCTCGGATGCTGGTTCAGCGTTTCGGACCTTCTCTCTTTATTTAAGGTCCGGGGGGTGCGGCAGCGTGGCAAGCGTCCGCGTGCGGCTCCGGATAGTCGGAGAAGTACAGGGCGTGGGGTTCCGGCAGTTCGTGCGAAGCCGGTCCGAACCCCTGGGCGTCGGAGGCTTCGTCCAGAACCGGGCGGATGGCAGTGTCGTGGCGGAACTCGAGGGCGAGCCGGCGATGGTTCGAGAGCTGGAACGCGTCATGCGCGAAGAGCATCCGAACGCTCGGGTGGACCACGTGGAACGAGAAGAAGTTGCGGTCCTGGGTGTCGAGCCGCCCGTGCGGATCCGCTGAGCCCAGGCCGGGCCCGCATCACTCTTCGGGCGGGGGAAACTCGGGCTTCCGCTTCTCGCCAAAGGCTTCGATGCCCTCGGCAACCTCCGGGCCGGCCGCCACTTCTGTGGCGTACCGACGCTCGAGGGCCAGCTGCGCTTCGAGGCTGGAGCCGTAGGAAGTCACCATGAGGTGTTTGAGCGCCGCGTAGGCACGGGTCGGGCCGGCCGCCAGCTCCGCGGCACGCTCCCAGGCCCGTTCCTCCAGGCGTTCGGGCGCGATGACCTCGTGGACGAGCCCGAGGGAGAACGCGCGATCGGCGCTGACACGACTGTTCGTGAAGAACAACTCTTGGGCGAGACCAATTCCCACGTAGTGAGGCAGGAGGAAGGTAAGCCCCCCGTCGGGAACCGCTCCAAGCGCCCCGAAAGCCGGGACGAGCATCGCGGTCGAGGAGGCGATACGCCAGTCGCAGGCCAGGGCCAAGGAGAGTCCTCCTCCGGCGGCGACCCCGGGGAGGGCGGCTACGACGGGTTTCTTCATCCCGAGCAGCTCCCGGATCGCGAACTCGAGCTCCCCCGTAAGCTCGTAGAAGAGCCGGGCCAGGCTGCCCGAATCCAGGTGGGCCTTCATCGAGGCGACGTCGCCGCCGGCCGAGAACGCCTTGCCCTCCCCCGTGAGGATAACGGCCCGGATGGACGGGTCGTGTGCGGCGGTCTGGAGCGCCGATCGCAAGGCCCGTACCGCGTCCGGGTCCAGGGCGTTGAGCTTCGCGGGCCGGGACAGCCGGACGCGGGCTACGGCCTGGCGTCGGTCGACCTGAATCGTCGGTGGCAAAGAGGCATCCATGCCTGCCACACCGACTTCAGGTCCTTTACGCTGCGCCTATCCAACCCCCAAAGAGCCTCCCCGGCTCGTCGCTGGGCAGGGTGCGAGTCCCCCAAACGCCATGGGAAGAGCCGCCCATGAGGCGCGGCGGAGGGGTGACGCGGCCCCGTGACAGCCTTCGTTGATGCGGACCGCACGGGAAGCGCGCGCGGCTCTGAGCGTGTCTCGGGGGTGTCGTCCCCGAAGACTCCACCGGTGGACGTCCTGATTGGAACCTACAACTCCGGCGCCACGATCCGTGAGGCGCTGGAGGCAATTCATCGATTCATTCCGGTCCACTGCCTCATCGTCGTCGACCGCCAGAGCACCGATGGGACCGTGGAGATCGTCCGAGAGTTTGGGGGTCGGATCCTGCCGGATCCGTCGGGGCTGGGTTTCGCACGGAACGCGGCCCTGCGCGCGGCCGATACCGACCCGGTGCTGTTCGTGGACAGTGACGTCCGGATTGTGCGACCGGACTTTTACTCGATCGCCGTACAGGAGTACGCTCGTCCGGGGACGGCGGCGGTGGTCGGGCTGTCTGTCGGGCACCGGTTCCGATACGGCCTGCCTCTGGGGTTGACGCTCACCGGCCGAGCGTGGTCTCTCGGTGCACGAATTCCGGACAGCGTCCAGTCCCGGGAAACGTACTATCTCCAGCGAGCGGCCCGTTTCCAGCGGAAGCGCGTCCGGTACGTGGACGACGCCATGGTCCACTATGGAACGTACCGAAGCGTCCGGCATTGGCCGGAATTCCAGGGCGCCTGGATACGTTCCACGTCGGGCTGGAGTGTCCGAGAGTTAGCCTACGCCGGCGAGGTCGTTCTGCTCATCCACATGAATAGCCGCCGGCCTCGGAATCTCCTCTACTCCCCCATTTTCTACGGGAAACTGATCCGGGGCTTTCTGCAGCCCGACCGGTGGGCACGACTGGAGCGGGGTCCCGACGTCGTCACGGGCCCGGAGCGACCGAGCCCGGCCCCTCCCTGAGGGCGCGGACGATCCGGGAAATGTCATAGTCCAGGGTCTCGACCACCGTATCACCGACCGGTCGCGTACGCGCCAGGATTCCGTCCGCACTGGCGATGAAAAGGAACGAATGTCGTTTTGTGTCGATGCCGAGGCACAGGCCCTGGTTCGAGACCAGGTACTTGATCGGCCATCGCTCCGAGTAGACCTGAAGGAAACGACCGGACCACTCGAAGCGCGAGGTCGGCCGGTGCGGCGGAGGGCCGTTGTCCGACGAGGCCGACGTCAAGGTCCCCTCGCATAGGTTACCAGAAAATGATCGCCGAGGCGATTGAACGGCCACCGACGACCCGCGGCCGCGTCCCAGGCGGCTAATCGGTCGAAATGCTGGGCGAACCGGTCGGCGTACCGGACCAGGTCGGACGGAGGAAGAAGCACGGGAACGCCCTCGATCCGCTCACGACGGAAGCAGGGTCGGAACACTCGGTCGAAATCCGAAACCGAATGGGCATAGACGTCGATGCAGAACCGGGAGGCACCGACCGGAACGGGATTCCGACGCCGACCGAATGCCCGGCGAGCCTGCAACGTCAGGGCATAGCCTCCGAGCTCGAACAGGCACCAACGGTTGTAGATGCCAGCCAGGAACGGTCGAGACGGGCCAAGCAGGCCGGCGAGCGGCGCCGGAATTCCGGAGAGGTCCGGCTCGCAGTTGAGGGCTCCGAACGTCGAGTACGCTCCGTCGAACGACCCCGGCCCTTCGTCCGCCAAGAGCTGGGGGAGGTCCCTCGCCGCGAGCTCCCGGGTGGAGAGCCGTTCGGAGAGCCCCGCTTTCCCCGCCTTCTGACGAACCGTCGCGAGCATCTCTCCGGAAATGTCGACCGCGAGGACCTCGTGGCCCTGCTCGAGCATCGGGAGCGTTTCCATGCCGGATCCGCATCCGATTTCGAGGAGTCGCGGACAGTCTGCGAATCGGTCTCCGAGGATCGCGAGGGAACGGTTGCGCAACAGGAGGTTCATCCGGTTCCCCGTGATATGGCGGTCGTAGTCGCCTGCCACGCTGTCGAACTCCGCTCGAAGCCAGTCGTAGTATGCCGGGCCGCCAGCCGAGGAGTCCGGGCCGGGGGGCGCCGGGCTGATCCGGAGGACGCGTGCGGGCTGGTCGTACCACCGTGTGAACCCCTCCATACCGTACTTCGCCCGGAACAGCCCGAGTACGCGCTGACGCTCCGCCGCGGAGGTGACGAGGGTCGGTACGCCATCGATCGTTCGATCCGGCAGCCGGAGGCGCGCCTTCCCCGACCGGAGGACATCCACGGGCCACTGCGCCGAACGGCTCCGGGCCACGAGGTAGACCGTCCCGTCCCCCTCGGCGTAACCGAGCGGCACGACGGCATGGTCGGTCCAAAGCTCGAGCGAGTGACTCCCGGGACCTGTCGCAGTCTTCATTCGCTACCTCCCGACCCCGTGCACTCCTTCCGGCTGGCCCGACAGTCTGGCCGCTGACTGGACGGAACCGCCGGTGACCCAACGGATTCCGCAGGCGCACCAAAAAGCAGGAGGTTTCGAGGCGGTTGGCGGAGGCAGTGGCGCCGCCCGGAGAGACGATTCCTACGACTGCCGCACTCTCGACGCATCCCGGCCACGCCACCCCCAGTACCGCGGACCCGGTCCGTGAACGGGTTCGGGAGCTCGCCGACGTCGCGTCCCAGTTCCACGTGTCGCTCGAGCTCGAAGACCTCGTGCCGCTGCTGCCCAACACTGGGCCCGCCGATGCCGGGTCCCTTCGGGATTGGATCCGGGCGCACCCGGGGGTCATCGAGGTCGACGGGCGGTGGGTCCGGGGCCCGACCGAGGCTCCGCGCAGCCCGGACCCCGATCGGCGAGCGCGCGCGGAGCAGTATTGGCAGCGCGCCCTCGAGCGATTCGCATCCCCGGGGGCCCCCGGGGATCGCTGGCTCCGCTTCCTGGGCGTCACCGGCTCGGCGGCATATCGGGACGCAGGCCCGACCGATGACTGCGACCTGATGGCGATCGTGAGACCCGGAACGCTCTGGGCGTACCTGGCGTGGACCTTCCTCTCCCTTCGGCTGGACCGGATTCGAGGTGAACGGCAAGGGGACCCCATCTGGTGTCTCAACTACGTCCTCGACGAACGCGCGGTCCAGCGCGAATACTCCCAGGCGCGTGGCTTCCTCTTTGCCCGGGAGGCGCTCACCGTGCGCCCCGTGGTCGGTCCGGGGGAATACCGGCAGCTGCTGGACCGCAACGGATGGCTCCGGCAGGAACTCCCTCGGCTGTATGCGAGCTGGGGGTCGGGCGAGGGAGCGAGGCAGGGACCGGCCCATTCTCCTCCGGGACCCGGGATCCGGTGCCTCAACGGGCTGCTCTTCCCCATCCTGGCGACCTATCTCCAGGTCAAAGGGCTCTGGGTCAACCATCAACTGCGACGGGCCGGTCAGGCGAGTCATTGCTTTCGGACGCTCACCCGACCCTCTCGAATGGCCCTCGCGACGATGGCGTTCGAACGGCGGGCCGCAGGGAGGCCGCGGTCGGCGACGGAGGATCGGCAATGGTCTCCCACAGACGGTGACTACGGCGGGGCGGCAACCGGTCCCACGCCGCCGCCACCATCGCCGCAATCTCTGCAACGGTAAGTCCGGCCAGTCCCTCGATCCCCCGCGGAGTGTCCGCGACGGCCTGGCCAACCAGCCGAATCACCCGACCGCTATCCTGGGTGAGGAACCGGCCCAGGGTCGTGGGCGGAACGCCGAGCAAGGCTTCGACCTGCTGATGCCCCGACCGAATCCGCCGCCGCTGCCGAAGGTGATCTTGGATCGTCCAGGGAAGCTCGATGGTGACCCGGGCCTCCGGCGCATAGCGGAGCCGCCCCCCATGGCCGGCCAGCCACGCCCCGATGAATGCCCCGTCATTCACCACCTCTTCCGGCAGCGGCGGCAGATGGGCGATCGGCAGGAGCAGGAGCTCGTCGGACAGGTGGGTTCCCTGGCCTTTCGCGGTTAGGTCCAGGTGCAGGCGATGGTGAAGCAGCCAGAGCAAGGCCAGCATTCGCCCGAGCGGGCCAGCGGGCAGCGGCGCCGGGTCGGGCCGGCCCATGACGCCAAACAACGGCGAATCCGCGTCGACCTCTCGGAGGAGAGCGGCTACCGCGCCGGGCGCTGCCTCGGCATCCGCATTGAGCAGAACCAGATAGTCCCCTATCGCGGCCCGAAAGACCCGCCCGAGAGCGGCGGCCTTTCCGCGACGGTCCGGTTCGACCAGGACCCGGACCTCCGGGTGCGCTCGGGCCAAGGCATGCGCCACGGATTCCGTGCGGTCCGTGCATCCGCTGGCAACGACCCAGAGCGTCCTCCAGCGGACACCGGAGGGTAGCTCCTGAGAAAGAAGGGACTCGACGGCGGCAGGGAGAGCGCGTTCTTCGTTGAAGGCAACGATACCCCCGACCAGGTCGGTCGACGGGCCCGGCACTGCGAACGGCCACCCCCTCGGGGGAGCCCCACGCCGGTGCGAGGCACCTGCTTTTTGGTGCGCTGGCGAAAACCCTTGGTGCGGCGCCGACCGACCGGTTTACCCCGAAGAGTCTCCGGGTTTCTTGGCCGCCGGCTTGGGCGTGGGCTGCGTGAAGTCGTGCGGACCCTCGTCCGGAACCGTGGACGGCGCGCTCCCGTGGGACTGTGCGACGCCGAAGGACGGGGGCGGAGCGGACCGGCGGGGCGACCCGAGCGGGTCCGGAAGATTGGCGGCGGCGCGCCCCTGCATGTCGGGTCCGATCATCGAGGCGGACTCGTCGGATTCCGCCTTGATCTCGTCCTCGATGGACTTGATCTCGGTCGAGAGCTCGTCCTGCCGGGGAATCGGACCGAGGATGTCGTCCATCTTGCCGACACGAGCTTCGAGCTCGTCGAGCGTATTGAGGCTCCGATCCGGAACCGTCCGGGACATGCCCAGGTACTCGGACGCACCCTCTACGAGGCGCGAGAGCTCGAACGGGAAGAGGATCTTCGTCGATTGTCCGTTGCCCACGCTCGCAAGGGTGTCGAGCGACAGCACCGTCAGTGCCTTGGAATCGAGCGGTCCGGCGCCGAGCGCCAGGATCCGTAGGCGCTGCGCTTCGCCCTGGGCCTCCAGGATCGTCGCGAGCCGGGTTCCCTCGGCCTCGAGGATCTTGGACTGCCGGACCCCTTCCGCCTGCAGGATGCGGGACCGCTTCTGGCCTTCCGACACCAGGATGGCCGAGCGCTTCTCGCCGTCCGCCCGGAGCACGGCCGCCCGCCGCTGCCGCTCCGCGGAGGTTTGCTCCTCCATCGCGGCCTTGACCGGTCCAACCGGGTCGACCTCCTTGATCTCTACGGCCTCGACCCGTACGCCCCACTTGTCGGTCGACTGGTCGAGGATGTCGCGGAGCCGGGTGTTGATCCGCTCCCGGTTATAGAGCACCTCGTCCAGCTCCATGTCACCGATGACGGACCGGAGCGTGGTCTGGGCCAGTGCCACCGTGGCCACGTGGTAGTCCTGGACCTGGAAGATCGCTTTGGGTGCGTCGACGACCTTGATGTAAATGATCGCGTCGACATTCGTGGGCGAATTGTCCTTCGTGATGACCTCTTGCCGCGGGACCTCGAGCACCTGCGTCCGGAGGTCGATCTTGATCACGAGAGCGAGGGGGCTGACGAAATTCAACCCCGGATTGAGAATGCGTTTGTACGAGCCCAGCAGGGTGACGATTCCGTTCTGGTACGGCTGGATCTGGTAGACCATCCGATTGATCAGGATCAGAATGATGGCCACGACAAAGATTGCAATCAGCGTCAGCGCTAGCGGATCCACCATCGTTCTTCCCCCTCAGTTCTCTCCTCGCGCAGCATCCAGCGGCCGAACCAGGACGCTGACCCCCTCTCCCGAAATGACCCGAACCCGGGTCCCGGCAGGGATCGGCCCCGCGGCCCGTGCCGACCAGACCTCGGAGCGAATCTGAACCTTCCCCGCCAAGGAATCCGGAACGACCGGTACCACCACGACCCCGGTTTCTCCCTCGAGGGACTGGACGGTCGTACTCAACGGCTCATGCGTGGGAGCGACCCACCGGTAGTACGGAATCGTCGCAAGAGCGGCGCCCAGCGCGACGAGCACGACCACGGCGGGACCAAAGTAGGAGTTGAGCAGCAGCCCCGGAAGCGTGAGATAGAGGATGCCGGCCACGATCATGATGCAGGCGGGAATGAGCAACCACGCGCCGGGGTGCACCAGCTCAAAGCCGAACAGTGCGCTGCCCACTATGATCAGAACGGCGCTGATCGCCAGATTTGCGGGGTCAACCATCGCTGCGGTCCCCGGTGCAAGGGAACAGGGCGCATAAGGGGTTCGGGCGTCCGTCGCCCCCGACGACCTATATCCAATGTTCTGGGAACGGTTTTGTCTCCGCACCGGGGTAGGCAACTCGTGTCTGACCCCGAGGAGCTCCTCTATCCGACCCGCGCCGAGCGGGTCGAGGACCGCCGCAAGGAGCGGCAGCAGCGGAAGCTGGTGGATGAATTCTTCGACCATGCCACCCTGCTCGCCATCGGTCGGCTCGTGAACCAGGGTCAGTTCCAGAGCGTCGATTACCCGATCTCGACCGGAAAGGAGGGCGGGGTGTTCCGCGCGAGCGGCCCGGCCGGGTTCCGGGCCGTGAAGATCTACCGCATCGGAAACTCCATTTTCCGACACGTGCCACCGTATGTGATCGAGTGGCTCCGGCGGGAAGTCGGCGCCATGGGGAACACCGCCCGGATGATCTATGCCTGGACCCGGCGAGAGCATACCGTTCTCACCGCGTTGAGGGCCGCCGAGGTCCGCGTTCCAGAGCCCCTTGCCTACTTCCGCAACGTACTGGTGATGGAGTTCGTCGGGGTGGAGGGCCTCCCCGCACCCCCCATGCAAGAGGCGATGCTGGCGGACCCGGGAGCGCTGTACACGGATCTGACGACGCAGGTGCACCGGATGGTAGTGACCGCTCGACTCGTCCACGGAGACCTTTCGCCCTACAACGTCCTGATTCGGGAGGACCGGCCGTACCTCATTGACGTGGCCCAGGCGATCTCGACCGAGCACCCACAGGCGAGCGAGCTTCTCCGTCGCGATGCAGCGAACTTTGCGAGGTACTTCCGCCGCCTCGGGGTCGACACCTCCCCGGAGGAGTTTTTCGAGGCGGCGGGTGGCCTTACCCTCACGGCCGGAGCTTCGGGATGAGCGTTCTCTTCGCCCGGATCCCGGACGACCGGGTCGGCGCGCTGATCGGTCCCGGAGGGGCCACCCGCCGAGAAATCGAGCAGAAAACGCACGTCAAGCTGGAGATCGATACTGAGGAGGGCAGCGTGGGGATCTCGGGCGATGCGTCCGACGATCCGGTGGGGGCGCTAAAGGCTCGGGACATCGTGGTCGCAATCGGCCGGGGATTCTCGCCCCAGCGCGCGATGCGACTGCTGGTGGACGACACCTACCTCGGAGTCATCGACATCAAGCAGGTGACTGGCAAGCAGTCGAAGTCCGCGCTGTGGAGGATCCGGTCTCGGCTCATCGGAACCGCGGGTCGCGCACGAAGCCGGCTCGAAGAGCTGTCCGGCTGTTCGGTCAGCGTCTACGGGAACACCGTGGCGCTCATCGGCAAGGAAGCGGAGCTCGACCGGGCCACTCAGGCGGTGGAGCTTCTGCTGCGGGGCAGCGAGCACTCCACGGTCTTCCACCTCCTGGTGCGCCTCCGAACGGAGGCGAACCAAGCCGAAGCCCTGGAGCCCACCCAGCTGCCGGGCGAGGAGTGACGCGAGCGTGAGCAAGACGGCCACGCTCGACCCCCCGGCCCTCGAGTGGGCCCACCATCGCTTCCAGTCCTATTACGGAGGGACTCGCGTCGAGCCGCCCACCCGATTCACCCGCCGAGAGTTCGCGGCCTTCCCCTTTTCGATGCAGACCTTGATGCGGCGCCACGCGTCGTTCCGGTCCGTCGATGACCTGCGGGGATTCCTCCAGACCGAGGCGCCGCGACATGTCTACTATTCCTCGGCCTACTACCGCACGCCCAGTGCGTCCACGATGTCCGCCAAGGACTGGCTGGGCGCGGACCTGATCTTCGACCTCGACGCGGACCACCTCCGGCAGGCCGAGGGCAAGACCTACGCCGAGCAGCTGGAACTGGCGAGGGGTCGGTTCCGGGACCTCCTCGACGAGTTTCTTCTCGGCGATTTCGGCTTCGATGAGCAGGACGTCGACCTCGTCTTCTCGGGAGGTCGAGGATTCCATGCCCACGTGCATGCCGAGTCGGTTCTTGGGCTCTCCTCGGGGGAACGGCGCGAGCTCGTCGAGTACATCCTCGGCGTCGGCGTCGACCCCAGCGAGGCGGTGATCGAGAGCCGGGAAGGGGAGCGCGGCCCTTCGCTCTCGTTTGGAAGCGGGGGAGAGCTCGCGGGGATGGAGGGCGGCCGCCCTCAGGGCGTGCGACAGCGACCCTACCGGCGTCTGGCGCCCCCGGACGCCCCCGGGTGGCCGGGCCGGTTGACGCGGGCGCTCTTCCAGATCCTCTCCCGATGGGACGAGGGCGGAGTGGAACTGGCCGCCCGCGACCTGAGGGACGCCGGCGCGACCGAGGCCGTCGCCCACGACTGGGCCGAGCGCCTCGTGCGCGACGGACGGGGCCGTCAGATCCGCAAGGGCCTGTCTCTCGACGTTTCGACGGCCGACTTTCCCCCGGCGCTTCTCCAGCAGATCCTGGACCGCGCCCGGATCAATGTTCAGGGCGAGACGGACGCCCCCGTCACGACGGATGTGCATCGGCTGATCCGGTTGCCCGGCTCCCTGCACGGCGGAACGGGATTCCGCGTGTTGCCGCTCTCGCGAGACGACCTGGACCAGTTCCAACCGTTCCGAGACGCGCCGATCCCGGCGAACGGGGCGCCGCCCGTAGACGTCGATCTGCTCACGGATGTGGACTACCCCACCGTCCCCGATCGGACCCAGGGCCGGGAAGGCGAGACGGTGCGCGTGAGCGCGTCGACGGCGCTGTTCCTTACGCTTCGGGGGGAGGGGCGGCCGCGGGCGCTGGGGCCGTCTCGGCCTTCGCCGTCACCTTGAGCGGCCCGACGCGCTCGATCAGTCCCTCGATGACGTCGCCGGGCTGGAGCTTCCGACTCTCGTTCCCGAACTCAAAGCCCGGCGCGCCCCCGAGGGTCCCGAGCGAGATGAGGTCGCCCGGCTCGAGCGTGACCCCGCGCGTCAGATGCGCGATCACCTGGGGGATCCGGAACAGGTAGTCGGTCGTGTCCCCCTTCTGGCGAACGGTGCCGTTGACCTTGAGCTCCATGTGAAGCGGATAGGGCTCGCCGACCTCTTCCTTCGGAACGACCCACGGGCCCACGACCATCGTGGAATCGAAACCCTTCCCTTGCACCCAATCCACCGCGCCGCCCGGAGGGTACTGCAGGTCGCGGTAGCCCATGTCCAGGGCGATCGTGTACCCGGCGATCATCTCCATGGCCCGCTCCGCGGAAACGTGCTTGCCCCGCTGCCCGATCACGACCGCCAGCTCCAGCTCGACGTCCGGGAAGTGGCCATGGGGGCTGAGCACCAGCGATTCGCTGGGCCCAATGAGGCTGTTGAAGAAGCGAGTGAAGAAGTAGGGCTGCGACGGCGGCTCCTTCTTTTGCTCCGCCAGGTGGCTCCGCGAGTTCGAGGCCAACAGGTAGATCTTGGCGCCGGCGGCCACCGGAGCGAGGAGCCGGATTCCTTCCTCCGGCTTGAAGAAGAACCGAGCGCCGGTAGCGGCCCGGGGCGTCCACCCCATGGCGCGCCGTCGGTCGATGTACTCCTGGATCTTCTTGGTGATCGCCACCGACTCCGCGCCACCGGTGAAGAAGGTCCGCATGTCTCGGAACCGACTCGGGTCCGCGCCCTTGACGGGGTTCACCCCGAAGTAGTCGCGGCAGGCCGTATCCAGGTCGATGAAGTCACCCGCATCCGTGATCATGCCGAAATGGAACTGGTCGGCGAGTACGAAGTGGGTGAGCTTCACGCAGATCCCGTCGGGGCCGTCGGAGACCGGTGCGGCTATAACGGTGAGGGCGGCGAGCCCGCGGGCGGGCGCCGGGGTCGAAGGCGGATCAGCACGCCGTCATCCAGCGCCTCCACAGATTCCCGGAGAAGTTCGACCCACTCGTCGGACGAGTGCGACTCGGGCCCCGCCGCCATCGAGGGGGCCGTCACCCCGCCGATCACGACCGGGGCCACATACACGGTCATCCGATCGACGAGCGACGCGCGCAGGAAGCTGGCGATGACGTGGGCTCCTCCCTCGACCAGAACGCCGCGGACTCCCGCTTCCCACAGGGAGCCGAGCAACTGGGCGAGGTCGACCTCCGGCCCGTCGCCGGCCACCAGGGTCTCGGCGGTCGCGGGGTAGTCACGGTGGGTCGCCCGCGTCGTGGCGATGATCGTGCGCTGGCTTCCATCCAGGAGTCGAGCGTCCGACGGCAGCCGGCCGGAGCCGTCGAGACAGATTCGTACAGGATCCGCGCCCCGGGGGCCGTCCAGCAGCTCCCAGTGCACACGCAGCGACGGGTCGTCCAAAATGACGGTCCCAACGCCGACGAGCACGGCACCGAGCTCGGCTCGAAGTCGCTGGACCCGGGCCAGGTCCCGCGGCCCCGACAGGGGCGCGCGTCGGCCTCCCGAGAAGGCGAGCCGGCCATCCAGGGAGATGGCGCAGTTGACGTGGACGAAGGGCCGCGGACGCGGGCGGTGCCCGCCCTTCATGGCTGGCCACTGAGTCGGTCCCGCTCCGCTTCGAGGTCTGCGACCGGGAGTCCCTCGGCGCGCAGGTCCGCGAGGTTGATGGAGACATTCGAGAGGGCGGACTCGGCGGCGGCGCGGAGGAGAGCCAGCCCCGAAACGAGATCACTCCCCAGGGCGGGATTGGTCTGCTCGCGATGCGCCTCTAGCCGCCCTTCCGTCCGACGGGCCAACCGGGCCGTGTCCATGGGCACTTCCACGGCCTTCTGGAGTGCGGCGACGAACGCCTTCTGGGCTGCCGGGTCGTCGGGGTGGGACTTTCGCTCCCGACGAGCGGACCGGACCGCTTCGTAGGCCGCAGTGTCGGCATTGGCCAGCTCGAGAAAGGTCCCCCGGCTCGCGGTGAGCTCCTTCGCCAGAGCCGCTAGGGCTGCCGAGGGGGACTGTTTGAGCGGAGTCGAGTAGGCGATGACCATCTCTCCGAGCGCCGTTCCGAGGGCGGCGGCGATCGCGGCTGCGCTGCCTCCTCCGGGCGTGGGTGTGCGCGCGGCCACACGATCGACGAGCTCCTGAACGGTCAGGACCGCGAGATTGAGCCCCGTCTTCGGCGCGTCCGAGTCGGACCCACCCGGCGCCGGCGAAATCTTGCGCTCGAGGATCTGATCCCGGGAAAACCGGTTCAGTTGGAGGTAGAACTCCGA
Source organism: Thermoplasmata archaeon (assembly GCA_030041175.1). Classification (GTDB taxonomy): domain Archaea; phylum Thermoplasmatota; class Thermoplasmata; order Lutacidiplasmatales; family UBA184; genus JAKIWV01. The sequence goes on along the minus strand of JASHOK010000043.1, from coordinate 557 downwards.
GGCATCCAGCAGAGCGTCCTCCGGTACGAGTCCCACGATCTCCGACTCTTCGATCGTCGCGCCGTATCGGATCGCTTCCCGGCGGACGGCCTCGAGCGCCCGGTGGATGGGAGTCTTTCGATAGTCGGTGAGATTCATCGAGACTTGCGCCCGGTTCCGCTCCCGGATCTCGAAGCCCAGGGCCTTGACCTCGGCCAGGCCGCCGTCCCGCCCGCGGACCGCGTGGGCGACCTTCTTGGCCACCGCAACGTCCGGCGTGCTGAGATACGCGTTGAAGGCGATCAGCACCGGACGCGCTCCCACCGCTACGGCGCCGGCGGTAGGATGGAGCTCTGCGTCTCCGAAGTCTGGCCTGCGGCGCGGGTCGGTTCGCACCGTCTCCCGGAGCCCTTCGAATCCCCCTTGCCGAACCACTGCAAGGTCGGCGCGCTCGGGGCGGCGCGCCGCTGCAGCGTACAGGTAGACCGGAACGTGAAGTTCGGTCCAGATCCGCTCCCCCAGGCGGACGGAGAGCGCCACCGCCTCGTCCATCGTGGCGTCCCCGAGTGGGACGAATG
>JASHOK010000042.1 GCA_030041175.1 Thermoplasmata archaeon | reverse complement strand
GTCGGGCGGCGAAGCGCAGCGGATCAAGATCGCCTTCGAGCTGGGCAAGACGCCCACGGGCCGGACCCTTTACCTGCTCGACGAGCCGACGACTGGACTCCACTTCGAGGACGTCCGCCGGCTCCTCGAGGTGCTGTTCCGGCTCCGGGAAGGCGGCAACACGGTTGCGGTCATCGAACACAATCTCGACGTGATAAAGTCGGCCGACTGGATCATCGACCTGGGACCGGAGGGTGGGGACAAGGGCGGACGGCTCGTGGCGGCCGGGACCCCCGAGGAAGTGGCTCGGACGCCCGGGTCCCACACCGCGGAGTTCCTCCGTCCCCTGCTCCGACCGATGCCTGCGATCGTCCGATGACCGGACCGGACGCCTCGCTGCCGGGTTTCGTACCGGCGAGTCAGTGGGCCTACGGGCCCGAGGAACGGTTCCGGCCCGGACCGGACACGCCCGGGGTCTACCTGTTCAGGGGCTCGAGCGGCGAAGTGGTGTACGTCGGAAAGTCCAAGCACCTTCGGCGGCGCGTCCTGGACCACCTCAAGGTCCGCGTCGAGAAGGACGAGTGGATCCTCGGTCGGAGCACCAGCGTCGAGTTCGTGCCGACCGCGAACGAGCGGGAGGCGTTGCTCCTGGAAGCCACGCTCACCAAACAGTACCAGCCGCCCTACAATACGCTCCTCAAGGACGACCGCAGCTACCCGTACATCGCGGTCACGCTCACGGAGTCCTACCCCCGAATCCTGGTCGTCCGCCGGCCCCGCCGGGGCCGGGATCTGCTGCTGTTCGGTCCGTACACCGGGGCCCGCGAGGCCCGAAGCGTTGCGCGGCTCCTTTCCGAGACGTTCCAGATCCGCCGGTGCGTCCGGCTCCCGAAGCGCGCCTGTCTGTACTACTATCTCCAGCAATGCACGGCGCCCTGCATCGGTCTCGTCGACCGGACGGCGTACCGCGCCCAGGTCGACGACGCCGTGACCGTCCTCCGGGGCAAGGGCCAGGGGATCGTCGCGTCGCTCGAGACCCAGATGAAGGAGGCGGCTCGGCAGCAGGAATTCGAGCGAGCCGCCCGTCTCCGGGACGCCCTGCGAGGCTTCGAGGCCCTGCAGGACCGCCAGCGGGTGGTCGGGCCGGGGGAGGGCCGCGCCGACATCGTGGCGGTGGCGCTACCTCGACACCCCGGGGTCCTCCGGGTGGCCGTCGGCGTGCTCCGCGTGGAGGATGGGGAGGTCCGTCAGAGCGAGCCACACGTCATGGGCTTTCCCGTGGACGACCCGCCGGAGGCCGGAGAGGTCCTCCGACAGTTCCTGACCCAGTACTACGGCCAGCAGACCGTCAACCCGGAGCGCATCTACGTGGCCGGCCCGAGGCCCGCCGGCGTCGAAGAGGCGGTGGAATGGCTCGCGAAAGACCGGGGCATCACGGTGCGCTTCGCGCCCACCGGTCGGTCGGCATCGCTCGCCCGCCTGGCGACCCGCCTCGCCGAGAGCACGCTCGAACAGGCCACGCCGATGGCCGTTCCGCGGGACGTCCTTCGAGCCCTGATGGACCTGCTGCGTCTCCCCCGTCTCCCCAACCGGATCGAGGGCGTCGACATCTCCCTGTTCCAGGGGTCGGAAGCGGTGGGCTCGCTGGTCGTCTTCCAGGATGGCCGTCCGGCCAAGGACGAGTACCGGCGGTTCAAGATCCGGACGGTCGAAGGCACGAACGACTTCGCGATGGTGGCCGAAGTCGTTCGGCGACGCATGCGCCGGCTCCAGGCCGAGGCGGAGAAGCTCCCCGACCTGCTCCTGATCGATGGCGGTGCCGGACAGGTTGCCGCAGCAGCCGGTGTGCTCCAGGAGCTCGGGCTGACGGAGGAGATCCCGGTCGTCGGACTGGTCAAGCGCGAGGAGGAGCTGTACTTCCCCGACCGGTCGGGCCCGGTGGCCAACAACCCGAACTCGCCTCCGATGCTTCTCCTGCGTGCAGTTCGAGACGAGGCGCATCGCTTCGCCGTGACCTACCATCGGACCCGGCGGAGGATGGGCCTCCGCCGGGAGATGGAGGCGGCGGTGAGCGCGCGACTGCCAGGCCCCGACGCGGGCTCCGCCTAGCCGCCGCGAGGCCGGGCGTTCCGTTCCGGCTCACCGATGAACGGCATGCCCTGGACCCGCTTGGCGACCTCCGCGGAGTTCAGGCGACGCAGGTCCGTCTCGGGCTCCAGGAAGGAGACGTCCAGCGCCTCGGCGGTGAAGGGGGGGTTCGAGCCCTCGGCCACGGCCGACACGGCGAGCTTGAACGCCGTGTCCTCGTCCTTCACGTCGTCGATCTTCTGCTCGAGGAAGTCGGCCACGGCGCGCCGGTTTCGTCCGATGGCATAGGCCTTCCAGCCGATTGTGGCGCCGCTCGGGTCAAGCTCGATGATGCCCGGCCCGTGCGTGCCAAAGCCGCCGAGAAGGATCGACACGGCGAAGGGGCGCGTGCCGCCGAACTGGGTGAACTGCTGGAGGAACGTTCCCAGCGACGCGGCGAGCGTCGGGTACGGTGCGGTCTCGCCGTAGAGGATCTTGTGTCGCTGCGCCTCGAGGCGGAGGTGGTCGACCAGGATCCGCGAATCGGCGATGAGACCGGCCGTCACGCAGCCGATACCGGTGTCGATCGCGAAGCTCTTCTCGATCGACGCCGACCGGGCGAGCGGACTCGTCGGCAGGTTACGGAAGGCCACGAACACGACCCCATTCGGATAGGTCACCGCCACAGCGGTGCCGCCCATCTGGATCGCTTGGAGGGCGTACTCGACCTGGAACAGGCGCCCGTCCGGCGAGAATACCGTGCTCGCTCGGTCGTACGCCATCTGGCCCGGTTGCATCTCCATCGGTTGTTCTCCCTTGGGCTGGCGTGGCGCCAGCAGCAGGGGGGATTTGACGGTGTGCCTAGATGGCTGGGGAGTAACCTCCGCGTTACCGGAGGCCGCAGCGCACGGGGCCGCCGTCAGAGGACGCGCCGGAGCAGGCCGGGAAGGCGGCGCTCCGCCGCTTCGCGATGCTCCGGGGGCACGTAGACCGCTAGCTTCCAGGCCGTGGGAGGTCGCATCGCCAGGTCCCTCCAGACGCTCGCGGCGCGGAAGGGATAGCTGGGCCCGCGGGTTCCGAGCAGACCGACCTCATCCCAGTCTCCTCCGACAGATCGCGACGTAAGGCCGGAAGTATCGAGGAGGACGCCACCGGGGAGGAGCTTCAGCCGGTCGGCGAGGTCGTCTTCGACAGCCCGTCGGTGAGGTGGATCCCTCATCAGCCGGCCGATGGCTCGGCGGAGGCCCGAGGGGATGTCGCGCCACGCGAGCGCCCTCTTGAACAGACGGCGCGAGCGGAAGCCGCGGACGATCTCGGCGCTTCGCTGGCCGGCCGAGGCGAGGTAGCCCAGAAACTCTCCGTCGGTCATTCCGAAGACGGCGTGCGGGATGTCCGGGAAGTCCGGAAGCCGCTCGAGGGCGCTCTGGGCCATGACCTCGGCGGACCGGACCGTCTTGTGGAAATAGACGGCGGAGTACATCAACGCCCGACCGACCAGGAATCCTTCGACGGCATTGTGGCCCTTCTCGGCGAACAAGAGCCGCCCCCGGTGCTCCCGCACCGTGTCGAGCAGCCGCGCGGCGTCAATCGTTCCGTGCGCGACGCCGGTGTAATGTGCATCTCGTTGGAGGTAGTCGATACGATCCGCGTCGATCGCTCCGTGAAGCATCGCACGGAGGAGCGGGTGCGCCTCCCGGCCACTGCCGGGGTCGACCAGGTCTGCCACGGTCCGCCGGTTCACCCCCGCGAGCTCCAGGATCTCGGACATCGGCGGCGAGGCTCCGGCGGCCCGGTCGTCCGTGATACCTTCGAGGGACTCCCCGGTAATCCAGGCCCGCGAGATCCGTTCGTGTCCGAAGCCGAGGACCTCGACGGCGGTCGGGTCGAGCGTGTGCGAGAACGGCCCGTGACCCAGGTCATGGAGCAGGCCGCCGACGGCGACCGTCAGGGCATCTTCTTCGGCGAGGCCCAGTCGGTCCGCCATCTGCTGGGTGACCCAAAAGACGCCCAACGAGTGTTCAAGTCGGGTGTGATTCGCTCCGGGGAAGACCAGATGGGCGAAGCCCGTCTGCCGAATGCCCCACAGTCGTTGGAACGCCGAGTGTCCAATCAGTGCCAGCGCCACCCCCTCGACCGATACCGTCCCATGGACGGGGTCGAAGATTGTCTTCCGAGCTGCACTACGCCGGGAGGAGGTCACGGCCCGCGGGACCCATTCCGGGGCATAAAGCGCCCGGCGGTCGGGGCAATGCGCCGTTCGGAGATTTCGCGGCTCGCCGAACTTATTTATCGAATCACCGGCTCCGACGGCCTGGAGCCATGGCTGCGGTCCATACCCCGACCCCGCCGAGCCACTCCGGCCAGTCACCGCTCGATGAGAGCCGACGGCTGTTCCGCGAAGCCGAGCGATTCGAGGCGGCTCACGAAGCGGACCGTCAGCAGGACGGTCTCAAACGGTTCCTCGCTCACGTGGAGGAACACCGTCAGGAGCTCGAGGAAGCGGCGCCGGAGGTCGCCCATGATCTGGCCCGGGCGGCCATGACGTTCCATCATCACTCGGAGAACGAGCTCGCCCTTCGAGCCGTGGATGTCGGCCTCTCACTCGTCCCCGGCTCGGCGGAACTCTTGCAGCACAAGGCGCTGGTTCTCCTTTCCCTGAACCGCCAGATCGACCAGGCCGTCCTGCTCCTGGACCGGTCCCTCGAGGCCGATCCGCACGACAAGCGTACATGGGTAACCAAGGGGGACGCGCTCAAACTCCTCGGGCGAAATCCGGAAGCAGTCGAGGCCTATCTCTCGGCCCAGCGACTCGATGCGTCGTCGAGCCAGTACGTCGACCGGGCGCTCAAGCTGGACCCCCAGAACGGGGTCGCGCTCCGAATGAAGCTCCAGCTGGCGCGCTCGGCCGGCAGCGAACGGCAAGCCCTCGAGGCCGCCGAAGCGCTCCTCGCCGCGAGTCCCACGGACCCGGAGCTGCTCATCGAGAAGGCGCGGCTCCTCGCGACGCTCGGCCAGCTGCAGACCGCGCTCGATACGCTCACGCCGGTCGCTGCGGAGCGGCCGGATGACCCTCGAGTCCGCTTCCTCAAAGCGCGACTCCTCTTCGCGATGGGTCGGCTCGACGAGGCCGTTCCGATCTACCAGCAGCTGGTGGACCGGAAAGAGCTGGTCGATACCATCGCGCTGTCCGAGATCGCCGCCGATGTCGAGAAGAACGGCCATCAGCCCGAGCTGCTGCTCGCCGCGCGCCGGCGGCTGCGGGAGCTCGACCCCGGGAACGTGGCGAATCTGCAGGCGCTCCGGGCGTCCGCGGTTGCGTTGAATCGGAATGACCTTGCCATCGAAGCGGCGAAGTCTATCCTGGAGGCCTCTCCGAAAAGCCTGGATGCGCTCCGCTCCCTGATCGAACTCGAGCTAGCCGCCGGGGCGCTCGACGACGCCCTCGCGTCCGGCGAGGAGCTGCTCCGTGACCACCCCACCGAGACCGCGGACCTCCGGCGAATCCTGCATGCGGCCCAGGCCGCCTCAAGGCCGGAGCGGGTGCGCGAGTTCGCGGAGGCGATCCTCCGCGTCGAGCCGGCGGACCTGGAGACGCTGGCCGCCCTCGGGGCGGCCCTCGTCCAGGCCGGCGACCGAGAGAAGGCGCTGGCGGTCTACGACGACCTGAGCTCCAAGGAACCCGCGGAGACCCGGTACCTGCTCGAGCGGAAGCGATTGCTGGTCGATCTCAACCGTGCCGCAGACCTCGTGCCGGTGCTGGACGCCCTGTTCCGCCTGGACCCCTCACGCTACGACGTGGCGCTCGAACGGGGGAACCTCTACCTCGGCGCCGCCTACGAGCTGGGCGACGGCACGGCGGAGCGGGAAGCGGCAGCTCGGGAGGCGATGGTTTCCTACGAACGCGCCACCGTGGACCCCGCGCTGCAGTCTGCGGCTCGGCTCGGCGTTGCCCGCGCCTCCGCACTCGTGCACGATGCCCAACGGGCGGTGAAGGCCTACCGAGAATTCCTCGCGGACCCGGAGTTCAGCCAGCGCGGTGACATCTCCAAGGAGCTGGGCGATGTGCTCCGGAGCATGGACCGTCAGACCGAGGCGCGCGAGGCATACGAGCGTGCCGCCAGCCTCGGACTCGAGGACAGCGACCTGTATTGGGGACTGGTCGAGACGCTGAGCCGCCTCAACGAAGAGACCCGGGCGCTGCGGTACCTCGACCTACTGCTCCAGCGGGCTCCGACGAACCCGCTCTATCTTCGCCGGAAAGGTCAGCTGCTGCTCAAGGCCGGTCACCGCGCGGAAGGTTTGGCCGTCCTCAAGGGCGCCGTTCAGGCCGCCCATGGGGACGCCCACGCGTACTTCGAGATCGCGGAAGCCCTTCGTGCGCAAGGGACCTACGGGGACTCGATTGCCTACTTCGAACAGGGTCTCAAGGAGGACCCCCAGAGCCGGGCCGGCCGGCTCGGCCTCGCCGAAACCTACCAGGTGGCTGGCCGATTCAGCGAAGCCCTGCCGCTCGTCGATCGGCTACTTCACGAAGAGCCCAACGACCTGCGAGCCTGGAAGGTCCGCGCGGAGGTGCATCGGGCCCTGGGTCACGAGGCCGAGGTGGTCTACTCGCTGAAGGCCATCCTGCTGCTCGACCCCCACAACGTCAGCGCCCTCACCGAGAAGTACGAGCTTCAGGCGAAACGGGGCCAGACTGCGGACGCCTACGAAACCCTCTCCGAGCTGCTAACGGCCGGAGGACCCGAGAGCGAGAATCCGGCGCTCTGGATCGACCACGGGGACCTGGCGGCCGCGCTGGGCAAGACCGACGAGTCCAACGCCTCGTATGAGAAGGCGCAGCACCTCGACCCGGGCCGCGGTCTGGAGGTCATCACGCGACGGGCCCGTGTCCGGCTCCAGGCGGGCCGGCCGGACCTCGCGCTCGAAGTGCTCGATGCAACCCCACCGCCCGATCCGGCCGAGCACCGGGACCGCGCCGTTCCGTATCTCCTGCTGCGGGCCCAGGTCCTCTCGGCGCTGGAGCGGCCGATCGACGCGCAGGCGACATTCGAGGCGATCCGGAAGGTCGACCCGGGTTCCCTCGAGGCGACCGAGGGTCTGGCTCGATGCCTGCTCGACTCCGGCAAGCCCGAGGAGGCGCGGACGTTCCTTCGCGAGGTGATGCCGACCCAACCTCCGCGGGCAGAGACCTACCTCCTGCTGGCCGAGGCGGAGGCGGCCATCGGCTCGCTCCCGTTCGCGACGGAGGTGGTGCGCCGCGGAGTCGAGGCGCTGCCCCGGTCGCTGCCGCTCTGGACGCGACTCGGCGAGCTCCAGGTGCGCCAGGAGACCTGGGACAAGGCCGCCGACGCGTACGCCCACGCGATTGCGCTCAGCCGTTCGGACCCGGAACTGCTGCTCCGAGCTGGGTTCGTCGCCGAGAAGCTGGGCCACTCACACGAGGCTCTGACGCTCTACTCGCGGGCGACCGAGCTCGCGCCGAGCAACAAGTATGCCTGGTCAAGCCAGGGTCTCGCACTGCTCTCGCTCGGGAAGCCCGACGAGGCGCGCGCGAGCTTCGACCGGGCACTTGCCCTGGATTCGGACTTCGAGGCTGCGAAGGAGGGGCGCAAAGCCGCCAACCAGCGGACCCGCGATGTGACGATCGAGAAGTACGGACGGGAGGCGCTCCTGCTCGAGGCCCGCCTCAACCGAACGGTGACCAAGAACGACCTGTTCGTGACGCTGCACGTTCCCTTCGAGCTCCTCGACCCAGTGCTTCAGGTGCTGTCCAGGTTTCCGCGCATCGAGGTGGACAAGCTGCCCGAGCAGGAGCTCCAGGATCTCGAGGTTGCCTCCTATCACCTCATCACGGCGGCCCTGCAGAACCGGCCCGCCGGGATCGAGCACCGCGGGCTCACCCTGGCCGACGTGGCGGTGCTTTCTCCGGCCACCTACACCCTGGGGCAGAGCCAGCGACTCTTCGGCTACCTGCGGGCCGTTCTCGAGATGGACCTTCGGCCCGAGAACCTGCGACTCGCCCCCGACGTCGAGGAACTGGCTCGGAAGGCCCTCGCGCTTCCGCCCGAACAGCGGACGCTGTTCCAGCTCGTCCAGGTCCTCCGGGTGGGCATCTTCAAAGCCCGGATCATCAAGGCCGTCGAAACGGCGGGGCGTGCGGTGCATGCTCCGCTACCGGCGTTGAACCTCGGCGCGTACTCGCCCGAAATGGCGCCACCGGCGGCCAGTACTCCGACCGCCGGCCGTCCGGTCCACGCCGCGACGGGGTCGAACCTCTCCGAGGACGAGATTCCGTTTCCGTCAACCCCGGACGCAGCCTCCTCCGCGCGAGTGCGACCGCCTCCCCCCGCCGGAGGCTCGGCCCGCTGCGTGGGTTGCGGGGGAATCGCTTCGGTGCTCCACTCCTGCGGAGCTCCGCTGTGCCAACACTGCTCGTCCCAGTTCCCGACGTGCCCCAAGTGTGGTCAGCCGATTACAGCCGAAACCACCACCGCCCTCGAGCACACGCCGCACGTACGAGCCACGGCGAAGGAGGCGCACCATCACCACCCCGCCCCCGCGCACCCGACCGGGGGCACCCCCCATGCGACGCCCTCGCCCGGCCCGCGACACGAGGAACCGAAGTCCCCTCCACTCGGTCAGCCTGAGCCACCCCCCGCAAAGGCGGAGGAGACCGGGCCCGCGCCGGCGACGAAAAGCCGGACGAAGGCGGACGATGAGCCCCGGCTCTGACCGCCCCGGGTATACCGGCCGCCTCAACGATGATATAGAGTCTTGAAGGCTAGACCCGTCCGATCTAGATGTCCGCAGCTGCACCGTCGCCTTCTCGGGTATCGACCGGCGCGATCGTCGCCTCGATCGCCATCGTGGCCGCCTCGGCCCTCCTCTTCATCGCCCTCTGGCTCGCGCTCCCCAGCACCACCAGCCACTACCTCGGCCTCGCGACCATCGGGATCGTCAGTCTCGTGTTCGCCCTGGTGTGCTTCTTCGGCCGGGCCTTCACGCGGGCCGGCAGCGTCCTCCAGGCGCTGTCGTGGGGCTACGCAGGGTTCGGATTCGTCTTGCTGATCGGCTCCCTGATCGTGGGAGCCCCCGCGATCGGAGCCGTCCTGGAGTTCGTCGGCCTCTTCCTCGTCGCGGTGCTGATCGGAGTGGTCGCCGTCTTGGCCGTATGGCGGCGTAACGCGGATCAGATGACCCAGGCCCGTGAGACCCGGCGAGAGGCGTGGCGGGCCTCGACGCCCCGATCCGCCTTCGACTACACCACCGCGAGGCCCAACGTTCCGGCCTCTCCGCCCGCCTCGTCCGAAGGCTCGCCACCGACCGCTCCACCGGGGGCGAGTCAGTGAGCGCCACGCCGGCTCCGCCGGCGCCTCCTACCCCCCCTCCGCCGCCGAGCGCACCGGCGGGGCTTACCTGCCCGGCCTGCGGTGCGGTCGCCGCTGCGGGCACGAAGTTCTGCCCATCCTGCGGGGCGGCCCTGACGCCGGCGACGGCGCCCGGGAGCTCTCCCCCCGTCGACATCCGGCAGACGGTCGAGGCAGACCGAGGCGCGCTGAAGCGTCTCCAGTTGATGGTTCCGGGATTCCGCGGCTACCGACAGATGGAGGACCTGCGGATCGCCGATAGTCTGCTGCGTACTCAGGTGGCTGGCCTCATTGACCGGGTTCTCTCGAGCCTCCAGGATACCCGGGCGACGATGTCCCGCCTGAACCAGTACGCGGGGCTCACCGATCTCGCGACGGTCCTGTCGGACCTTCAGGTCCTCTCGGGACGAATCCGGCACGCCGAGCAGGGCTACTCGGGGATCTCGGCCAACGTCCGGTTCCAGCAGTCGCGCCTCGATCAGCTCTACGAGTACGAC
>JASHOK010000041.1 GCA_030041175.1 Thermoplasmata archaeon | reverse complement strand
GACGCCTCCGACCGCGACCTGTTCTGGTGCACCGCCGACATCGGATGGGTCACCGGCCACACGTACGTGGTCTACGGTCCGCTCCTGAACGGACTGTCCTCGGTGCTCTACGAGGGCGCTCCGGACCACCCGCATCCGGACCGGTGGTGGAGCCTCATCCAGCGATACGGCGTGACGACCCTGTACACCTCACCGACCGCCATCCGAGCCGCCATCAAGCACGGCGACCGCTGGCCCCGAATGCACGACCTCTCCTCGCTCCGCCTGCTGGGGACAGTCGGAGAGGCCATCAACCCCGAGGCATGGCAGTGGTACTTTCGGGAGGTCGGAGGTGAGCGTTGCCCCATCGTCGACACGTGGTGGCAGACGGAAACCGGCGGGATCCTCATCTCTCCCCAACCCGGGACCGCCCACTTTCCGCTGAAGCCGGGGTCGGCGACACTGCCGGTCCCGGGGGTCGACGCCCAGGTCGTTGACGACAATGGCGCTCCGCTGCCGGCCGACCGGAAGGGATACATCGTGATCCGTCGGCCCTGGCCCGGCCAGTTCGTCGGGCTCTGGAACGACCCCGAGCGCTTCCGGAGCGTCTACTTCGCCCGGTTCCCACGCTGGTACTATCCGGCCGACTACGCCATGGTCGATGGCGACGGCTATCTCTGGCTCCTGGGCCGAGCCGATGAGGTCCTGAAGGTGGCGGGGCATCGGATCGCCACCATCGAACTCGAGAACATCCTGATCACGCATCCGGCCGTCGCAGAATCGGCCGTCATCGGCCGACATGACGAACTCAAGGGACAGGTCCCGGTCGCCTGCGTCGTGCTGAAGCCGGGGTTTTCCGGCTCCGCGCCGCTGCGACAAGAACTCCTGGAGCTGGTCCGGTCCTCCCTCGGCCCCATCGCCGTCCCCTCGGCGATCTACTTCGTCGAAAAGCTGCCCAAGACTCGGAGCGCGAAGATCATGCGACGCTTGATCCGCGACGTCGTCGAGGAGAAGCCGTTGGGGGACACCACCACGCTGGAGGACGAAACCAGCATCGAAGAGGCTCGAAGGGCCTACCGGGAGCTCGAGGCCGAGCTCCGAAAACCGGTCCCCTAAGGCAGCCTCGCTTTGATATCCCCCCCGGCGCCTTTCCGGCCACGGAAGCGAGCTGTTGACGGTCCTCGTCCGACCCCCCGAGTCCATCCACCAGGCGGAGGGAGAAATCCAGCACGGCACCTTCTCGGGCCGCTGGCACTTCTCCTTTGACGACTACACCGACCCGAAGTTCGTTCGGTTCGGCCAGCTTCGGGTCTTCAACGACGACACCCTGAGCCCGGGCGCCACGTGGCCCCTGCATCCGCACCGGCATAACGAGGTCGTGACCTACGTAGCAGCCGGCGAGTTTCGCCACGAAGACGACCGAGGCCTGGGGGGGCTGCTGCACGCCGGCGGGGTCCAGCACACGACCGTCGGCCGAGGCATGTCGCACGCCGAGATCAACGCACGGCCGGACGTGCCGATGCGGTTCATCCAGATGTGGTTCCTGCCCGAGCGCCTCGACCTCGACCCCTCGGTGGAGCAGCGGGAGGTCCCGCGGGCGCAGCGAACGAACGGCTTTCTGCCGGTCGTGAGTCCCCAGCACCCCGGGGCGCTGCCCCTCAGGAGCGACGCGAGCGTCTTCGCGTCGTATCTGGAGACCGGTCGGGCGATCTCTCACTCGCTCGAACGGGGTCGAGGAGCGTACCTTTACGTCCTCGAGGGTGGGCCGGTTCGGGTGAACGGGCAGCCCTTGCTGCCGTTGTCGGCGGCCGCCCTCAGCGAGGAAAGCACCCTACGCGTCGCCGCCGAACATGATGCCGAGCTGCTGCTGGTCGACACCCGGCTCTAGTCGCTCGTGGGCTCCTTTGCGCTTAAGCGGTTCCGCGGGTCCTACCAAGGTCCCTGCATGCCTGATTCTCCATCCAACCCGCTCCGAGACCCCCGACAGTTTCCGACGGAGACCCTCCGTCTCTTGACCGATCTCGGTGCCGAACTGGCGGCGACGGGAGCGGACTGGGCGGGCTTTGTGACCGAACAGCGCCGGTCGCAGCTCCGTACGGGCGCATTCCGAGGCGCGATCTGGCCTGGCCCCGGCGGAGACGCACAGGCGCTGGCCGGCTGGCAGGACTCCGGAGCCGTGGGCCGCCGGGGGTGGATCTACCTGGCACCGGGCCGACAGTCTCTGTCGGCTCTCGAGCAGCTGCTCCACTGGCTGGAGCGGGATGGGGGCACGCCGTTCGTCAGCTGGTCCGATATGATCCCCGGAGTCCCGGCCGAGGACCGGGAGCGACTCTTCCGGAGCCGGGGATTCACAGATGTCCTGCGGGCGGAGATGCGACTGCCGGCGGCGGTGACGATTCCCGAGCGGCCTGTCGAGCCGGGCTTCGCCCTCCGCCCCCTCTCGGGCAGCGACGAAGCTGCCGTCGCTCGGCTGCTCCAGCGGGTCTACCATGGTGAGCTCGAACTGGCCCTGTTCTCTTCGACCCGGGATGAGCTCGAGGATGCCCGCCTGATCGTCCATGATGTCATCCACGGAGGAGTCGGTCGGTGGCTGCCGACCGCATCGTTCGGTGTCGAGCATGCCGGTGAACTCGTGGCGTGCACGCTCGCGAACGACCACGTCGGGGGCCTGATCTCCGAGGTGGGGGTCGACCCGTCCTGCCGACGAAAAGGGTTGGCCCGAGCGCTCCTCGCTCGGACGAGCCGCGAGCTACGGGTGGCGGGCTTCGTCGAACCGAGGCTCGTGGTCACGCTGTGGAACGAGCGCGCCGTCCGGCTGTATCGTATGGTCGGCTTCGAGTTCACTGTCGGCGGCACGGAACGAATCTGGATGGACCTGCCGGCCCTGGGTGTCGCGGCTTCGGTGCCTCGACATTCCCCCCGCGACGAGGGTCTATATGCCGGAAACAGGTAGGGAGTCCTGGCCCGGTATCAGGAGGGGGCCGTCACCACATGCAGAAACGAGCGGATCTTAGCAGCACCGCGCCGCCGCAACCCCTTCCGGCCGTCTTTTCCTTCTTCGGCACCCCCGGTTAACGCGCGGCAGCGGCTTCGACTCTACCCGACCTTGGGCCCATTTTCGGGATCCGCGAACACCATTCGGGCGTCGACCACTGTCGCGACGGTGCGGGTGTCGGCGAGCCGCTCCGGTGGCGCTTCGAACGGATCTGGCGCGACCACGACAAGGTCGGCGTACTTGCCGACCGCCAGCGATCCCCGGGTCGTTTCGCAGTGACTTGCGTAGGCCGCCCCGAGCGTGTAGGCCCTGAGCGCCTCCGGCAAGGAGAGCCGGAGCGGGGAGGCCTTTCCGTCGCCTCCGAGCCGCGTGACTGCGGCTCCGACCCCGACCCAGGGGTTGAGCTCCGCGACCGGCCAGTCGCTCGCAAAGGCGAGACGTGCGCCGGTCTCCAGGAGCCTCTTCCAGGGAAAGGCCCGGTCGGTTCGATCGGGTCCGACGGCCTCGCGCCAACGACGCGTCAGCTCCGGTGCCGAGTGTCGCGGCATCATGCAGGGCACGATGCCAAGCTGCGCGAACCGGGGGAGGTCCTTTTCCGAAAGATTCTCGCAGTGCTCGATCCGGTGCCGACGCCCGAGCATCCGATTCACCGTGGCCGCCTTCTCGTAAGCATCGAGCGCGATTCGGACCCCCCGGTCGCCGCAGGCGTGCGTCAGCACCTGGAAGCCGCGCCGGTCGAGGTCGAGGACGATCGCCTCGTACTCGCTTACCGGGTAGACGGTCTTTCCTCGGGACGCCGGGTCATTGGCGTACGGCTCGAGCAAAGCGGCGGTGCCCGTCTCCTGGACCCCGTCGATGTACAGCTTCACCGCACCGACGCCGAACCAGTCGTCGTGGGCCTTGGCGACGGCGTTCATGAAGGCGGTATAGTTCTCCTTCGGCGTTCCCGGAGGGTGATAGATCGCCGCGCGGATCCGGACGGGCAAGGCGTTCCGGTTCCGGAGCTGCTCGTACCCGTCCAGACTATCGAGCGGCACCTGCACGTCGAACCCGGTCGTGATGCCGTACCCGCTCGCCGCCGTCAGGATGCGCTCGAGGCCCTCGATCGATCGGCGCCGGGCGAACTCCGGCAGGAGCGCCGTGATATCGAACGACTCGGTGAAGATGCCCGTAGGTTTCCGGGTCTTCGGGTCCCGTTGCATCCCGCCGAAGTCCCGGCGCCGGCGGCCCAGCACGGACTGCGCGCGCTCGACAAACCGTGAATTGCCCCATCCCGTGTGGCCGTCCCACGAGGTCAGCAAGACCGGCCGGTCGTACACGGTCGTATCGAGGTCCTGGGCCGAGGGCAACTCCTCGGTGCCGAGCGCCGCGTAGTCGAAGCCGTGGCCCACGATCACCTCCTCTTCCGGGTGGGCGTGAGCGTACTCCCTCACCCGCCGCTGCACCTCGAGCATTGCGGGATGGTCGGACAGATCGATCCAGTGACCGAGTTCGTAGGCCCAGTTCAGGTGAACGTGGGCGTCGATCAGTCCCGGGACGACTCGCCGGTCGTCCGCGTCGAGGATCTCGGTCTTTGAGTCCGCGGTACGTTCGATGGCTCTGCGACGGCCCAGCGCGACGATTTTCCCCGAGCGAGCCGAGAGGGCTTCGGCCTCTGGGAGAGCTGGATCGCCGGTCCAGATCCGCGCATTCGTGAGGATGAACGTCGGGGCCGGCAGAGCGTTCCCTTCCGCGGAGAGCCCAGAATCGGACGGATATTAGGCAGCGCCGGAGTTCATCCCGGCGGCTGGACGGGGATCTCGGCCGCCAGGGCTCCCGGCGTCCCGGTATCGCGGCCGAGCGCGACCAGGAGGCTCGCGCCTACCCCAACGGCGGCCAGGGCCGTAACCACCGGGAAGATACTTCGCGGCCCATAGACTTCCCAGGTCGCGCCGAACAGGAGCGGTCCCAGCAGGAGACCCGCGTCTTCCAGGGAACCGAAGATGCCGATAGCCGTCCCTTGGTCGGCGACCGGCATCGAACGGAGCGCCAGCGGCAGCAGACTGGCTGATAGCCAGCCGTATCCCGCGAAGAAGACCAGGGTCGCCGCCACCATCTCCGCGTAGGACGCGGAGACCCAGGTTCCGATTCCGCCGGCCAGGAGCAGGACGAAGCCCAGGGGGATGGACCGCGCGGCACCCCAGCGGTCCACGACCGTACCGAGCAGAAACGCCGCCACCAGCGCGACGATTCGGCCGGCCCCGAGCACGTACCCGGCCTCTGAGGCCGTGCCGCCGAACAAAACGGTCGAGTAGTACTGAAGAAAATTCGTCGCAAACGTGTAGGCCATGAACGTCAATCCGACCAGACAGAGCGCAACCAGGAACGGCCGCGTCGCCAGACGGCGGACGGTGGACCGTACCTCGAGGCGGGGCCGGGGAAGCGCCGCGTCCCGCCAGGGCAGAGCCATCGCGGCGACGACGGCTCCGGCGAGGAACAGCAGAGAGACCTCGGACACGGCGAGAAAGCCGACCTTCACGAAGCTGAGCGCGCCGAGGGCGGCGCCCACGGCCAGCCCGAGTCCGAAGGTCGAACTCCACCGCCCCGTGCCGCTGCCCTCCGACCCGGGGCCCCTATAGCTCAGCGAAACCCAGCGTTGCAAGGGAGCGAGGTACACCCCGACTGCCCCCAGAACTGCCAGCGCCGCGAGGAATGCGCCGAACGTGGTGGAAAGACCGAGGCCCAGGGTCGCTGCTCCGACCACGAGCCCAATCGCCCCGATCCGACCGGCTCGCCCGAGCCGGAACGCGAGCAAGCCCCATACGGATTCGGTCAGCAACATCCCCGCGGCGTAGACGCTCAAGGTCACGCCGTACTCCACGACCGGCAGCCCGAGCTGTTCGAAGCGGAAGGGTAGGGAGACGCTCCACAGCCCGATCGAGACCCCCCAGAGCACGGTGCCGAGATAGAGGAAGGTCGCGATCCGCCGGTGCCGGCGGGCACCGTCCTCGTGGGGCTCGGCCCCATCGAGGAGTGGCTGCACGACGGCTCTCTGTTCAGGGTGGTGAGCCCGGTCGGCTTTCCGGAAGCCCGGCCAGGAGGTCCATGATTCCGTTGCCGAGCCACTGTCCCCCGTCCACCGGCAGGACCTGTCCCGTGATGTAGGAGGCCCGGGAGCTCGCGAGAAAGGCTACGGCCTCGGCAACCTCGTCCGCTGTACCGAACCGCCGAAGTGGAATTTCCCCTTCAATGCGATGGACCAGTTCCTCCGAGAGCCAGAGCTGTCGGTCGGTTCCCTCGGTACGAACCGGCCCGGGCGCTACCGCATTGACCCGGATGCCGTGGGGTGCCCACTCGACGGCGAGGCTACGGGTCAGCGCCAGCACGCCCGCCTTCGCCGCGGCCGAATGGGCGGTTCCAGGGCCGGCCATCCAGGCGTAAGCCGCGACGATGTTCACGATCGCGCCGTGCCCTGCAGCCCGGAGCAGGGGGAATGCGGCGCGCGAACAGTAGAACGACCCGTCCAGTACGATTCCGACCACGGCGCGCCAGCCGTTCGGAGAGAGCTCTTCGGAACGCACGATGAAGTTGCCCGCCGCGTTGTTGACGAGCACGTCGAGCCGTCCGAACCCCTGCTCGATCTTGGACAGGAGAGCCTGGACCTGGCTGTACTCCCGGACATCGGTAGGCACCTCCAGCACCCGTGCGCCGCTCCGTCGTAGAACCTCCGCACCGCTCGCGAGATGCTCCGGAGAACGGCTCGCGATCGCGAGGTCGTATCCATCCTTCGCCAAGCGCTGGCCAATGGCCAGCCCGAGTCCGGTCCCTCCGCCGGTGACGAGGGCGACAGGCCGGGCCCGGTGGGCGGCTGCCGGCGCTTCGGAGGGGCACATTGGGTTTCCGGACAGGGTATGCCAGAATTAAGCTGAAGGGATTCGCGCCACCAGAATGGCGGCGGCCGAAGGCTCTTCATACTGCCCCCGCTCCTCGCCCCCGAGGAAACACCATGGCGAGGGAAGCGCGAAGCCGGAGCTCCGGCGCGAAGGTCCAGGTCCTCTTCGAGGGATACGCCGATCCCGGGGTCGCCGGCACCGTCACGCTGCTCCAGGATGGGGCTCAGCGTATCGTGATCGATCCGGGCATGGTCCCTCGTCGGGAGTCGATCCTGAGACCCCTCCGATCTGCCGGTGTAGCGCCGGACCGGGTCACGGACGTTGTCTTTTCACATCATCACCCGGATCACACGCTCAACGCCGCTCTCTTTCCGAAGGCGCGGTTTCACGACTATTGGGCGATCTATCACGGCGATGTTTGGGAGAGCCGGCCGGCCGAGGGATACCAGCTGGGGCCCCACGTACGACTGACGGAGACGCCGGGGCATACTCCTCAAGACATCACGACCCTGGTGGACACCGACGACGGCACGTACGCCTTCACCCATCTCTGGTGGGACCGCACTGGCCCGCCCGAAGACCCGCTGGGCGTGGACGCCGCCGCCATCCACCGTCACCGGGCGCGCATCGCCAAGGTCGCGCGATGGATCGTTCCCGGGCACGGCGCGCCGTTCGCGGTGGACTCTCAGACCCCGCTGTAGCGTGCCGCGTCGTCCGGCCAAGCGGCGTGGCCGGCCAGCGGTGGACGGGCCGGGGCCTAGCTCGCCACGGCGGGCGAGGGCCCCTGGAACCAGTCCCACGGTACTGACCAGCGTCGGGCCACTTCGTGGCGCCGGCACTGGCGGCACCAGAGAACCGGCCGGGCTGACCCCGACGCGAGTTCCGGCGTCGCCAGATGGTCGGAGGGCGGATGCCGACAGGTGCGATTTCCGCACCCTTGGGTCCAGCTTCGGTCCATGGAGAGGAAGAACGAGACGCCCTGATGGGGCGCACTAATCTTCAATGCGCATTTCTGCGTATTAAAGATTCCGGAACGGTCCTCGCCGGGTCCTCGGGTCGCTGACCGGCGAGTGCGCGCCCTGGCTCGTCGCTTCGCGACACGTTTTTCCCTCCGGGTACTTCCCGGGCCGTGGCCGCAGCGGCTCGCGAGCCAGGGACCGCCGGCCCGCCGACACCGGTGCCCCGCCGGCGGCGGTTCGGTCGGCGCGGTAGGGCCGCGCTGCTCTTCGTGATACCGACAATTCTCGCGATCATCCTCGTGCTGGTCCTGCAGGGGGATCTGGCTCTCCTCGACCCACAGACCGGGGTCTGGACCAGCGCACGGACCGCCGGCTGGGGCAATCAGACCTTCGTGCTTCCCGGGCTCGAGCATCCGGTGCTGGTCTACCGGGACGGCAACGGCACCGTCCACATTTTCGCGCAGGATGACCCGGACCTCTTCTACGCCCAGGGATACACCCAGGCCTCCGATCGGCTCTTCCAGATGGAAGTGGAAAGCCTCGCCGCCCAGGGGAACCTCTCGAGCTGGCTCGGACCCAGTGCTCTCGCGTCGGACGAAATGTACCGCTACCTCGGCGTGCCTCAGGCCGCCGCGCAGATGGCCGCGCAAGCCACCAGCGTGAACCCGCAGTATGGCGGAGACATGGTGGCCTACACCGACGGCGTGAATGCTTACATCAGCTGGGCGGAGAGCCACAATGCGGTTCCGTTCCAGTTCAAGGTGCTCGGCGTGACACCGTACCGCTGGAGCCTCTACGCCTCCTTCTGCTTCGACCGGCTGATGGTCATCGGGCAGACGACCGGATTCACCGAGCCGTTGTACGCCATCCTCGCCGAGGTCGCGACGGGCTACACGGCCTTCAACCAGCTCTTCCCGATCTATCCGCAGTACTGGCAGAACTACACCGTTCTCCCGGGGAACGGCAGCATCGGTTCCGACTCGCTGGCCGCGGAAGGGATCTCGGCGGACTATGTGTTCTCTCAGGACTGGTTCAGCTCCTGGGCCACCGGACTCTCGGCCTTGCAGGACGCCGCGCTGGTCCCCCTCTATCACGCAGCGCTCACGAACCTGAGCGACCCTTTCATCCAGGACTTGAGCCCATCGAGCGGAGTCGGGAGCAACAGCTGGGCGGTCGCGGCCAATCACAGCAGCCTCGACCAGCCGCTCCTGGCGAACGACCCGCACCTTCCCCTCATGCTGCCGTCCTTGTGGGTCAGTACCCAGCTCGTGAGCCCGGACTACGACGTGGAGGGGTGGTCCCTCGCCGGCCTGCTCGGGGTTCTCATCGGGCACAACAACCAGATGGCTTGGGCCCTGACGAATTCGGAGGGGGCCACGGCGCTCGACTACGTCGAGACCCTGCAGGGCAACCTGTACTACCAGAATGGCACCTGGCATCCCCTCTCCTGGACGAACGAGACCATTCGAGTCGCCGGGCAGGCGTCCGTTCCCTTCGACCTGGCGTGGACCGATAACGGGCCCGTGGTCGCCCGGGTCGGAAACTACGGACTGAGCGTCCGGTGGGCCGGGACCGGTGCAACCTGGGAAGCCGACGCCGAGCTGGCCTTCGACCAAGCCCAGAGCATCCCGCAGTTCTTCGGTGACCTGGAGCAGTACTGGAGCATCCCGAACCTCAACGCGCTCGTGATCGCCCGGAACGCGACCGACCCGACCGGACAGATCGGCTGGATCATCCCGGCCCGGTACATGCTCGTGAGCGAGACCCTTCCGAACACCCAGACGGTTCAGGTCATCGGCTCTCGGGGACCGCTCAACGGCTCGGGCGGCTACGAACCGTCGGGCAGCGTCCCGTTCGACGAGCTTCCGCAGGTGATCGACCCGGCCCAGGGCTACCTGTTCGCGCCCAACCAGGCGACAGTGGGGATGGAGTATCCCTACCCGATCATCGGCAGCTGGTGGGACTCTGGCGGCCGGGCCCACACGATCGGGAACTTCCTCGCGACGCATTCGGTGATGAGCCCGTCGCTCATGATGGCCCTCCAATCCAACGTCACCGACTCCTGGGCGATCGGGCTCCAGTCGGACCTCGAGCAAGCGCTGACGTCCGTCTCCGCGACGCAGACGTGCCCGGCCACGGGGCCCTGTCCGGCCACGCTCGCGTCTGCGGCGCTTCCGATCGTGGAGTCCTGGAACGGTTCGTTCGGGGTCTCGAGCGTCGCCGCCACCATCTACACCTACTGGTGGAACGAACTCCAGCAGCAGACGTACGACCCGGTGATGGCGGCCGCCGGCCTCACGGGAGTCAATGCGCCGTTCCCGAACGCCTACCAGTGGATTGCCGCGAACGCGGGAAACAATTCCAGCTGGTTCCCGAACGGCTTCGCGTACCAGGCGAATCATGCCGCTGCTGCCGCGTTGACCTTCCTGGCCACGTCTCTCGGCGTGGGTCGTAGCACCGGCCCTACCGAGCTGGCGGGCTGGACGTGGGGACGGGTGCACACGTTCTTCCTTCCCTCGCTCACCGGCGTTGCGTCGCTCGGCGAAGGACCCTATCCTGAATGGGGAGACTCGTACACGCCGAGCGTCGCGCCGTTCGATGACAACATCACGGTCCCCCTCGTTGAGGTATCCATCGGTTCGTCCCTCCGCTTCGTCTCCACTGCGGGTGGGTCGCCGGCGTGGGGGATCCTGCCCGGAGGCGCGAGTGAAAACCCGGCGTCGGCCTACTACGACAACCAGCTTCCGCTGTGGCTGGCGCACCAGTACGTCGGCATGGACCTGGCGGACGACAGCTCGGCCACCCTGGCTGCGGCCGTCTCCGTCTGGGAGCTCCAGCCATGACCGGCAACCCCCGTCCGAGGCCGACGTGGGCTGAGCTCGCCGCGGAGGTGGTGGTGCTCGCGGTCCTTGTCACGGTGCCGGTGTGGGCGCTCGGTTGGTGGACGGCACTCCCGTTCGCCACCGCGTTCGGAGGGGTCGTCGGAGGGCGGTGGCTGCGTTGGTACTGGGCCCCGGTGGCTGGATTCGCCGCGGCGGCCCTCGTCTGGACCACCGAACTCGGGCTGCTTCCGGCCGGCCCTCGACTCCGCCTGGCTCACGCCCTCGGTCCGGCGGAAGGGCTCTCTGCCACCACCTTCATCCTCATCGGACCCGTCCTCATCGGACTGGTCGCGGCCCTGTTCGCGACGGGGGCAGCTGGAGCCGTCCGATTGGCGACGGAGTGGAAGAACGCCCCGGAACCGCCAGTCGCTGTGGCGCCGTCCGAGCCCGGACCGACGCGGTAGTCTCCGGCGGGCTCACTCCCGGACGATCAGCACGGGCAGCTTCGCGTGATGCACGACCGCGTCGGAGACGCTTCCCAGAAACCAGCGCTGACCCACGGATAGCCCGCGGGCGCCCATGATGAGCAGGTCCGCCGGGTGCTGGTCGAGGTACCGGAGGATCTCCTCCGCGACGAAGCCGTCCAGAAGGACCGTGGAGACCGGAAGTCGGGCGAGCGCGACCTGGTCGCGCAGCTTCTGCAGCAGCTCGGTGTGCGCCTTGACCTCTGCGTCGTGGATGATCGGCATCGCGGTCGCCGCACCGGCCGGCATCGCATGCAGCGGAGCGACGCTGATGAGCGTCAGGGAGGCGGAGAGCGCCTTCCCGAGTTCCAGCGCCGTCGCCAGCGCCTTTTCCGAGGACTTCGAGCCGTCTAGGGCAACCACGAGATTCTTCAACATCGCCGCTCCACCCCCCTCCGAGTCTCCGACCGATTTAGCGTTCCCGGGGCAGTGGAGCGCTGGATACGCCCCGCATAGACTTCCGCCCGGCTGCCCCCGCAACCTTATGGCGCGAACGTCGGGTGGAGGGCCCGATGGCCTCGAATCGTCGGTGGACCGTCGCCGTGAAGCATGGCGTGGACGTCAACCTGACGCGCGCCGATCCCTCCACGGGAACCATCGACCTCGCGCACGCGCCGCGCAAGACGAGCGATTTCGACCGGAACGCGGTCGAGGAGGCGGTTCGGCTCCGGGAGAAGCTGGGCGGCACAGTTCGCGCGGTGTCGGTGGGTCCGGCGAGTTCCCGGGAGGCTCTGCGGGACGCGATGGCACTCGGGGCCGACGAGGCGGTGCTGCTCGTGCCCCCCGCGGGAGCTGCCCTGGACTCCCGCGGCGCCGCCATGGCGCTTGCCGCCTTCCTGGGGAGCCCGGACGGCGGTTTCGACCTTGCGCTCTTTGGTGAGGGAAGCACCGACCACTTCTCGGGAACGGTCGGTCCCTGGGTCGCCTCGATGCTAGGCCTTCCCTCCGTCTGCCATGTACGGAAGCTGGCCGTAGACGGAACTCTGCTGACGGCGTTTCGCGACCTCGAGGACGGCGTCGAAGAGATCGAGACTGCGCTCCCGGCCATCGTGACCGTCGGGCAGGAGATCAATACCCCGCGCCTCCCGACGTTCATGAGCACCCTCAAGGCGTCCAAGAAGGAAGTCCGCGAGGTCTCGATCGAGAGCCTCCTCCCACCACCCGGCGGGCCGGCCCTCGGGCCAAACACGCTCGAGTCGGTTCGAATCCCTGCGATCCCGCGGAAGCGCCTACGAGTCCCGGGCAGCGACCCCGCTGGCGTCGCAGCGGCCCTGATCGAGGTACTCCGAGGAGAGGGGGTGGGCCCGGCGTGACGGAGCGGGTGCTTTGTGTCAGCAGCCGCGCGCCTCCAAGTCCGGCGCTGTCCTGGGTCGGGCGGAACTTGGCCGGCGAAGGCGGACAAGTCGCGTTGCTCGTCGCGGATCTGGAAGCCCCGCCGCCGCTTTCGGGCCCGGTCGACCGGACGTACCGGGTTACGGACCCCGCATTCGACCGCGGCCGCGGAGACCACTGGGCGGCTGCGATCACCGAGGCTGCGAGAGCATTCAAACCGACGATCGTCGTGACGGGTCCGAGTAAGGTCGAGCAGGAGGCGCTGGCTCGGGCGGCCGCCGGCCTGTCGGCCCCCGTCATTACGAAGGGGCGTCGCGTCCGGGCGGCGGCCGATGGGGTGCACGCGGAGCGGGACCTGCTGAGCGGCAACGCAGTGGGAACGGAAACCGCGAGCGGCCGACCCGTGTTCGTTAGCCTTGCGGAGGAGCCGACAGTGACCGGAGAGGCCGGGCGCCCGTCCTCCGCGACCGAGACAGTGTCCCTTGCCGTCTCGCTGCCAACGTACCGGTTCCGGCGCGTGTCGATGCAGCCCAAACCGGCTCAGGAGGTCGACCTGGAGGCCGCCGACCGGATCGTCTCGGTCGGGCGCGGCCTCCAACGGAAGGAAGACCTGCCCCTGGTTGAGGCACTCGCGACGGCGTTGGGGGCTGCGGTGGGCTGCACCCGACCGATTGCGGCCGAATCCGGTTGGCTCAGCGACGACCACTGGGTGGGACTCACGGGTCATCGAGTCCGTCCCTCGCTGTACGTCGCCGTGGGCATCTCCGGAGCGGCGCAGCACCTCGTGGGCATGCGCGACTCGAAGCTGGTGGTCGCGATCAACAAGGACGCGAACGCCCCGATCTTCGACCAGGCGGACTACCAGGTCGTCGGAGACCTCTATACCATCGTGCCGGAGCTCACCCGGCAGCTCACAGCGGCTAAAGGGTCCCGCTGAGCTGGAGTGCGTCCCGGGCCAGACGCAGGAACGACGCTTTGCCTCGGTACGACTCGGAGAGCAGCTTCCGCAGGTGCGGCCGGCCCGAGCCGTCGGTGAAGAACGCTCGGTGGAGCAGGCTCGTTACGATGTCCGGATAGGCCCCGTAGAGTCGCGGGTTTTGGAACGCCCGGGGATAGCCGCGGAAAGCGCGCAGCTCCTTGAGCACGAAGCTGTCCTCGAGCGCCGACCGGTAGGAGGCGAGGCCGGCGGCCGTGGGGTTCTTGCTCCGGACGGCCCGCACGGCCGATTCTCCGGCGAGCCGCCCGGACTCGAGGGCGAAATCCATGCCTCGGAGCGTAAAGCCGGTGTTCAGGAAGAGGCCGGCGGCCGAACCCGCGACGAGATAGCCGTCACCGACGAGCGGAGGGAGACGCTCCCAGCCGCCTTCCTCCACGAAGCAGCCGCTGTACTCGAGGAGGCTCCCGCCCTCGAGCAGCCGCGAGATCAGCGGGTGCTGCTTGTACTCTTCGAGCACCTCGAACATCGATGCTCCCCGCCGGACGAGGGACTCCATGGAGAAGATCAGGCCGACCGAGATGGTCTCCCGATTCGTGTAGAGGAAGCCTCCGCCCTCGATCCCCGCCGGGTAGCCGATCGTCGTGTACTGCGTTCCCGCCATGCCGCGTAACTGGAATCGGCGTTCGACCTCTCCCGGCGGCAGTCCGAGGACCTGCTTGACGCCCACGCCGACCACGTGAGGGTCGGGTCCGGGCTTTGCGGGATTGCCACGAGAGAGGATCGCGTTCGAGCCCTCCGCCAGGATCACTACGTCGGCTCGGATCTCGTCGTCCCCGGCCCGTATCCCCACGACCCGGTTGGACTCGCGGACGAGATTGTCGATCTTGATGCCGTATACCGGGACGGCGCCGGCGGCCTCCGCCTTCCCGGCGATCCAGGGATCGAGCCGGCTGCGAAGGACGCTGAACGCATTGAAGGGGGGCTGCGAGTACGCGGCGTCGAAATAGTCGAGCGAGGCGGCCCGCGTCGGTGTGAGCAGGCTCAGGACGTTCCGGTCGATCGCTCGTTCGACGGGACAGGGCGTCTCCCGCCAGAACTCCGGGAACATCCGTCCGAGTGCGTGGGTGTACAACAGGCCGCCGGAGACGGTCTTCGTCCCGGGCTGGGTGCCTCGCTCGGCGAGCACGACCTGGAGCCCCTCTCGGGCGGCCGCGTACGCCGCGGCGGAGCCGGCGAGCCCCGCTCCCACGACGACGACGTCGAACTTCTCCATCACTCGGTCGCCCGGCGGTAACGTTCCGGCTCTTTGAAGCTTCGATGAGGAGGTCCTGACGGACTCGTCAGGATGACCAGAGGCAAAGAAGATGAACCCGGGCGACTCGGTTACGGCCGATGGGAACCGTAGCCCTGGCGTGCCGGTCCCTCGGAGAGGCCTGTGAGTGGGCGCTCGTCGCCGACTCGGAGACCGAGATTCTCACGAGAGCTGCCGAGCACTACAAGTGCGCACACCACGTTCCCGAACTCACGACCGAGTGGAGGGCCCGACTAACGACCGCGATGCGGAGGACCTGAAGGCAGCCTCCTATGGCCGCGTCACCGAAGCTCACCGTCGCGGACCGACTCGGCGCGGACGCGTTCGCGTCGGATAAGGAGAGCCATCTGCGGGTGGACGCGATGGATCTCTGTCGACAGTGCGCGCTCAAGCCCTGCATTCAGGTCTGTCCGGCGCAGGTGTACGAGTGGGACCAGGACCGGCTGCGGATCCGCTTCGAGAACTGCCTCGAGCTCGGTGCCTGCCGCATCGCCTGCCAGACCCTGGGGAACGGGGCACTGATCTGGGCGTTTCCCCGGGGTACCAAAGGCATCCAGTACCGCTACGGCTGAGGGAAGGGCGTGCCGACCTTTGTTCTCGTCGACAAGTGCAAGGGCTGCATGGAGTGCGTCCGGCTCTGCCCGAGCGACATCATGCACATCGACCCGCGCATCGGAAAGGCGTTCAACATCGAGCCGTCGATGTGCTGGGAGTGCTTCACCTGCGTCAAGGGATGCCCGGAGGCCGCCGTCGACGTTCGGGGCTATGCCGACTTCGCCCCCTTCGGCCACCACGTGACACAGCAACGCGCCGCCGACCGGATCTCCTGGCGGATCGAGAGTCGCGGCGGTTCGGTCCGGGAGTTCGTCTTCCCCATCCGGACCACCCCCTGGGACTCTATCGCCTCGCCGGCGACGGCGGCGGTCCCGACTGCAGAGGCCGCCGGCGGAGAATTGCTCGCTTTCGAGCCGGACTACCTCGCCGTCGAACGTCTCCCGACCCTGGTCCCGAAGAAGCCGACCCCGACGGGCTAAGGAGCGGACGGCTGTGGAGGACGGGCGGCCGAGCACGCCCCGGATCGTCGACACTGACCTGCTGATTATCGGCGGGGGAATGGCGGGTTGCGGGGCGGCCTTCGAGGCTCGCTACTGGGGCCGAGACCTCCGGATCGTCATCGCGGAGAAGGCGGCCATCGAGCGCAGTGGGGCGGTCGCGCAGGGACTCTCGGCCATCAACTGCTACATGGGCATGCGGTGGGGCGAGAACCAGCCCGAGGACTTCGTCCGGTACGTCCGGAACGACCTGATGGGTCTCTCGCGAGAGGACCTGGTCTACGACGTGGCCCGGCACGTGGACTCGACCGTCCACCTGTTCGAGGAGTGGGGGCTGCCGATCTTCAAGGACCCGGCCACCGGGAAGTACGTTCGTGAGGGTCGCTGGCAGGTAATGATCCATGGCGAATCGTACAAGCCGATCGTTGCCGAGGCCGCTCGGAAGGCGGCCACCGAGGTGGTCGAGCACGTCGTAGTGACCCACCTGCTTCCCGACGAGCGGGACCCCCATCGCGTCGCCGGCGCCGTCGCCGTCGATGTCCGGGACGGAAGCTTCGTGGTCTTCCGAGCGAAGGCTGTCATCGTCTCGGCAGCGGGGGCGTCGCACATCTTCCGCCCGCGGTCCGCCGGCGAAGGGTACGGCCGGACCTGGTATCCGCCGTGGGCCAGCGGCTCGGCCTACGGGCTCCTGATCCCGTTCGGCGCGGAGATGATCCAGATGGAGAACCGGCTGGTCGTCACCCGATTCAAGGATGGGTACGGGCCGGTCGGTGCCTGGTTCTTGCTCCTCAAGGCCGTCGCGACGAACGTCCGTGGGGACGAGTTCGAGAAGACCCGGTTGCCCGAGCTGCGCCAGAGGGTGGGCGCCTACGCGGACGCCAAGCCGATGCCGACCTGCCTCCGCAACCACCTGATGCTCCAGGAGCTGCGCGCCGGCAATGGCCCGATCCTCATCCACACCGAGCGCGTGCTCGACACGCCCGAGAAGGAAGCGCTCGGCTGGGAGGATTTTCTCAATATGACGGTCGGTCAAGCCGTCACCTGGGCCGCGCAGGGGATCGACCCGAGGACGACCCCATCGGAGCTCATCCTGTCCGAGCCGTATGTAATGGGATCCCATGCGGTCTGCGCCGGCGCGTGGGCGAGCGGTCCGGCCGACGTGGCTCCGCCCGAGTATCGGTGGGGGTACAACCGGATGACCACCAGTCCGGGCCTGTTTGGCGCCGGCGATGCCATCGGCGGGTCCGCCCACAAGTTCTCGTCCGGCTCGTTCACCGAGGGCCGACTGGCCGCCAAGGCAGCGGTGGCCTTCCTGAGGGATCATCACGACCATCCGGCGGTCGCCGACCAGCGCCGGATCGATGAGCTGCGGGAAATCCTCTTCCGGCCCCTGGAGACGTACCAGCGGGCCCAGGCCAAGATCACCGCCGGACCGGTGAATCCGGACTACCTGCAGCCGATGAGCGGTCTCCAGCGCCTCGAGAAGACGATGGACGAGTACGCGGGGGGCACCAGCACGGACTACACGACGAACGACTGGATGCTGGGAAAGGCGCTCGACAACGTCGTGGCCTTGCGGGCGGATCTGGCCCGCCTGGGAGCGGCGGACCTCCACGAGCTGCAGCGGTGCTGGGAACTGACGCATCGCGTGTGGACGGCCGAGGCGGTCGTCCGGCACACGCGGTTCCGGACCGAGACCCGGTGGCCGGGATACTACTATCGGGCCGACTTCCCGCAGGTCGACGACACGAACTGGCGCTGCTTCACGAGCTCGGTCTACGACCGAGCGAGCGACCGCTGGACGCTCGCGACGCGACCGTACGTACCCATCCTGTAAGGCGGGCGAGCTACTCGGAGCGGACCGTGGGCTCCGGGAGACCGGCCGCCGAGAGACGCTCGGCTTCGTCCTGGTGCCGTCGGGCCTCCTCGACCCGACCGAGCCGCTCCTCGAGCCCGGCCAGCCGCCGGTGACATTCGGCGGCCTCCTCGCCGGACCCGGCCTCGACGGCCAGGGCCAGAGACTTTTCGTAAAGCTCCCGGGCCCGATCGACCCGGCCCTCGCGTTCCTGGAGCATCGCCGTGATGAAGGTGATCTGCTGGTCGACCTCTCGGCGCGGTGTCTCTCCGGCCAACTGTCGGAGGTGCTCGAGGGTTTTGCGCGCCCGCCCGGTCCGTCCTTCCTCGACCAGGATACGACCTGTGCGAAGTTCCACCCAGATCTCGAGCGCCTTCGAACCGGACCGCTCTGCCTGTTCGGCAGCGGCGGAAAGGTCGCTCAAGGCATCGGAAAGCCGACCGAGGGAGCGGAGCACGGCCGAGCGGTCCAGGTAGGACTTCGCCCGCCACTCGGCATCCCCGCTCGCTGCGAAGCGTTCGATCGCCTCGCTCAGCAGCTGACGCGACAGGACGAGTCCGTTCGGGTCCAGCAGTCGGACCAGATGGGCTCGGTCGAGCAGCGACTGTCCCTCCAGCCGCGAGTCGCCGGCCACGTGGGCCAGTTCGGCCGCCGCTCGGTGATGCTCCTCGGCCGCCGAAGGGTCCGCAAGGCTCCAGGCCGCAACGCCCAGGGCCCGGTGGGCGACCGCTAGCCACCGCGCTTCGGACTTCGTTTGGAACGCGCGCAGGGAGCGTTCCGCGACCGCCCGCGCCGATTCCGCATGGGCCCACAGGTCCGGCCGGATCTCGGGAGAGAACAGCTGCTCGAACGGCGACGGCGCCTGCGAGCCCGTCAGTGCCGGATCCCGCAGTGCGTCGAGCACCTGGGTCGCCTCCGCGATCTTCCCCAGGCGGCAGAGCACGTGGCCCAGAGAGATCCGGACGACCCGCTCGCTTTCGGGTCGGGACGACGGCAGCTTCCACAGGCTGTCGAGCGCCCGTTCCAAGTACGCCCGGGCCTCCTCGTACGCATACAGTCGCACGGCGATGTCCGCCGCCCGCCGGTTGAAGTCCACGGAGGGAACGGCCTCGCCGGCGAGATGGTAATGCCAGGCAATCTCGAACAGCTCGGGGCCGTTCGACCGCGCGCTGATCTCGAGCGCCCGCGCCACGTTCCGGTGCATCAGCCGACGCCGCGCCTCGGTCAGTTTCGCGTAGAGGTCCTGCCGGACCGCCGGATCGGCAAATTCGTAGCCCTGCCGACCCCGACGGCGCAGCGTCCCGTTGTCCACGAGCGGGGCGAGGAGCGGCTCCAGTACCTCCGTCGATCGGCGGTGGAGCGTGCGAGCGAGAACCGCGAGGTCGAACTGTCGACCGATGACAGCGCCGTAGGTGAGGATCCGGAGGGTTTCCTCCGGGACGCTCCCGGCCTGGAAGACGAGGGCGTCGGCACTCGCGGGCTCGGCGTTGCCACCGGCTGAGGAGGGAAGGGCATCTTGGTACCGGCGCTTCCACTGCTCAATGGCGCCCGGCACGCCTTTCGACCGCTCGTGGATCGCCCGGATGTACTCGGCCGAGGGTGCGGGCCCCGGCCGCACTTCTCGGATGACCTCGGCGGTCTCGTCGAGCGAGAGGGCGGACAGGCCGACGGACTCGACGCTCGGCCCATGACGGAGTCCGTCGAGTATCGAGCCCCGGCCCCCGCTGGGCACGGTGTCCGGGTCCAGGGTTGCGATGATCACGAACCGGCGCTGGGCCAGCCGGCCGGCGAGATAGCGCAGGAAGTCCAGCGACTCCCGGTCCGCATGATGGAGATCGTCCACCGCCAGCAGTCCCGGTGTCGTCGCTCCGTCGCCCAGCAGCAGGTGCTCGAGCTGGTCGTAGAGCAATCGCCGGCCGATCTCGAGGAGTGAATGCTCGAACTCGAAGAGCTGGAGCAACCGCTTATCGATCGGCCCGCCGCCCTCGGGCAGTACAGCGACCGACGGGAAGCCGGACACGAGGCTCCCCGAGTCCCCCGGCGTAAACCAGAGCGGAAGACCCGCACGCGCATCCGTCGGGCCGGGTGCGGCCGGCCCCGGAGACGGAACGAGGAGTTCTCGCAGCAGGTCGTACGGGACGGCAGTATCCCGGGCGACGGCCCGCGCCTCGGAGACCCGGAACCCGCGCCCGCGAGCCCGGTGTACGGCGGCATCGAGGACGGCGGACTTTCCCATGCCCGTCGGCCCGGACACGAGAATGAGCTTCCCCTCCCCGCGCTCCACACCGTCGAGTGCCCCCGCGATGAGCGCGAGGATTGAGGACCGCCCATGGAGCGGGACCGGCGCCGCCGGAGCGGCCTCTGCTTGAGCTACCACTGCCGGGTAACGAGTTCAGTTCTCCCGGAGCTAATACCTGACGGCTGGCGCCGAGAGCGGCGGTCGAGCCGTCCGGCTCACGCCGTTGTCCGTGTTGCGGGTTCGTCGTTCGAAGGGGAGCCCCCCCGAGTGGACGTCCCGCGGTCGGCCTCGCTGCGCCGTCCGGTCTCGTGGCCCCCCCTCGGACGAGGGGCCGCTCTACGCCCGTTCACTCCGGAACGGAGGAGGGGAACGTCCGGCGGGACGGGACGCCCTCCGACCGGGCCGGCTCGTCGAGGACGGCCGGTGCCGGTCGGGTGGCGTTCCGCACGCTGAGCAATCCCAGAGCCCGGAGCGAGCGGGGATCCTCCCCGCGAACCTCGAGCTCAGCGTAGTCCCGGTACGGCCGCAGGGGCTTCGACCGCGAGCCATACCGCTCGGTGAGCGTGGCCTTCGCGACAAGGTCGAAGATCATCTTCTCCTCCTGTGGCTTCGTCCATTACGGAACCGACCGCCGCTTGCCCGCCAAACTATTTGAACATTCTGTGGACTTGGAGCCCGTATCGCTATCGATAAACACGAACGTCTGCCAATTGTCCGACGACTTATATACTTACACCGGGGCGGCTTAGGATTCTCTTTCCGCTTTTGGGTAGGTCGTGAGCTCCTTGCGCCGTAGGTCCCTTAAGCCGCCCTATGATCGTTCGCGCATAGCCGCGTCACAGAGCGACTCGATGGGACCAATCATCGAGTTACCGGTCCGGCGGCCCGACAAAAGGTCGAACCCCGAACGCCCCGATCCCCCAGGCTATGCTCGCGGCCCCACCGACCCAGAGAATCAGCGGTTCCGCGCCCTGAGGGATCGAGAGCTGCGGCGTGCCTCCGGTCGCCGCTACTCCGTTGAGGACGGCGATGAATAGGAAAATGCCTAACACCGCAACGCCCCCAGCGATAGCCAACGCCGCGCCCTCTCTCAGGACCTTTTGCGACGGAAAGACTACGGACCGACCGAGCAGGGTGCCGGACAGCTGCAGTCGGGCCCAGCCAATCGCGAGAACCAGAACCCCGGTGCCGACGAGAACATCGGCTATGAGTTCGTAGCCATAGTAGGCTCGAAGGTTCGTCGCAAACGGGACCACGTAGACAAGCCAATACTCGGTGCAGCCCAAGAATAGAAGCCCGGAACCGAACATGATCGCCCCGACGAGGCTGACCGTTGAACCGGCTGGTCGTCTGATTCGGCCCAACAGTTTGTCGAGCGCCCGGGGCGACGAACCAGCGGCGGTAGAATTCTGGGCACTGGCCGGAACTTGCGACGACGCTTCCGGCATATTAGCCCTCCAGCGTTAGTCTCCTGTAATCTTTTCGAACCGCACCCCGAATTGCCCGCCCTTGGGAGTTCAACACGAAAGGGATCGCCAACCGGACGGGGTACTTTGCGGGCGGCCGCGGAAAATCACGGGGACCCTTCCGGGGGTCGCGGGACCTCCAGCACGGTCCTGAATCCATCGAGATTTTGTGAGCAACGCCGCGCCGCATTCCGTTGCGAGGAAGAGAGGGCCACGGCCTGCTCGTTTGGCCTCCGAGATGTTCGATAGGTGCCCGTCAAGACCAGGCCGCTGTACAGGGGCAGTCCCTTCGATCGCCGTTTCATTCGGATGAGGGCGTCGTCGCGGAGCACACGTAGCCCGGATCGCCAGATGTGTATGAACAGGACGTCACCGGCGTACCCTCGTCTAGGCTATTGGTCTCCGCAGTGACCACCTCAACTGGCCAGGAAACGCTGCTCGGGGTGTAAACGTAGTAGCCAAGGAGGAGCGTGCTCTCGGAAACCGGGGCAGAGAAGACAGCTTCGCTTCCACTGCTCAAGCCCAGAACCGTTCCACTGGCGCTGCTCCAGTTCGGCGCAAGGTCGTACAGGTCGGTAGTTGCTACCGACCATTCGCCACCGCCCGGACCGATATACAACCCCCCAAGAGCCCCGGTACTTGTGATGTATCCCTCCACTGTGAAGCCGTTGGCCGAGGTTGAAAAGCCCTGATGAAGCGTGCTGACGCACGAGGAAGTGGAACTATTGGTGGAGAGGTCCCAGCTCCATACACACATCCTGGCGGTGCTTGCGGCGTTCTGCTCTACAAACTGGACCCAATCGTCGGCCCCGTTAGATCCGACGAAGTCGTTGGTGTTTGCCTGTATGCTCCACTCGTTCGATCCGAACTTCGAGTCTGATTCTCCTGAAAACTGGGAGAAACTGACCTTTACCTCTGTCCCAACTAGACTCTCGCCCTCGTTCGATCCGGCATTCAACCCCTGGACCCCCACCGCACCCCCTTCGGTTGGCACCTCCGAACTGTTCGAGGCCGAGAAGCAGGGCTTGGCTTCCCACGACCTGTTTTCAAGTGCGTAGCAACCGAGCCCCGGCGGGGGAGGCACTGTTCCGAGTTGTAGAGAACCGTCGCCATCGGTGTCTCGGGCTACAGCGGTGGGGTGAGGCTCCGTCGCACCGATAATCGCCGTTATAACTTGGTTGTCGGAGGCAGGGGGCTGAGTCAAGGAGACAGAGGCGAAAGGTATACCGGCTCTGGAACAACTGGCAGCACTCAGTGCGATCGCAGAGGTTAGCAAGACTACAATGAGCCTGAATCCGGCACCTCTCGTTACGCACCCTGCAGCCTTGCGTTGGAGCCTCTTCGTGCAACACACGAGGTACGAAGAGGTTCGGGCTCGGACCGAAGGGGCCTCTGTTGTTTTCGCTAGCATCGCTACCTTCCCGCGAGCGCAGCAAGGTCCGCACACGTCCGGGGTGCATAAGTCCTGTCG
Organism: Thermoplasmata archaeon; assembly: GCA_030041175.1. Lineage (GTDB taxonomy): Archaea > Thermoplasmatota > Thermoplasmata > Lutacidiplasmatales > UBA184 > JAKIWV01. Next base: position 6,023 of record JASHOK010000041.1, on the reverse strand, counting down.
GGCTTCTGGTCCCACGGTACATCGATGACCATTGTAACGGCGGCTTCGGATCAAGCCTGTTTGGAGATTCCTAGGCGCTTCTCCATCCGCGCTGTGTGACTCGGGCGCTTGAGCTTTCGTGGAGGGTGCTTCAGTAGTACGAGTTTTGTAAGGCTAGGGCGTTCAGGCTGGCCCCACGAAGTAGTGCATTCCTCCGAGGTAGTCGCGCGGGACTCTCACGAAGGGGGTTCACAACAGCTACTAGGAGGAGATTGTAAATTCCGGTCGACCGTTTGCGCCGACAATGCCTACACCAGGCGATCTAAGCGTGCCCTCGAAGAGGATCCGGAGTTTGACTTGCACTAAACCTCAAGTCCCGGGACACGCGCAGGACGACAACCCCCCATCACCGGGAAATCAACAGCTCGCGGCTATGACGCGGCGTCCACCACAAGATCCAGCTCCTGTGCGATGTGTCGGAGACCTGCCATCATCCCCGCTTCTACGCCGAGGGAGTCTGCCCTGCAATCAAGAGAAACCCAGGGGAGCCGCTGCCGTCCAAGAACCCGACTACCTGGATTAACGACCTCTTGGCCAGGCTCCTAGCCTACCGCCTCGGGGTCGTCGTTTCCGGGCTGTTTTGGCACCGCATCGACCTCGGGGCAACGGGGTTACAAGGAATGGCCCCCCGAACGCGGACGCAGCCCAAGCTGGAGCCAGGTACAGGTGTCGAGCGAGACTTTGTTGTCGAACCTGTGAAGGGATGCCCGCCGGAGAGCGCAAGGGCTTGACCAAGGTCCCAAAGCACCGGGAGAAAAGCTCTCTCGAAGCCCCCATCGGCTCCGGGCCACTACACCCCGTCCCGCTGCTTCGAGGTGGACGAGAGCGAAGTCACAGGCTCAAAGGCTGACGACCGCCCGACCGACGTACTTGGCCTCCGCCATGTCCTGGAGGATCGTCGAGAGGTCGCCCAGGGTTCCTCGACGAGCGACATGGCCGCGGACCAGGCCCCGGTCGTAGAGCTGGAACAACTCCTCGAACTCATGCGTGACCCCCACGCTGGTCGGAATCACTCGGGTACCGTGGGAGATGAGTCCGGAGGGTGTGACCGGAAGCGGGCCCTCGGCGGGATCGGGTATGCCCACGGCGACCACGCCTCCGACCAGCCGGGTCAGCTTGAGCGCGAGCTCGTATCCGGCGATCTTTGGAGTGAAGACCAGACTGGCATCCGCCCCACCGAGCTTGCGAATTCGGTCCTTGGCCTCGGACGCATCGAGGGCCCACTCCGCACCCAGTCGGGCCATGAACTGGACCCTCTCGGGTCCGACGTCCACGCCGGCCACCCGGTACCCCAGCGCTTTGGCGATCTGAATCGCATAGTGACCGAGCCCACCAGCCCCTCCGACAACGGCAACGATCTTGCCGGGCGGGATCCGAAGTTCTGAGACAAGACGGCGGACCGCGCCGTAGGCGGTGACGCCGGCACACATCAGGGGGGCCGCATCCGCATCCTCGATCGTGGCCGGGACCGGAACTGCTGCGCGCTCCGAGACGGTCGCGTACTCGGCGAACGTCCCATTTACGCTCACCGAGGTGGTCCGACTGTTGGGGCACCACTGCGGATACCCCGTGAGGCACACGTCGCAGGCGCCGCACCAGGAGTTCATCCACGGAACGCCCACGCGATCTCCCAGCCGGAGTCGGGAGGCGCCGGGCCCGAGCTCGTCGACCAGCCCGACGCCCTCGTGACCCAAGATCCGGATCCCGAGCGACTCCATGACCGCACGTTCCGCCGGCCAGCCACCCTTCCACTGATGCACGTCACTGTGGCAGACTCCGGACACCGTGAGGCGTACCCGGACATCGCCCGGGCCCGGATGGGGAGTGTCTACTTCATCGAGAACTAGCGGCTGGCCCCATACCCGCACCACCGCGGCGCGCATCGGGTCTGCAGTGCGGCCGGCTCCATAACGCAGGTGGTCCCGAACATCGGGAGCCGTTATCGCTGGCCCGCCGTGTCGCGTCGCATGGCTCCTTCCCCACCGGCCGCTCGCGAGGTGGCGGCTCACCTCTCGCGGTCGGACCCCGTCCTGGCCCGAGTGATCCGGGCGGTGGGAGCCCGGCCGCTCCCCTCTCGCGGCGCAGGCTTCCCGACGCTCGCACAGGCGATCATCTATCAGCAGATCTCCGGCGCCGCGGGAGATGCCATCCTCCGCCGCCTCCGGCGCGCCTACGGGCGCAGGGGCTTCCCACCCGCCACGTGGTTCGCGGCGGTTTCGCCGGGCGTCCTACGGGCGGCGGGGGTCTCTCCGCAAAAGATGCGGTACCTCCGGGATCTGGGCCGGCGCGTCGCGTCGGGGCGCCTCGACCTCCGCCGGCTACCCCGGCAGACCGATCAAGAGGTCGTAGAGTCGCTTACGGCCGTGAAGGGAATCGGTGAATGGACGGCGCAGATGTATCTCATCTTCTCGCTCCATCGCCCCGACGTCATTCCCTCCGGCGATCTCGGGGTACGCAAGGCGGTCGGGAAGGCCTGGAAGTATGCGGTAGTGCCGGCGCCTCGAACGGTGGAACGACACGCCCGAGCCTGGGTCCCCTACCGGTCCCACGCCGCGTATTACCTGTGGCGGAGTCTCTGAACGCGGTAGGCCGCGCCCGGACCCCCGCCTCCCGAACTCAGCCCTTGGTTCGCATCCAGGGTGTGTGGGTCAACCCAACGAGGAGCCCCTCCGGACTCAGAAGCCGCGTCACCGTCTGGCCCCAAGGCTCCTTTCGGTTCGTGACGAGCAACCGGTAACCGCGCCGGACCAGCTCGTCGGATGCCCGGCGAACGTTCGACACATCGAACTCGATCCAGGCCTGAGGTACTGGCAGATCGCCGGGCCAGGTCGTTGCCCCGAAACACGACTCCGCCGCGTGGGACAAGGGCCACAGGGCGAACGCCTTCGCTCCGCTCAGCTCTTCGGTGTGCAGATAGCCGTCGGTCGACTCGTGGAAGGGAAGGCGGAGCGTGTCGACGTAGAGCGCCCGGCTCTCCGCTGCGTTCCGGACAATGGGACCAAAGCCCGCCACGAACAGTACCTTGATTGGCGACGAGGCACGCGCGACCCGCGTCTTTCCCGGCTTCGACATGGTACGGTCCTCCACGCCGAGCCCGGGCTCTTGAATCGTCTCGAAGGTGACGAAACACCCCTCCTAGGCCGAACGTCACGTCACGCTGCTACGGCTGCCGTCGAACCTGTCGAGTAGCCAGCGATGAACCAGCGGAATCCGGTACTCCGCCAGACTCACATGCCCGTCGTCCGCCGGGAACCGGGCCTCCGCGCCCGGAAGCCTGGCGGCAAGCCAGCGTCCTTCCGCGACGTTCACGAACTGGTCCTGCTCTCCGTGCCAGAGGAGTACCGGCATCCGTATTGAGGCGAGATCGAAGCCCCACGTTTGGTGGTAAATCGCGATCTCGTCATCCTCGGCGCCGTCGATGCCGTGCTGGATGGCCCACCGGATGCTCGAGGAGGACCATTGTGCGCAGGCGGTCGACAGGGACCGCGCCTCCACCCGCCCGATGTACCGGGGCAGCACGAGGCGGTAGAAGCCACGCTTCAGCGTGAAATGGTCAGCCGCGAGCGCCTCCAGACCGGCGAGAGTCGACTTCGTGCCTCGGAGATCCTCCTCCCGATGTTCCGACTTCCAAGCCTCCTGTTGGGAGGCCGTCGGCAGGGGATCGCAGCGCACATGTTTGTTCACTCGGGTCGCCCGCGAGGCCGGCCCATACTCGGGTGGCGCGGGCGAGGCGAGGCTCGCGACTGCGACGCAGCGCTTCGACAGCAGGGCGGCACAGGCTAGCGCGTGTGGTCCACCGCCTGAAATCCCCCATACGGCAAACTGGGAAATCCCGAAGTTGTCGGCGATAGCAGCCACATCGGCGGCCGCATCAGCAACCCGCCGCCCGGGCACCGGGCTTGAATCGCCCACCGCCGGACGGTCGTATCCGATCAGCCGAATTCCCTGGTGCGCGGCATCCGTACCCCAGCGCGGGTCGAGCAGACCGCCAGCCGGTGTTCCGTGAAGGTAGAAGACCGCTTTTCCGTGCGGATCCCCAGCCTCCTCGACTCGAAGTTTCCGGTTCCCTGGCAACGGGACGTACGTCTGCGGCACGGGCCGGTGAGTCCGGAGGTCGTTATGACGCCACCGGCGGCGGGGGGGACGACGGGCCGGTTACCGGACCGGAGCGATGCCTCGCTCGGAGGCAGGGAGTGGACTGGTCGGGATTTGAACCCGAGCCCTCCGGTTTGCAAAACCGGCGATCTTCCGAACTGATCTACCAGCCCGTGAAGTCTCGACCCGGGCCGGGCGAGATAGCCGTTTCTCCCCAATCGCGAGGGTCTGCTCCCCCGGGCCGGGCTTAAGGTCCCGGGCGAATCGTCGCGGCGTGCAACTCAGTGTCTTCTCGGTCGTGGATGCCTATCCCCCAGGGCCCGAGTATTCGGCACGTCACCGGTACAGCGAGGTTCTGTCCCTGGCGGAGGCCGCGGAGCGCTCTGGGCTGTCTACCGTATGGGTTGCGGAGCATCACTTCCTCCCCACCGGGCTCTGCCCCTCGCCGCCGGTCCTTCTCGCCGCCATCGGCGCACGGACGCGTCGCGTGCGGCTGGGCTCCCTGGTGAGCGTCCTCCCGTTCCACGCTCCTATCGAGATCGCGGAGCAGTACGCTCTCCTCGACCATCTCGTCGGCGGACGGCTCAACCTGGGCGTGGGCAGCGGGTACATTCCGGCCGAATTTTCCGGCTTCGGAATCGACCCCCGCGAGAAGCGCGAGCGATTCGACCGGGCGCTGGATACGATCCTCGCCGCGTTCCGGGGCGAGGAGGTGCGGACGGAGCGGACACTCTCGACGCCGGTTCGGCTGAATGTGGTCCCGCGGCAGCAGCCTCATCCGCCGATCTGGGTGGCGGCTCAGCGTCGGGAGGCGCTTCCCCACATCGCGCGGAAGGGACTCTCACTTGCCCTCATACCGTATGCCACGGTCGGGGACCTCTCGGAGCTCGCGGCCGAGATCCGCGAGTATCGGGCCGCTCTCCCCTCCGGGGCTGATGCCACGGTATCGGCGGCCGTTCACGTATATGCGGGGCCGTCGCCGGACCGGGCGCGTCTGGCATTTCAACGGTACCTCGACAGCCGGCTCGCCAACCAGAGCACGTTCTTTCAGCAGAAGGTTGAGGCCCATCCCGACAGTGCCTCGGCGGAGTCACTCGAGGAGCACGGTCTCGCGCTGCTCGGCGGGCTCAACCAGGTCGAAGAAGGAGCCCAGGCCCTGAGCGACGCCGGCGTCGATGAGCTGCTGGGAATCTTCGACTTCGGCGGGCTGTCGCTGTCTGACTCCGTCGGGTCGATCCGGCGGCTGGCCACGCGGGTACACTGACCCACGCGCTGCCCTCCACGGACGTCCCGCGCGGTCCTTGCAAGTATAAGCCCAGCGTTCCTCTCGGCGACAAGTGGCATCGGAGGGCCCGACGCCTCCCAAGCCCTCTCGGACCCGCCTCTACTCGGTCATTCTCGTCATCGTCACCGCTGTGGTGGTGACCCTCGCGATCCTCCTGCCGCTCGTGTACGCGCAGCCCAAGCCGCCTCCAACGCCGACGGCAGGAGCCAACGTGGCCGTCGATCAGTATGCGGCGGGGTCGGCATGGGCCGGGCAGTTCGGGGACGACCCCACCGTCGCCACCGCGCCGAACGGCACGATCGCCGTGGCCTGGGAAGGCTTGGACGAAGAGGCGCCGCCCGCGGAAAATGGGAGCCTGCCGACGTTCACCACCCAGGTCTTCGTAAGCTACTCGTTCGATGCTGGGGTCCGGTACACCGTCCCGGAGCCCGTCGGGGCGCCGACCACGACCTCGGCGTTCCTGCCGTCCCTGGCCTTCGCCCCGAATGGAACGCTCTTCCTCGCCTACGACAACGCCACCGACACCGAGGACCAGCAGATCCTCGTCTTCTCAGCGGCGCCCGGCCACTCCTTCGGCCCCGGAACCGTTCTCATCGCCGGACAG
>JASHOK010000040.1 GCA_030041175.1 Thermoplasmata archaeon | reverse complement strand
GCAGGTCCGGCACCGCAGGTTCGGCTCGATGACGCCGAGGTGGAGGTCCATGAGACCCATCTCGATCGGATAGCCGTCGTCGTCGTACGTGTCGGCCGTGATGACCTTGACCGCATTCATCCGCCGGATCTCGTCCGGCGACAGGAAGGCGAACTGGAGGCTCTTGATCCGCTTGGACAATCCCTGCGCCATCTTCGACCCTCCTAGCGCATGTCCTCCAACTGGAGCCGCATGATCACGCCGAGGCTGATCAGCTCCTCCAGGAGCAGCTTGAACGAGTAGCTCATCTCGACCGGGTAGATCGACGAGGTGTTGCCGCAGCTCGGGCACCGGAGCGATCCGGTCCGGGCATCCGGGATGGCGATGTGGCCGCACTCGGTGTTGCCGCAGACGTACTGGATCGTGCCATCCGACTCGTCGAGCAGCCGGTCCTTGATCACCATCGCCACGCCGTGGCCGATGAGACAGTCCCGCTCCATCTCTCCGAATCGAAGACCCCCTTGCCGGGACCGACCCTCGGTCGGCTGCCGGGTCAGGATCTGCACGGGGCCCCGGGAACGCATGTGCATCTTCCCGGCGACCATGTGGTGGAGCTTCTGGTAGTAGATCACGCCGACGAACACCTCGCCGTCCAGACGCCGGCCGGTGACTCCGTCGTAGAACGTTTCCCGGCCGGACGGGTGGAAGCCGAGGGACTTGAGCGACTCCCGGAGCGCTTCCTCGCGCTCTCCCGAGAACGGCGTACCGTCAATGTATCGGCCCTCGAGCGAGCCGACTTTGCCGCCCAACATCTCGAGCACGTGGGCGACCGTCATGCGCGATGGAATGGCGTGCGGGTTGACGATGAGGTCGGGCGTGATGCCGTCGCGGGTGTATGGCATGTTCTCCTGGGGAACGATGAGCCCCACGACGCCCTTCTGGCCGTGCCGGGAGGCGAACTTGTCGCCCAGTTCCGGGACCCGCTGATTCCGGACCTTGACCTTGACGAGCTTCGAGATGTTCTCTCCCTCGGTCAGGATGACGCTGTCGACCCAGCCGGACTCGCCGGCCCGGACCGTGACGGAGGTCTCGCGACGCTTCTGCGGCGTCAGCAGGTCCGTCTTCTCTTCGAGGAATCGCGGCGGCGAGGTCTTGCCGACGAGGACATCGCTCTCGGTGACCTCGAGCTCCGGATAGATGAGACCGTCCTCGCCGAGGTTCCGGTAGGCCGTATCGACGCGCGCCCCGGCGACATCGGGTCGCGGGATCTCGAAGCGGTCCTCCTGGCCACCGGGATACTTGCGCTCCTCCCCGCGGTAGGTTCGGAAGAACGAGGAACGTCCGAGGCCTCGGTCGATCGCGGCTTGCGAGAAGACGAGGGCGTCCTGCATGTTGTAGCCCTCGTGAGTCAGCACCGCGACGACGAAGTTCTGGCCGGCGGGCCGTTCGGTGAACTGCACGTACCGCATTGTCTGCGTGCGCAGCAGCGGTGCCTCGGGGTAGTGCAGCAGGTGGCCGCGCGTGTCCGGCCGCCGGCGGTAGTTCACCGACTCGACTCCGAGCGCCTGCTTGGCCATTCCGGAGCCCATGGTGTTCCGCGGGGTGGAGTTGTGCTCCGCGTAGGGAATGAGGCCGGTGCAGACCCCGAGGATCAGGTTCGGGTCGATCTCCAGATGCGTGTGTTCCTTCCGCAGCAGCGAGGGTGTCGTGAAGACGTGGTGACAGCGGCCGCACTCGACGTCGGCGGCGTCCTTCTTCTCGCCCGCCGAGACCCACCGAATGTCGCTGCGGGACAGGGCCTTCTGGCAGCTCGGGCAGCGCTCGGGAGGCTGGAAGGCGTCGACGCCGACGAGCGTGTCCTCCTCTTCCTCCGCATCGAGCCACTCGACCTTGCCCTGACGGATCAGGTCGGTGTAGGAGAGCGTTCCCCGCGCGAGCTCGTCGAGGTCGGAGCGGGTCACCCGGGGCGTCGCGTCCTTGACGCTGATGAGCGGCCGGCGGAGACGGCCGGAGTCGCAGTGGACGATGACCTCGTTCATCCGCTGGTCGCTGCGGACGTTGATCTCGTAGATCCGGTCGCCGAGCGTCGGGGAGAGCGTTCCGGAGCGCCGACGCTCACGGATCTCCTGCACGAGCTCGGTCGGGTTGGAGTGGAGGCCGATGAGGTTCCCGTTGACGTAGACCCGCGCAGCCCGCTTGCCGCGCGGAGCGGCGGCTTCCTGGAAGACCTCGGGACCGATCTCCCGAGTGTTCAGGTCCCGCAGGATGAGCGCGACCTCCTCTTCGTCAGCACCCTCGGAAACGTCCACGCAGAGGGCATAGTTCTTGACGAGACCGCAGTTCTGTCCCTCGGGCGTTTCGTTCGGACAGAGCCGGCCCCACTGCGTCGGGTGCAGGTCCCGGGCCTCGAAGTGGGGTTGGGACCGTGTGAGCGGACTCGTGACCCGGCGCAGGTGAGAAATGGTGGACATGTGGCTCGTCCGGTCGAGCAGTTGGCTCACGCCGGCGCGGCCACCGACCCAGTTGCCCGTGGCGAGCGCGTGGACGAGCCGTTGGGTCAGCAAGTCCGGCCGGATGGCCGAGGCGATCCGGAGGTCCTTCTTCCGGGCGAAGGACCGCTCGAGCTGGTACTTGAGGTCCTTCAGCAGCATCGTGAAGGCGACGCGGAAGAGATCCTCCATGAGGTCGCCCGCGAGCTTGAGGCGCTTGTTCGCGTAGTGGTCCTTGTCGTCCTCGCCCCGCTGTCCGAGGTTGAGCTCGAGGACGGTACGGGCCATTCGACCCAGATAGAGGGCCTTCTTGAGGCGGTCCGTCTTCGTGTCGCCGAGGTGCGGGAGCAGCGAACGGTCCAGGATGCCGTCGACCTTGCGCTGCCGGTACTCCTTCGCCTGACCGGTCGCGAACTTCTTTTCGAGGTACAGGAGGGCGTCCTCGGTCGTCAGGATCCCTTCCGGCGGGTAGAGCTTCTTCGAGATGCACTCCTCGAGGTTGACATTGAGCAGGTGCTTCATCGTCTGGACGAACGGTTCGTCCAGCGGGAGGAGTTCGCCGAGGACGGCCTGATAGATCTCCTCGTCGTTCTTCATCCCGAGAGCCTTCATCAGGATGGCCAGCGGGATCTGTCCCGACGCGCTCGGAACGGAGACGTGGAGCACGCCGTCCTTCTTCTTCTCGACGACGGTGAGCGACCGGTAGCCGCCGCGCTGCGAGAAGACCTTCGCGCTCTCGATGGGCGTCCCGTACCGCTCGTTGAACTCGGCGAAGATCCGGTTCGGCGCGAGGTCCTCGAGACTCATGATCACGCGCTCGGTCCCGCCGATGATGAAGTAGCCGCCGGGGTCGGCCGGGTCCTCGCCGTACTCGACGAGCTTCGCCCGGTATTCTTCGGCCGACAGCGGGAAGCCCGAGTCGCGTTCGATGTTGCCCTGGTGCAGGTTGCACGGCCGGCTCTTGACCATGATCGGCAGGTCGCCGATGTGGACATCCTCGGGCGCCCGTTCCACGCCGTTCTCGACGACGGTGACCCGGAGGTAGATGGGTGCCTGATAGGTCAGGTTCCGGAGCCGGGCCTCCATCGGTGTGAGGGTCGGCTTCGAGCCAACCGGTTCCTTCACGAACGGCTGACCGACGAAGACCGTCGGCTCGGAGTTCACGTCGAGCTGTCCCCGCGGATCGCGCCGGCGTCCGACGCGGACGTAGATGGAGCTCTTCGTCTTCTGGACATCCAGCCGGATGACTCCCCGGTCGGTCGAGTCCTCGCTGACACGGGCCTCATCGACGATCCGCTGCATCCGCGAGTTCGGATTGTCAGGGGTCGGCAGGAAGTCGTTGAAGCTCGCCAGGTGGTGGTTGACGGTGGAGCGCTCCCGGAAAAAGGCGTCTACGATCTCTCGCATGAATGGAACCTCGTTAGTCCCCCAGGTTGGTGATGACGACGCGGTACGTGATCGCCTCGCCGGCCGTGGGGGACGGCCGACGGATGCGGACCATGCGACCGGCGAGCGGTTCGCCCGACTCGCGGGCGGCGCGGACCTCGGAACTCGTGAGAAGCCCGGGGTCGGCGGCCAGGATCTTCGGCAGCCGCTCGACCGGCGTGGCGAGGTCGGCCAGCACCTGCCGGGCCTCGTCCTCGGTCAAGAGCTCGTGCGGAGGGATCAGGTGATGGGTCTGGAATTCCCGACGGGGCGGTGCCTTTGCGCTCTTGGCGGATTTCCGGGGTGCTCGGGCGCGCGAGGGACTCATGCGGACTCCAGCGGAGCGGAACGGGCCCGGGGGGATGTCCGGAGTGCGCGCCCAGTCGGTACGGCGGCGCTCGTTCGAACCCCCGACCGCCTGGTTAAAAGCCAGATGCTCTGTGTCGGGCCGACGGGCGTACCCGCCGACCTACCGAACTGAGCTACGGGCCCGCGATCGCTCCGACCAGTCACGACCCGAGGCGCATATTTCACGTTTCGCCGCGCGCAGCTCACTGAAGGCTCTCCAGGTTCGAGATGATCGACCAGATGGCGGTTCGGCCATGCGTGGGAAGATTCGAGTCGTTGGCGAGGTCGTCCAGCACGTAGACCGCGCTCGCGACTCGGACGTCGAGCGCCACCGCGTTCTTGAGAAGCTCGTCGCGCGCGGACTGCGCGCCGCGACGGATGTTCCGGGGCACGGACCCGTCCTCGCTGAGGGCGGCGAGCGATTGCGCGATGCGCTCCAGCTGACCGGACTTGGTGGCACCGATCGCCGAGTCGCCGGCGGTCGGCGGCACGGCGCGGCTATCCGCAGCCGTCACGGCACGTTCGAGAGCCCCGCGCTCACGCGCGACGGGCCTCGCCTCCTTCCTTGTAGGCCGTTACGACGAGCAGCGTCTTCGTCTCGCGGATTCCCTTGACGACCGGGAGCCGGTGCAGGACGAACTCCTTCAGCTCCTCGTAGTGTGGGAACGTCACCTTGACCATGATGTCGGTATCGCCGGTGACGAGGAACACGTCCTCGGCCTCGGTGAACCGTGCGACCTCGGCGGCGACTCCGTCCGCCTCGGCGGTCTCGACCTTGAGCGCGATGAGCGCGGTGACGTGCTCGTCCCCCCAGACCTTGGTGAACGCGCTCTCGACGGCTCCACTGACCGGTCCCTTGCTCTTCGTTCCAGGTTTATCCATCGATCCGTTCGCCTCCTACTTCCCTACTGAGCCGACAGTTGCATCTCCGGCGCTGGCGGTGGCGGGTGATCCCGTGTCCGGCACGACCCTCGTCAGGTCACCGGGGCCGACTCGAACTCCTCTTGGAGATCGTCGACCACCTGTTCGATCACTTGACCGGCGGCGGGTGCACGATACTCTCGCACTCCCCCCGCCTCGCTCGAAACGCGCGCGACGAGTTCCCTGCGGCTCCGCAGAAACTCGACACTGCAGATGAGCTCCTCCACCCCAACCCCCAGACCCTCGGTCCGAAAAATGTCCCCTATTTAGGTCTTTGGGCGACGATTTTGGGGCCGGTTCTTCCCCGGTGCCGGAGGCGCGGCGAGGGGCCGGTTTCGGCCATCAGACCTAATATGCGCGGACCGGCTCGAAGCGCCGAGCGATTCTGATGGGAACGCAGGACCAGGCGCTCCGGATCGAGGTTCGGGTGGAGCTCAAGGCCGGAGTGATGGATCCCGAGGCCGAAACGGTCGAAAAATCGCTCGGCTTGCTCGGGATCGCCCCGGTTGCGCGGGTCTCCACCGCGCGAGTTTATGTCCTCGAATTCCACGGGGTCGACCGGAGCCGCGCGGACGCCCTCGCCCGGGAGGCCGTCGATCGCCTGCTCGCGAACCCCGTCATCCATCGGGTGACCGTGACCCCGCTGCTGGACTGAGGAGGTCGATGCTGCCGAGCGCACCCGGGCTCGGTTCCCCGTGGGCACCGGGGGTCACCACAATCCCGGTTCGCAGGGAGCGGCGAACCGCGCTCGCACAGATGTCCCGGCGGCTCAGCCTGGGATTCGACGGGGTAGAACTGGCCCGGATCCAGGCCTACTTCCGTCGCGTAGGGCGCGAGCCCACCGACCTTGAGCTCGCCGGCCTCGCCCAGAGCTGGAGCGAGCACTGCAGCTACAAGAGTTCCCGACCGTTCCTGAAGGCCGCATTCGGGAAGCTGCGACCGCGGCGACGCGTCCTCGGAACGGGCGATGCGGGCGTGATGGCGTTCGAGGACGGCTACGCGTACGCTCTCCGAATTGAGTCGCACAACCACCCGTCGGCCGTCGAGCCGTACGGCGGAGCCGCCACGGGGATCGGGGGAATCCTCCGGGACGTCCTCGCCGTCGGGGCGAAGCCGATCGCACTGGCCGACCCCCTGTTCTTCGGCCCCCTGACGCTGGGCCGGACCGACGTGCCGGAGGGCATCAAGAGTCCCCGGTATCTCTTCGATGGGGTGGTCGCCGGCATCCGGGACTACGGCAACCGAGTCGGGGTCCCGACTGTGGCCGGTGGGATCTACTTCGACCGGGACTATGTGGTCAACCCGCTGGTCAATGTGGCCTGCGTCGGGTTCCTGCCCCGGGCCCGTCTGCTCCCCAACCGGGCGCGTGCCGTGGGCGACCGGCTGGTGCTGGTGGGCGGCCTGACCGGTCGCGACGGGATCGGGGGCGTTTCCTTCGCCTCTCGGGAGCTCACCGAGCGGAGCGAGACCGAGTCCCGCGGCGCGGTCCAGCTGGGCAATCCGATCATGAAGGAGCCCTTGATCCACGCCTGCCTCGAGGCGTTCGACCGGAAACTGGTACGCGGACTGAAGGACCTCGGAGGTGGTGGCCTGGCGACCTGCTCCGGGGAACTCGTGCACGCCGGCGGATTCGGGTCTGAGATCGAGCTGGCGCAGGTCCCCCTTCGAGAGACGGGCCTGCTCCCCTGGGAGATCTGGGTTTCCGAGTCGCAGGAACGCATGCTCCTCGACGTCCGACCCAACGACCTCCCGGCGGTTCTCGCCATCTTCCGGCGCTGGGACGTCCCGGCGTCCGATGTTGGGCGCGTAACGCGCGGCCCTGTCGAGCGCGTCCTCCATGCGGGTCGCCCGGCGGGCGAGCTGGATGTCGGCTTCCGGGTGGCGCCGGCGCCCCGGCATCGGCCCACTCGAGTGCCGAGAACCCCACCCTCGCGTCCGTCGGCGCGCGTGCCCGACGAAGCCCTCGGCGACCTCGTCCGAGAGATGGTCCTTGCGCCGGACTCGGTGTCGAGGGAGCCGGTGATCCGGATGTACGACCACGAGGTCTTCGGTCACACGATCCTGAAGCCGCTGCACGGCGCCGTCGGCTCTCCGTCCCATGGCGACGCCGCGGTTCTGCGCCCCCGAACCGAGAGCTGGCGGGGCCTGGCCCTGGCCGTAGCCGCGCAGCCGTGGGCGTGTGCGCTGGACCCCCGAGCGGGGGCCCGATGGGTCGTGGAGGAGGCCGCGCGCAACCTGTACGCGGTCGGGGCACGGCCGGACGCATTCACGAACTGTCTCAACTTCGGGAACCCCGAGGATCCCCGGGTGCTGGGCCAGTTCGCCGCGACAGTGCGCGGCCTCGCCGACGGAGCTCGAGGTCTCGACCTGGCCGTTCCCTCCGGCAACGTCAGCTTCTACAACGGCGGCCTCGGCGCTGCCATTCCCCCGACGCCCGTCCTGCTGGCGACCGGGGTCGTCCCCGATGTTCGCCGGTGCACGACGCAGGACCTCAAGACGGCCGGCGACCCACTGTACCTGCTAGGGTCGAGCCACCCGGAGCTAGGAGGATCCCTCTTCGCACGCCTCCACTCGATCGGACGCCAACCGATCCCGCCGACGGACCCCCGTCGCCTGCGTACGCTCGGTGAGGCTCTGTTGGCCGCGGGTCGATCGGGGGCTGTCCGGGCCGTCCACGACGTCTCCGACGGGGGACTCGCGGTCGCCCTCGTCGAGATGGCCTTCGGAGGAGGATTGGGATTTTCGGCGGACCTGCGGGCGACCGGCCTCGCCGCCTCCAGCATTGCCGCAGCGGCGGAGGGAGGCTCTCGGTGGGTGGTGGAGGTGAGCCCATCCGGAGTCTCGGCGTTCGAACGGGCTCTGCGGGGACACCCGGTGGCCCGTCTGGGCTCGGTCGAGCCGATGGGCGGCCAGTTCCGCTGGGGAGACGAGGTCCGGGCAGAGGTCGATCTGCAGGAACTGTACCCGCGGTGGCGCCAGGGTCTGCTCGCCGGCTGAGCGTGGGTCCATGACGGTAACCGCGCTGGTCTCCGGCGGAAAAGACTCGATCTACTCCGCCTATCTTGCGGACACCCAGGGACTGTACGTCGACGAGCTCGTGACCATCGCGCCGTCCGACCCGGAGTCGATGATGTTCCACACGCCGAATCTGTCGTGGGTCGCGCTGCAGGGTCAGGCGTGGGGCAAGCCTACGCGTACGGTACGCGCCGAGGGAAGCTCCGGGGCCGACGAAGTGGACGCCGTGCGCCGTGCCCTCTCGGACCACCGGGGGCCGGTCGTGGCCGGCGCCATCGCCTCCGCCTATCAATGGGGCCGGCTGCACGCGGTAACGTTCGATCTCGGTCGGCCGCTCTACACCCCCCTGTGGGGCAAGGACCCCGGACGCGTGGTGCGCGCCGAAGTCGACGCGGGTCTCGATATTCGGCTGGTTCATCTCGCCGCCGAGCCACTGACCCCGGATCTGCTCGGCCGCCGTCTCGACCTCGCGCTGGTCCAAGAGCTCGAACGTCGATCCCGCGAGGTCCGGCCGGTTCACGTGGCCGGTGAAGGCGGAGAGTTCGAAACGCTCGTAACGGACCTGCCGGACTGGACGCAACGCCTGGTGCTCGACGACGAGGTCCGCGAGAGTCGGGGCTCGGTGCACCGGCTCATGGTTCGAAAGGCCCACCTGGAGCCGAAGCATCCCGGTCGCTGACGGACGCCCTCAACCCTAATCCCGCGGGGCGCTTGCGGCGGGCATGGCCGCCGGACCGTCCCTGGAGGCCCGTATCGCGGAAACGGTCCGACAGCTGGGAGACGCGCGTGCCGTTCCGAACCGGCGGTGGCTCTCCGGGCTCCTGGGCGTTCCGCCGGCAAAGGTGGAGCCGTGGCTCGCCGAGATTCCGAGCCTCGTCTCGCTGGCCCGGTCGCTTCGGAAGACCCATCTGGCCGGTGGACGGCGATTCTACGCCCAGTTTCGGGCGCCCTACGAACTCTACGCGCTCGCCCGGGCCACTCGTCCGGATCATATCGTTGAGACCGGAGTCTCCTCCGGCGTCTCTTCGGTCCATTTCCTGGCCGCTCTCCGGCGCAACCGGCGGGGGACGCTCCACTCCGTCGACCTTCCCCAGGTTCAGGCGAGCGCCGAGCTGGGGCCTCGGGAGTCGGAGGTGAGCGTCCCGCCCGGGAGGTCCAGTGGGTGGGCGATCCCACCGCTGTATCGGAAGGGATGGGACCTCCACCTGGGCCGGAGCGAGGAGGTACTGCCGACGGTCGTCCGGAGCCTGCCCTCCGTGGGAATTTTCCTCCACGACAGCCGGCACACCCCTGCGCATCTGACGTTCGAGCTGGAGACGATCCGGCCCAAGCTCCGACCGGGATCGATCGTGCTGGCCGACAACACGCAATGGACGGGGGACGCCTTCCCCCGGTTCGCCCGGTCGCTTCGGACCCGGGTCTGGCGCCGGGGCCACTCGGACCTGGTAGGGCTGCGCGTGCCCGAATCGATTTAACGCGGCGACTCCGTAGGAGGTACGATGGCGGCGACCCGTCCCGCCGACCCGCCCGCAGAGAGCCCACCGGGTTCGAAGCCCACGCGTTCCGGCGCCGTCGGCGAGGCCGAGACGCGGTGGACGGAGGAAACCCTGCGGCCGTTCCTCGCCCGGAACCCCGAGCGCCGGGACACCTTCGAAACCCTGGGCGGTCTGCCGGTGGACCGGCTGTATCTTCCGTCGTCGAGATCCCCGGACCCGGCCCGGATCGGATACCCCGGCCAGTTCCCGTACACCCGCGGCATTCACCCCACGATGTATCGGGGCCGGACCTGGTCGATGCGGATGTTCTCCGGCTTCGGAACCCCCGAAGCGACGAACCAGCGGTTCCACTACCTCCTGGCGCACGGAGAGTCCGGCCTGTCGATCGCGTTCGACGACCCCACCCTCTACGGCATCGACGCGGACGACCCCGAGGCACTGGGTGAGGTCGGCAAGTGCGGCGTGAACGTCTCGTCGCTGGACGACATGCGCCGGCTGCTCCGGGGCATTCCGCTGGACCGGGTGACGACGTCCATGACCATCAACGGCCCGGCGAACATCGTCTGGGGGATGTACACGCTCGCCGCGGAGGCGTCGGGGATCCCCGCCGCATCGCTCGGGGGCACCACCCAGAACGATATCCTGAAAGAGTACATCGCGCAGAAAGAATTCCTCTATCCGCCGGCGCCGGCCGTCCGACTCGTCACCGACACCCTCGAGTACGCGACGCAGCATCTGCCGAAGTGGAACCCGGTATCGATCTCCGGATACCACATCCGGGAGGCGGGCTCCACCGCCGCGCAGGAACTTGCCTTCACCCTCGCGGATGGGATGTGCTACGTCGAAGCCGCTCTCCGTCGCGGTCTGAACGTCGATGAGTTCGCGCCCCGTCTCTCCTTCTTCTTCAACTCGCACAACGACTTCTTTGAGGAGATCGCGAAGTTCCGGGCCGCTCGGCGGATCTGGGCTGACGTGATGAAGAACCGGTTCGGCGCGACCAAGGAACGGTCGCTCTGGCTGCGCTTCCATACCCAGACGGCCGGATGTTCCTGCACGGCCCAGCAACCGGAGCTCAACATCGTACGGACGACCGTCCAGGCGCTCGCGGGCGTCCTGGGGGGAACGCAGTCGCTGCACACGAACTCGTACGACGAGGCGCTGCAGCTGCCGACGGAGGATGCCGCCCGCATCGCACTCCGGACCCAGCAGATCCTGGCCGACGAGAGCGGCGTGGCGGAGTCCGTCGATCCGTTCGGCGGCAGCTACTACGTCGAGTGGCTGACCGACGAGCTCGAAGCCGCGGCCCACCGCTATTTCGACCGGATCGACGAGCTGGGCGGCGTCGTGCCGGCGATCGAGCGCGGGTTCTTCCAGCGGGAGATCCAGGAGGCGTCGTTCCGGTACCAGCGCCGGGTGGAGTCCGGCGACCTCCGCGTGGTCGGCGTCAACGCGTACACCGTCGACGAGCCCGTGGCCGTTCCCCGGCTCAAGATCTCCGAACAGGCCCGCAGGGCGCAGTCCCGTCGCCTGAGGTCGCTGCGGGCCCGGCGGTCCGTCCGCAAGCACGCCGCAGCCCTGGAGCAGCTGCGTCGGGCGGCGACCGACCCGGAGCGGAACACGATGCCCGCCGTCCTGGATGCCCTCCGCGCCGACGCGACCCTGGGCGAGATCGTCCACGCCTTCCAGGACGTCTTCGGCACCTACCGCGAACGCTCGATGTTCTGAGGGCCCGACCGAAGCGGCCGGCGCGCCGGGCAGCGTTATAGCCCGCATCTCCTCACAGAGGCGCGACGACCGGTGTCCGACGACGCGTATCGGGAGTCTCTCGCTCACCTCTACCAGTTGCGGCGCTTCGGCGCGCAGCCCGGCCTCGACGTCATCCGGGGCCTGCTCGAGGCGATGGACCACCCCGAGCGTCGGTACCCCACGATCCACGTCGCCGGCAGCAAGGGCAAGGGTTCCGTCTCCGCCCTGACGGCCGGCATCCTCACGTCCTCGGGCCTGAAGACCGGGCTGTTCACGTCGCCGCACCTCCAGAGCTACCGGGAGCGGATCCAGATCGATCGGAAGCCGATCGACCCCGGTGCGGTCGTGCACGGCATCCAGCGCGTCCGCGCACTGGCGGTGTCGCTCGCCGGTGCCGGCCGGATCCCGCGGCCTCCGACGTTCTTCGAGGTCACCACCGCGCTCGCCTTCGAATGGTTCGCGCATGAGCACGTCGACGCGGCCGTCATCGAGGTGGGCCTCGGGGGCCGACTCGACGCCACGAACGTTCTGGACGCCAAGGTCGGCGTCATCACGACCATCGAGCTGGAGCACACCGAGGTGCTCGGGCCGACGTTGACCCACATCGCCCACGAGAAGGCCGGGATCCTGCACCCCGGAATGCGGCTCGTGCTCGGCGAAGGCAAGGACGAGCCCCTCCGGGAGATCACGCGGGTGGCGGGGATCCAAGGAGTCCCGATCTGGCGACTCGACCGGGAACTCAAGATCGCCAACCGGGTGCTCTCCGCGCACGGACAGAAGCTGGACATCACGACTCCGCACCGGGAACTCACCGGCGTGGAACTCCCCCTGCTCGGAAACTTCCAGGCCCGGAACGCCGCACTCGCCGTCGCCGCGTCGGACCTGTTCGGCCCGACGATCGGTCGACCGCTCACCGAGGAATCAATCCGCCGGGGTCTGCGCTCGGTGCAGTGGCGAGGCCGGCTGGACCTCGCCGCTTCCCATCCTCCGCTGTTCATCGACGTGGCGCACACTCCGGAAAGCGCTCGCGCAGTGGCGCAGAGCCTGACCGAGCTCTTTCCCTTCTCCGAGCCGGAAGCGAATGGGTTGCTGTTCGGCTGCCTGCAGGGCAAACGCTTCGACGAGATGTTCGAGTCCCTCTCCCTGCTCTCCCGCTCCATCGTGCTGACCCCGATCCGCTCCGACCGGACCGCCGACGTGGAGGATATCCGCCGGGCCGCGCGCGTCCGGTTCCCCCGGGTCGTCGTCGCCCGGTCCGCCAGCGAGGGCCTCGCCCTGGCGCGTGCCGCGACCCGGGCCGACGGCTACACGATCGCGGTCGGCAGCGACTACCTGGCCGGAGAGCTGCTCAACACGCTCGAAGGCACGCCCACGGACGAGCCGGACCTCTCCGACCCGGCGATGCGGGGCCCCGGTCAGGAAGTTCCGCTCGCGACGCCCCGGGGCCACCGGGGCCGATGACCGAACCGAAACCGTTCGACTGGGACGTCATCCTGGACCGGCTGAGCGCCTTCTACCATCGAGGGGACTGGCGAGTTCCGTATCTCCGGGACCACGCCGAGAATCCCTTCCAGGTTCTCATCGGCACGATCCTATCTCAGCGGACCCGGGACGAGAACACGGACCGGGCCAGCGCCCAGCTCTTCGCCGTCTATCCGGGGCCCCGAGAGTTGGCCGCCGCGCCCCGGGCGAAAGTGGAACGGCTCGTCTATGGCACGGGCTACTACCGCACGAAGGCGAAGCATATCCGCGCCACGGCGCGGGAGATCCTCACCCGGTTCGATGGAAAGGTCCCGGCGGATCGAGAGGCGCTGCTGAGCCTGCCCGGCGTGGGGCCGAAGACAGCCAACTGTGTGCTCGTCTTCGGGTACGGGCTCCCGGCGGTGCCCGTCGACACGCATGTGCACCGGATCGCGAACCGGCTCGGCCTCGTGAAAACCCGGACGCCCGAGCAGACGGAGCGGGAGCTGGTGGCCCGCGTTCCTCCGCAGTACTGGATCCCGCTCAACCCGGTCCTGGTGCAGCACGGCCAGAACATCTGCCGACCGAATCGGCCGCTGTGCGATCGTTGCCCGATCCGGGAGTACTGTGCCACGGGTGTGGCCCTTCGGGACGGCCGCCGGCCCCCGCGCAGGGAGGACTGGGCCGGGGGAAAGGGCCGCCGGCGACGAGCGCCGCGCCTCCGTCCGTCGAGGTCGGTGCGCGCGACCAAATCCCTTTAGTGCGACCCGCACTCGGCGACGCACCGATGGAGCCGTCCGAGTACGACCTCGCCTTCTTCCACCAGCAGGGGTTCCATCGTCGGACGTGCACCTCGTGCGGGGCGGCATTCTGGAGCCAGGGGGATCTGGAGCGGTGCCAGGAGGACCCGTGCACTCCCTACTCGTTCGTCGGGGCGTCCCCGTTCAACCAGGCGCTCAGCCTGTCGGAGATGCGGGAATCGTTCCTCTCCTTCTTCGAGCGGGCCGGGCACACGCGCATCCGGAGGTATCCGATCGTGGCCCGCTGGCGGAACGACGTGTTCTTCGTGCAGGCGAGCATCTACGACTTCCAGCCGTGGGTGACCTCCGGCCAGATCCCTCCGCCGGCCAACCCCCTCACCATCAGCCAGCCGGCGCTCCGGCTCAACGACCTCGAGGAGATCGGCCGCAGCGGCCGGCACTTTTCCCTCTTCGAAATGATGGCGCATCACGCGTTCAACAAGCCGGGGCACGAGGTGTACTTCAAGGACCGTACGACCGAGCTCTGCCACACGTACCTGACCGGTGAATTCGGGGTCGACCCCCGGAAGATCTCGTACAAGGAGGAGGCCTGGGAAGGCGGCGGCAATCTCGGCCCGTCGCTGAGCGTCGGGCTGCAGGGCCTCGAGGTCGCCACCCTCGTCTTCATGGAATACACGCGCGACGGCGACCGGCTCAAGCCGATGCCGCTCACGGTCGTCGACACGGGATACGGTCTCGAACGGTTCACGTGGATGTCCCAGGGTACGCCGACCGCCTACGAGGCCGTGTTCGGCGAGTTCTACTCGGAACTTCGAAACGTGCTGATGCCTCGCGAGGCCGCGATCCTCGCAGACCACGCGCGCGCCATCAACTTCCTGCTCACCGATGGGGTCGTGCCCTCGAACGCGAAGGAAGGGTACTATGCCCGACTCCTCATCCGTCGGATGCTCCGCATCCTCGCCCGGGTGGAGGCCGCTCCGGACTTCCTCCAGATCATCGACCGGAGCGGGCACGAGCTCGCTCGCGATTTCCCGGAGATCGGGGCGCACCGCGACGACCTGCACCGGGTCCTCCAGGCCGAGGTCGAGCGCTACGAAGAGTCGATCCAGCGGGGCCGGCAACAGGTCCGTCGGCTGGAGGAGCGCTTTGCGAAGGAGGGTCGGACCGTGGACGGAAACGACCTCGTCGAGTGGTACGATTCCCTGGGGCTTCCGCCGGACGTCGCCGTCGAGGAGCTGCGGAACCCCCCGCCGATCCCGGAGGACTTCTATGCCCGGGTCGCCGCCCGGCACGAGGGCGACCAACCCGAGCGCGAGTATGCGGAGACCGGCGCAGGGCTCCCGGAACCGCCTGCCTCGACGCCCGCGACCGAGGCCCTGTACTACCTGGATCCGTACACGTCGTCGTTCCGCGCCCACGTGCTCTGGAGCGAGGGCGGCTGGGTGATCCTCGACCGGACGTACTTCTATCCGACCGGCGGCGGGCAGATCACCGATACCGGCCATCTCGGCGACATCGCGGTCACCGAGGTCGCCCGGAAGGGTCCCTGGGTCTTCCACCACCTGGAGCGCGTCCACGATTTTCGGCCGAACGAGGAGGTCCATGGCCGCATCGACGCGGAGCGTCGACGGCAGCTGATGGCTCACCACACCGCGACGCACATCATGAACGGTGCCTTGCGGAGCGTTCTCGGGCCCCACGTATGGCAGGCCGGCGCGTACAAGGGGACGGACATTGCCCGGATCGATATCACGCACTACCGCCCCCTGCAGCCCACGGAGCTGCGAGAGGTGGAACGACTCGCAAACCGGATCGTCGCCGAGAACCGGGCGGTCAAGAGCTATTTCGAGCCCCGGACCGAAGCGGAACGGCGATTCGGCTTCACGCTCTACCAGGGTGGGGCCGTGCCGGGGCGCGACCTCCGGATCGTCGAGATCGAGAACTTCGACGTCGAGGCGTGCGGGGGGACCCACGTCACCCATACCAGCGAGGTCGGGTCGATCCAGATCGTCGCCACGGACCGGATCCAGGATGGGATCGTCCGTCTGTCCTATGTCGCCGGCGACCGGGGGGTGGTCGTCCGCGAGGAGCGAGATTCGGCGCTGCACGAAGCCTCCCGGCAACTGGGAGTGCCGCCGGAAAAGGTTCCCGCGGCCGTCGCGCGGCTGCTGGGAGAGCTGGAAGAAATCCGGCGCGCGGGGCGGCAGGAAGAACGACGCGACCTCGGGAAGCTTGCGGAGGAGCTCGAGGCCGATGATCGGTCGACCTCCGCCGTCGGCCGAGTAACGCTGACCGTGGGGCGGGTCTCGCCGCTGACCCGGAGCCAGCTGCAGGAGCTCTCCCGTCGGCTGACCCGACAGGCCGACCGAGTGGTGATTCTGCCCGGGGAGTCGGAGGGCCGTGGGCTGCTGTTCGTCGGCTCGTCGAGTCCGCACGTGCCGGCCGACGTGGTTCTCGAGTCCATGCGGGCGGCCTTCGGCGGCAAGGGAGGCGGGAACGCCTCCGCGGCGACCGCCCAGGGCGAGCCGGGCGAGCCATTGGCCCGGGCCGTCGCGGCCGGCCGCGACGCGGTCGCGAGATTAGCCGCCGTTCCGGAGGCCAGCCGGTAACGAAATCCCCACCGCGTCGGCGAAAGCTTTACCTTCTATTCGGCTCCATTATTCGGATGCCCGGGCGTCTTGGCGTCCGGTAAGTCGGCGTAGGTCGGTCGCACGGATGCAGGGAAACAACGGGGCTGCCGCCGGGGCCATCCCGCTCGAGGTCTCCACGTTCTTGGGCGGAAAGGGCGGCCGCTCCCTGATCGTGAAGGGCGGCGCCGGTACCGGCAAGACGACCTTCGGTCTCGAGCTGCTCGAGCGGATGGGCCGGCCCAATCAGTCGTTCTACCTCTCCACCCGCGTCAGCGACGACGCACTGTACCGCCAATTCCCGTGGCTCCGGTCGAGCGAGCTCCGGACCCGCATCCTGGACGCCGGTAAGCTCTTCCTCGACACGCTCCACGCCCGGGATAAGGCCGTCGCCCAGGACCTGCCCGAGGACCAGCGGGCAAAGATCACCGCGGCCCGTCACGTGATGCAGGCGATCTCCGACGAGCGGGGACCGCCCACCCGGGTCGACCGGGCCCAGCTGAACGCCCTGCTGCGTCGCAATCCGATGCCGGAGGTCGAGAACTGCTACAACCGGATCGAGGCGGTGCTGCCAGAAAAGGCGCTGCTCGTCATCGATTCGCTCGAGGGTGTGACGCACAAGTACGGACTCGAGATGGAAGAGTTCGTGATGGCGCTCCAGAAGGACCTCGTCGAGAACTCCAACACCAACGTGGTCATGATCCTGGAGAAGCCCGAGGCCGGTGGCATCGAGTACCTGGTCGACGGGCTCGTCTCGGTCGTCCGCGAGGAACTCGATGAGCGTCGCGTCCGGCACATGCGTCTCGAGAAGCTTCGAGCGACTGCCATTGGCCAGCCGCGGTACGCGGTCACGCTCGCCGGGGGCCGCTTCACGGCGCTCGGGCCGGGCACGCCGGCGCCCCATTCACCGGCGCCTTCCCCCCAGTGGGGACCCGAGGCGGACCCCGAGCGGTTCTACTCTACGGGCATCGGGGACTTTGACGCCTTACTCGGCGGAGGCTTCCGCCGGGGGAGTTACAACGCCTTCGAAGTCGACGTGAACGTCGGCATCGATGACTACTACCTCGTGCTGGTCCCGACCTTCCTCAACTTCCTCACCCAGAGCCGGGGGATCACGGCGGTCCTCGCCGCCGGCGAGTCGCCCGAAAAGCTCCGGGACACCATCACCCGGTACTGTCCTCCGCACATCTTCGATAGCCGGGTCCGGATCGCCGACTACACGGCATCGGAGAGCGAGGAGAGCTACATCGTGCCGATGGCGCGGTACGGCCGGGACGAGGCGACCCGGGCGATGACCAGCGCCGAAAAGGCCGTCCGGGGCCCCGAGGGAAAGCCGTTCATCGAGTACACCGCCTTCGATACGATGGAGAGCCTGATGGGCGACCAGGTCGCGATCCGGCTCTACTTCCAGGGAGTCCAGCGCACGAAGTTGCTCGGCAACCTCGGAATCGGGCTCCTGAAGCCGGGGCTGCTGGTGTCGAGCGAGATCCTGAACATGATGGACTCGTACTTCCGGATCATCAATATCGACAACGCGCCGTGCATCTACGGGATCCGGCCGCGTACGACGATCTACTCGATCTCGTACGACCCCACGAAGGGGCCTCCCCACGCCAAGCTGACGCCGATCCTCTAACGTCGCGCCCCCGGACCTACAGCGTCGGGGAGAAGCTACCCAGGCCCGAGAGCGCCGGGAGTACGTGCGCCAGGATCAGCAGCACCACGCCGGGCACGAGCGTCATCGCGATGTCGTCGTCGAAGTTCCGGATCCGGGGACGTTCCACGGCCAGGGCCAGCCCGCCGGCGATACCGGCCGCCGCCACCGCGACGAAGGCCGGTAGGTGGGCGGCGAAGATTAGCGCTCCCGCGCCCAGGATAACGTAGACGGCCCCCGGCAGCCACGGGTAGGTCGATCGCCAGCGGTCGGAGAGCCGAAGCTCCCCGATCAAGGGGTCGACGAAGGCCGTGCCGAGCACGACCACCACCGCGATCGGCATCGGGAGCAACAAGACCGCCGCGACCAGGGCCACGGCAAAGAACACGTAGCTCGCGACACGGCCCTTCTCGTACTCCCGGATCGTCGGCAGCTCGGCGTTCCCGGTCCATCGGAGGACCTCCAGGATGATCACGAGCGCCAGAGCGACGAGCAGCAGGTCGCCGAGCGTGAATCCCTCGTAGAGGTCGTGGGGGAGCACGTAGTAGAGCAGGATGGCCGCCCCCAGGCAGTGCATGATCCGTCGCCAGGCGCGGTCGCCGAGCGCGAGGTCGCCTCCGAGACGGGCGCCCAGCCAGCGACGGAGCCGGCCCCCCGTGTGGAACTCGAGAGGCACGGAGTTCGCGGGGACCTCGTGAGCTATGGAGGTTTCGGCGGCGGCCGGCTCAAATCCTTATGCGCGCCGACGACTCGCGGCCGCCATGAAGGTCGCCATCCTGATCGGGAGCAAGTCCGATATGCCGACCGCCGAGGCGGCCCGGAACCGGCTCTCGGAGTTCCACGTCCCGGTAGAGATCCACGTGGCGTCGGCGCATCGGACCCCGGAGAAGGTCGACCGCCTCGCGCACGACCCCGAGACGGACGTGTTCATCGCCATGGCCGGACTCTCCGCCGCGTTGCCCGGTGCCGTTGCCGCCCGTACGCTGCGCCCGGTCATCGGGGTGCCGATCCACAAGGGCCTCGGCCTCGACAGCCTCCTCTCGGTCGTCCAGATGCCGCCGGGGGTTCCGGTGGCCGCCGTCGGCCTCGATGCCGCCGACAATGCGGCGCTGCTGGCCGTCGAGATCCTGGCGCTGAAATACCCGGAACTGGTGCAACGGCTCAACGCCTATCGGGCCAAGTGGCGGGAGGAACCGCCCCCGTCGCCTCCCCCGGAGAAGTCGTGAGGGATCCGGCCGCCTTCCACCGCGAAGCCGTCGAGCACCTCCGGTCCCAGGTCCCCGGGCGCGCCATCGTCGCGACCAGCGGGGGGATCGACAGCACCGCAGCCGCCGTCCTCAGTCAAGAGGCACTGGGAGACCGCTGCCGGGCGATCTTTGTGGACACCGGCCTGCTTCGGCTCCACGAGGTCGAGCGGATGCAGACCCTGTTCGCGGCGAGCCACCTCCGGGTCGACGTGGCGAGCGCGGGGGACCGGTTCCTGTCCGCCCTCGCCGGCGTGTCGGATCCCGAAGAGAAGCGCCGACGGGTCGGGGAGACGTTCATCCGGGTCTTCGAGGCGGAAGCGAGCCGCTTCGGCGCGGACACCCTCATTCAGGGCACGATCGCGCCGGACTGGATCGAGAGCGGCGGATCGCTGCGCGACACGATCAAAACCCACCACAACGTCGGGGGCCTGCCGAAGGACCTCAAGCTTCGCATCGTGGAGCCCCTTCGCGACCTGTACAAGGACGAGGTCCGTACGCTGTCCATCCATCTCGGGATCCCGGCTCCCGAGCGCCAGCCGTTTCCGGGCCCCGGCCTGGCCGTCCGGATCAACGGACCGGTCACCGCGGAGAGTCTGGCCGCGGTCCGCGCGGCGAACGCCGTGGTCGAAGAGGAGGTGGAGAAGCACATTGCCGACGGGTCGCTCCCCCGTCCCTGGCAGTACTTCGCCGTCCTCCTGCCGGTGCCGACGGTGGGCGTGCAAGGGGACAACCGGGTCCATGGAAAGGCGGTGTCCGTCCGGATCGTCGAGTCCTCCGATGCCATGACCGCGACGGCCATGGACGTACCGATGGCCCTGCTGCGTACCATCGCCGAGCGGATCACGCGCGAGCTCGCCGGACAGGTGACTCGGGTGCTCTACGACATCACGGACAAGCCGCCCGCGACCATCGAGTGGGAATAGTCGCCGCTCTCGCAAAGGGCATAACCTGAGCCGCGCTTCGGCGCGCGATACACATGGTTCCTCAGGCGACGGCGGCGGAGAGCTCCCGCACGGTGAAGATTCCCGAGGAGGTGGCGCGCCAGCTCGAGAAGAAGCTCGCCCAAACGTCCTTCGGCTCGCTCGACGAATTCATCTCGTTCGTTCTGGCCCGACTCGCCGAATCGTCGGCCGAGCCCCCGTTCTCCGAGGAGGAGGAGCGGCAGCTCCGCGATCGCCTCCGGTCGCTCGGCTACATCGACTGACCGGCTCGGGCGGGACCGAGCCGTGGCCGCGCGACGGCCGCCACCGACGACGCTGCCCGAGCATCCGTGGGAACGGTTTCGCCGGGCGGAATTCGTCCGGTGGGAACGCGCGCTGCACCGGACCCCCTACGGCCGCCCGCTGCCGGACGTCGTGGGGTTTGCCGAGGCGGCCGAACCCCCGCTGGAGTGGTCGGACCGCGTCGAGCGGCGCCGGACCTTTGCGGTGTCGGCGTTGCCCGTCGGGCCGGGGCCCGGGTACCTCGTCGTCGTTCCCGCGCGGCATCGCCCTCCGCCGGACGGGACGCTCGTGCGGATCCCCCGACCGACGAAGCGGGCCCTGGCCATCGGCGACGGGCGATCGGCGGAACTCCTCCTCGAGGCCCCCTCCGGCTGGGCGGCCGCATCGTGGCCAGAAATTCTGCCGGAGCTGCCGCTCGCAAGCATCGCCCGAGTCGGATCCGAACTCTCGGAGCTCCTCCATCTTCCGGTGTGGGCGGTGGAAACCCTCTTGCTCCCGATCGTCGGCACCATTCCCTGGCACGGCCGGCCGGTCGGTATCGACCTCCATGTCGAGGTCGATGGCTGGTCCCTGACCCGGTACCGAAGCCTCCTCCAGAATCTGGCTCGGCTGGCGCCGCTGTGGGTCACGCAGCCCCGGGCCGGTCGGCTCTCGGCGGCGGCGGGCCGCGAGCTGGCGTCCGGCGCCCGTCTCCGGCCCCATGCGTTCTCTCGCGGCCGACCGTTCTCGATCCTGTTTCGTCCGGTCTCGAGTGCTCCGGCACCGGCTCCGACCTCGGGCCACCCCCGGTCCGTTGTCACCTACGGCCCCGCATTGGCCGATGAGTACCGCTCGCGCATCCACGCCGGTACGGACGTCCTCCTTCTCGAGGCGGACGAAGCGAGGAAGGTTCCGGACCGACCGGTGGAGATCCCCGACGACCTCCGGGCCGCCGTCTGGGGGCTCCACTGGCGTTCACCGACACCCCCGGATGCCCCCGACTGGTACCGGTGGTTCCGGGCCATCGATCCGGATCTCCGGAGCGCCTGGGATACGGTCGCGGACGCGGCAAGTCCGGGCGGAGAGCAAAACCCCGCTTCGGGGCTCGAAAGCCGGGAGTTTCGGGACCGGCTGACGCAGGTGGCGTGTGCGCGGGCGCGTCTGCACGCGACGACCGATGTCCAGGAAGGCGATCTGCGATGGGTGGCCGACCAGATGCGCGAGAGCTGTGCCCGCGCGGTCCGCTGGCAGGCCCGGGGCCGGGGCCCGCTCGCGCGCGTCTCCGACCGCTCCGAGACGGGCCGGACCTCCCGGGTCCGCCGCGCTCTCGCCCGCGTACTCGAGAACCGGACCTCGGGAGTTACGGTGGACGAGATGCTCGGCGAACTCCACGCCGCCGGCGTGAGCGTGTCGGCCTGGGACGTTGAGTTGCAGCTGGAACGCCTGCGGATCCGAGGAGCGCTCTACCAGGATCCGGTGGGGCGGTACCGGCCGGTCTGAGCCGGAGCCGTCAGACTGATACTGCCCCGCCGGTTCGACACGACGTGCTGAGCTGCCCGTTCTGCGGCGCGCCCGAGACCGACCGAATCGACGTCGAGGGCCGACGCTTTCTGGTGTTCGGGTGCATGTTCACTCCCCGGGTCGATCCCGAGCTTTCCGACGGAGAAGTGGCCGAACGGCTGCGGGCGGTGGGAAGCTCCGACCGGCGCCAGTACTTCCAGGGGACCTGCGACGTCCTGCACGTCTACGTGACGAAGGGAGAGGGAGCCCGGTTCCTCACGAGCCCGTCTCCTCCTCCCGCTGGCCCGTCGTCCGATCCGTGAAGACGGCCCGGGCGGCGAACCGCTGGGCGACGAACACGAAGATCCAGGTCCCCTCCGCGGCGCCGAGACTGACGAACGAGACCGCGATCGAGATCAGGAAGACGGCGGGCGTGAAGAGCCCGCGGACCTTGTGAAACCGGATGATCGCCGGGTCGAGGTCCGGGCGCAGCAGTTTCACTCCGGCCGCGTAGCGCCACAGGATGTTCATAGTGAATCCCGCGACCGCCTGCATGGCCGCGAAGAGGATGATCCCGTACTGCGTGAAGTCGTAGGTCGTGTACACCTTGAGGACGAACGGCATGACCGCGACCTCGAGCAGCAGAGCGAGGTTGATCCAGATCAGGAGGTCGTCCGTCCGAACGATGTACCGGAACAGCCGGTGATGGTTGATCCACCAGACAGCGATCATCACGAACGCGAAGACGTAGCCGATGAACGTCCCGTAGTCATGGTTCAGCGCCGCACCGAGGGGGCCGTTCGTCACGCCGTTCGTCGTTCCCGGGACGACCGGGACCACGAGGGAGAGTACGAGGAGCGTCAGCGCGAAGGCAAAGACCCCGTCGCTGAGCGAGATGACCCGCGACATGTCGTCGCTGAACCGATCGCCGACCAGGAACCCCCGGCGATGCGCCGGGACCGGCTCTTCGGTGGGGGTGGACGGAGACGACGGAAGCGCCACGCCGAGGCCGAGCCGGTGTGGCTACAAGTACGTTCGGCGGGCGCTCAGGCGTGTGCGCGCGTCCCGATCTTCGCCAGGGCCGGGCCGGTCGGAACCAGGTGGCGCGGGAGACCCAGCTGCTCCGGCGTGGCTCCGAGCGCCAGGCCGACCACCTGGGGCAGGTGGAAGACTGGCATGTTCAATTCGTGACCGACGGCCTTCGACGCCTGGTTCTGGTAGGCATCGAGCGAAATGTGACACAACGGACAGGGCGTGGCCATCGCGTCCGCTCCGTGGGCCTTCGCATCGTCGATCTGCCGGCCCGCGATGCGGCTGGCCGTCTCCGGCTTCACGAACTGGATCGGAAAGCCGCAGCACATCACCCGACCCCGGTAGTACACCGGGTCCGCACCGACCGCCGCCAGCAGGTCTTCGAAGGCGTGGGGTTCCTCGCCCGTCTGCCACCGCATCTCGTCCGACGGCCGGAGCAGGTGGCACCCGTAGAACGCGCCGACCTTGAGGCCCGCCAGTGGACGGACCACCTTGGCCCGGATCTTTTCGATGCCGACGTCCTCGGTGAGCACCCGAAGGAGATGCTTGACCTGCGTCGTGCCCCGGTACTGGATACCGAGCGGCGTGAGCGCCGCGTCGACGCGAGCCCGTATTTTCGGGTCGGTGAGCCGGAGGTTCGCGAGGGTGAGCATGCCCTGGCAGGTGGAGCAAATCGTGAGGAGGTCGAGCCCGGCCTTTTCGGCGATGGCCAGGTTCCGGGCGTTCAGCGCCACGTTGAGGACTTCGTTCGCCTCATCGACGAATCCGGAGCCGCAACAGGAGAAGCTCGGGAACGACACCAGCTCGATGCCGAGCGCCTGGCAGACCCAGCGCGTCGCCATGTCGAGCTCTCGGCCCGACTCCTGGGCGACGCATCCCGGATAGTACGCGAGCTTCACGACTCCTCCGACTTGTCGTCCTTGAGCGTCGAGTAGATCTTCTTGACCTGGTCCAGTCCCTCGATCGGCGGCGGAGACTGGGTCAGCTCGGGTTTCTTCCGCCAGATCCGGACGCCCTGCGGTAACGATGCGGCCAGGCCCCCGATGCCGGAGGTCTGTCGAACGAGCTTGAGCTCGTTCAGCGTCCCCCGCTCCTCGATGTTGTGGAGGAAACCGATCGCGTGGCGGGATCCCGCCTCGGTGCCGCCTTGCGCCTGTACGGCGAGCTCCTTCAGGTCACGAATCCGTTCCGACGGGCGCACATCCTTGGGACACGCCTCGGTACAGAGGTGGCACCGGAGACAGAGCCAGAGGCCCTCGGTCTGGATCTTCTGCAGTCGGTGCGTTTGCGCGGTGTCTCGGGGGTCGACGACGAACCGGTACAGCTTGGCCAGAGCCATCGGTCCCGGAAACGCCGGGTCCGCCTCGACGGCCGGACAGGCCGAGAAACAGGCGGCGCAGGAGATGCATCGGGGGGTTTCCTTGAAGCGCTCGACCTGCGCCGGCGACATCGCCGTGGTCTGGCCTTCCGGCATCGGATGCTTCGGGTCGAGGATCAGGTGGGGTTCCATCTTCTCGTACCGGCTCCAGAACGGCTGCTGGTCGACCACGAGATCCCGGAGGATCGGCTGGTTGCGCATCGGGTCCACGACGATCCGTCCGTGCTCCTTGACCTCGGGACCGACGGGGGTATGACAGGCCAGCCGGCTCTTCGAGTTCACCAGCATGGCACAGGAACCGCAGATCGCGCTCCGGCAGGAATAGCGGAGCGTCAGGGTCGGATCCATCTCGTCCCGGATCCGGAGGAGCCCGGTGAGGATCGGCGTGTGAGGCGCGAGACGCAGTTCGTAGTGCTGGTACCGGGGCTCGCCGCCGTGGGCGGGGTCGTACCGGTAGACGTCGAAGGGCACGGTGATCAGCTTCTCGTCGGCGAACATCAGTAGACGCGCTCCTTCGGCTCCCATCGCGTATAGGCGACCGGAGCATAGGACAACTCCGGTCCGTTGACCGTCCAGTGCGCCAAAGTGTGCTTCATCCAGCTCTTGTCGTCGCGGGCCGGGAAATCGAGTCGGGTGTGCGCGCCACGGCTCTCGGTCCGGGCAATGGCTCCGACCACGATGATCTCGGCTAGCGTGAGGAGGTTCCCGACCTCGAGCGCGTCCGTGAGGTCGATGTTGTAGGTCGTGGACCGGTCGATTACGCGGACGTTCCGGTACCGTTCCTGGAGCGCGCGCACCTGACGGAGCGCCCGAAAGAGCTCCTCCGGAGTACGGTAGATCCCGACGAGCTGGTCCATCGTTTGCTGCAGTTCGGTCCGGAGCGCCCGCGGCGACTCACCCTCGGTCCGATTCCAGAGCTGCTGGATGTGCGCCGTCTCCTTTTCGAGATCCTCGGCTCGGATCTCGGTGTCCGGGGCCGAGGCGACGAACTCCGCGGCGGCCAGGCCCGCCTGCTTCCCGAAGACCAGGGTTTCGAGGAGCGAATTTCCCCCGAGCCGGTTCGCCCCGTGGATCGACACGCAGGCCGCCTCTCCGGCGGCGTAGAGACCCGGAATGCTGGCCTCACCCTTCATGTTCGTGCTGATGCCGCCCATCATGTAGTGCTGGGCCGGATAGACCGGGATCGGCTCGGTGACGGGGTCGACACCGGCGTACGTCCGGGAGAAGTCACAGATCTCCTGCAGCCGACTCTCGATCTTCTCCTTGCCGAGATGCATCAGCTCCAGGTGGACAAAACCGCCCGGAAATCCGCGTCCCTCCTTCACTTCGGTGACGATCGCCCGAGAGACCACGTCCCGCGACGCGAGGTCCAGCACATGGGGAGCGTAGCGGGCCATGAATCGCTCGCCATTGACGTTCTTGAGGATCCCCCCTTCGCCGCGAGCGCCCTCGGTGATCAGGATGCTCGACTCCATCAAGGCGGTCGGGTGGAACTGGACGAACTCCATGTCCTTGAGCGCGGCGCCAGCTCGATACGCGGCGGCAACTCCGTCACCGGTGCAGCTGTGGGCGTTCGTTGTCCGGCCATAGATCCGGCCGAACGGCCCGGTAGCGAGGATGACCGCTTTCGCCGCGATGCCCTCGACCTTGAGCGTCCGGCGGTCGAAGGCGGAGATACCCTGCACGCGGCCGTCGCGCACGACGACCGAGAGCAGGAACCACTCCTCGTAGATCCGGATCGTCTCGGTACCCAGATGCTCGTAGATCCCCTGGAGCAGCGCGAGGCCGGTCCGGTCCGCCGCGTAGATCGTGCGTGGGAATCCCGCTCCGCCGAATGCCCGTCGGGCCAGCGACCCGTCGTCCGACCGACTGAAGATCGTGCCGAAGTGCTCCATCTCGATAACGGTCGGCCCGGCCTGCTGGCAGAAGAACTCGATCGCGTCCTGGTCGCCGAGGTAGTCGGATCCCTTGACCGTGTCGTAGATGTGGGTCTCGACCGAGTCTTCCTTCCCGACCGCGGCATTGATGCCGCCCTGGGCTGCGCCGGAGTGCGAGCGCAGGGGGTGAAGTTTCGAGACGAGCGCCACGTCATGGCCGGCCCGAGCCGCGGCGAGCGCCGCGCGCTGCCCGGCCAGCCCCGCGCCGACCACGACGATGTCGTGTTTCAGCATCCGTGAACGGCGCGACCGACACGGAGTTTATCAGAACTGCGCCGCTTTTTCCTCGATTTCGTTGCACGCGGTCCAACGCTTGACCGCGCGTCCGCGAGCGCTTATATACCGACCCCTCGTCCCCTCGACCGATTTTCCCACTCGTGGGAGGCTCCATGCAGCACACACAGATCGCGGACCCCGAACACCTCCTGAAGGGCACCACCACCATCGCCGCCGTTTGCAAGGACGGCGTCGTTCTCGGAACCGAGCGACGGGCCACGGCGGGAACGTTGATTGCCGCCAAGCAGACCCAGAAGGTCTTCAAGATCGATGAAAACCTCGGGATGACCATCGCCGGCCTCGTGGGCGATGCCCAGACCCTGGCGCGGTATCTCCGAGCGGAAGTCTCGCTCTACCGCCTGCGCCGCAACGCGGCACTGAGCGTCGAGGGGGCCTCCACGCTGCTAGCAAACATCCTGAGCGGAAACCGGATGTTTCCCTACTACGCCTGGCTCCTGATGGGCGGCGTCGACGCGAAGGGCGGTCACGTCTTCTCCGTGGACCCGGCCGGGGGGTCGATCGAGGACCGGTATGTCTCGGTCGGCAGCGGATCCCCGTTCGCCTACGGGGTTCTCGAAGAGGGATACTCCCGCGACATGACCGTTTCCGACGGCGTCGACCTCGCGCTGCGGGGCCTGACCGTCGCGATGAAGCGGGACTCGGCTTCGGGAGATGGCTACCTGATCCACACGATCACGGCGAAGGAATACCGCGAGTTTTCCGAGGACGAAATCAATAAACGCCTGAAGGCGCTCAAGATTCCACTGCCACCGGCTCTTCCCTAACGCCGTACGGGTCCTCCGGGGACCCGAGGGCCGGTGAACCCGTTTCGCCGAACCGTTTCCGTCACCGTATGAGTGTCGATAGCTTACTAGAACAAACGAAAGAGGTCCTCCGGGAGGTCTTGCCGGAGACCATCGAGGTCACGGACATCGAGCTCGAAGGTCCGCACATCGTGCTCTACACGAAGCAGCTCGACGCGTTCCTCTCGGGAGGAGACTTGCTTCGGCAGGTCGCCCAGCGGCTCCGACGGCGGGTGCTGGTGCGTTCCGACCCCGCGACCCTGATGGAGCCGAAGGAGGCCGAGACGGCCATCCGAGAACTGATCCCACCCGAGGCGGAGATCACCGGCCTGTTCTTCGAGCCCGAGACCGGCGAAGTCAGCATCGAGGCCGCGAACCCCGGTGCCGCCATCGGGCGCCAGGGAGCGGTACTCACGGAACTGAAGCGAAAGATCGGCTGGGTTCCGACCGTCGTCCGAACCCCACCCATCCCCTCGAAGACCGTCGAGGAGGTCCGCGTCCACCTTCGGAACCACTTCGACCAGCGCCGGTCGTTTCTGAAGAAGGTCGGCACCCGGATTTCTCGGGACCGGCTGGACGAGAAGATCTGGGCCCGGAGCAGTTCGCTGGGTGGCTATCGGGAGGTGGGCCGGAGCGCCTCCCTGCTCTCGACGCAGAACTCGAAGGTCCTCATCGACTGCGGCATCGACCCGGGGTCGGATCGCACCCCCTTTCTGAGCGCGCCGGAGCTCCTGCCGCTGGATTCGCTCGACGCCGTGGTGATCACGCACTCGCACCTCGACCACTGTGGCCTGGTGCCCGTGTTGCTGAAGTACGGATACCAGGGCCCGATCTACACCACGGCTCCGACCCGGGATATGATGACCCTGATGCTCCTCGACGCGATCAAGGTCACGAGCCAGGAGGCGCGACAGAAGCTCTACGATTCGTCCCACGTCCGGGACATGGTCACCCGGACCATCCCGCTCCGGTGGGGCGAGACCACCGACATCACGCCCGACCTGCGGCTGACGCTGCACAACGCGGGACACATCCTCGGCTCTTCGATCTGTCACTTCCACATCGGCGACGGCGATCACAACCTGGCCTACTCGGGCGACGTCAAGTTCGAACGGAGCTGGCTGTTCAATCCGGCGGTCAATCGGTTTCCGCGGCTCGAGACGCTCGTGCTCGAGTCGACCTACGGGGGCTACCGGGACGTCCAGCCGAGCCGTCAGCAGGCCTCCGACGAGTTCGCCGGTTTCGTGAGCAAGGTGCTGGAGCGCCACGGGAAGCTCATCGTGCCGGTCTTCGCCGTCGGCCGCTCTCAGGAGGTCATGCTCGTCCTGGAGGAACGGATGCGCGAGGGCAGGATCCCTCGGGTCCCGGTCTACCTCGACGGGATGATCTTCGAGGCCACCGCGATCCACACCGCCTACCCCGAGTATCTCAACAGCCAGTTGAGAACGCAGATCTTCCAGCAGGGCGACAACCCGTTCCTGTCCGACATCTTCCACCGGGTCGACTCGTCCCAGATGCGGATGGGCATCCTCGACGAGAAGGAGCCATGCATCGTGCTCGCGACCTCGGGGATGATGAGCGGCGGGCCGGTGATGGAGTACTTCCGCGCCTGGGCCGCCGACGAAAAGCACGGCATCGTCTTCGTGGGTTACCAGGCGGACGGCACCTTCGGTCGCCGGTTGCAGCGCGGCCTCAACGAGGCCCAGCTCTTCGATAACGGCCGACAGTACACGACCCCGGTGCGCCTCGAAGTCGCGACGATCGAGGGCTTCTCGGGTCACTCGGATCGGGTCCAGCTGATGAACTACGTCGCGAGTCTCGATCCCCGGCCCCAGCGGATCATCCTGAACCATGGCGAGGAGTCGAAGACGCTGGACCTGGCCTCCAGTCTCCACAAGCGGTTCAACCTGGAGAGCCGGGTGCCGTTCAACCTGGACGCGGTCCGATTGGTGTAGGAGTCGTTCCGGGTCCAAGTCGCGGTGCGCCGCTTTGGACACGGCCTTAAGAAGCCCGGCCTTTTCGACCGACTATCCGTTATAGTATGGAAGGGTAAAGGTGGAACCACGTCCTCGAAACATCGGTTCCTGGTGATCGGCCTCGACGGCGGCACCTTCCGCCTGTTGGACCCCCTGTTGCAGGCCGGGGAGCTTCCCTTTCTTCGCTCGTTGATCCAGCGGGGCGTCTCCGGCCCGCTCATCTCGGTCTACCCCTCGAAGACGATCCCGGCCTGGTACAGTTTCGCCACCGGACTGGACCCGGGCACCCTCGGGATCTATGGCTTCACCGAGCCGGACGTCGGACCCGGGAAGAGCCGTCTCGTCCAGGGCTACCGGCCGGCCGAAGCCGTCTGGGACCGGCTGTCGCGGCAGGGGCACCGCGTCGGCGTGCTGAACTTCCCGGTGCGGACCGCCTACCCGATCAACGGCTACCTCATCCCGGGGATGTTCGGCGCCAACCCGACCAGCTACCCCGCGGATGTTCGGTCCCGACTCGAGCAGGGCCTCGGCGAGCCGCTGGTCGCCGAGCTGCCTCCCTATCACGAATCGAGCCGGCACGACTGGATCTCCCTGGCCACCCAGGGCGTCCTCCAACGTGCGGCCGCTGCGGAGTATCTGCAGGACGCGTATCGACCGGACTTCCTGTTCGTGCTCTTCCGGGAGACGGACCGGGTGGAACACCAGCACTGGACGGAATGTGCCGGCGGCCCCTCCCAGATGCCGCGCGACCTCCTGGATTTCTGGCGCTCCGTGGACCGGGCCTGCGCCCGCATCGACCACGCGTTCCGGGCGCAGGGAGAGCCGGCCGTGACGCTCATCATCAGCGACCATGGCCACGGCGCCGCCGGCGCCGAGTTCTTCACGAACCGCTGGCTGGAGGCGGAGGGGTTCCTCCGCCTGCTGCCGCACGCCGAACCCCGGCGTCGCCGGGTCCTGTCCCGGTTCCTGCTCGCCTCTGATCGCTTCGGCCCGGCCCGTCGACTGGTGGGCGCCGTAGCGGACCGGCTCCGGGCCGGCGAGGGCGAAGCGCATGTGGACCGCTGGATCGGAGGCGATGCGACCTTCGAGGCGATGGCCGCGAAGATCGACTGGACCCGCACCGAGGCCTACTCTTTCCCGGTGCCGGAGGGGATCTATCTCAACCCGTATCGGAAGGACCGGACGCCGGCCCAGCAGCGGGAGGTGCTCGCCGAGATCCGGCGGCGACTCGAGCGCTACCCGGAGGCGCGCATCGAGGTCCTGGACCCGCAGGAACTGTACCGGGAAGTGCGGCCGGCGGGCGGACCCAGCCTCCTGCTGCGGATCAACGGCATGGAAACCGACCTCCGAATGGACTTTAGCTATCCGGACCCTCTCCTCTCCCGACGCCCCGGGTTCTTCTACGGCTCGGGCGTGCACCGCATGGACGGGATCCTGATCGGCGCCGGCAACGGGTCCAGCCACGGAGCGAGGGTCGGTCCGTTCTCCCTCCTCGACGTCGCCCCGACTGTGCTCGAGGGGATGGGCGCACCGCTCGCGCCGACCATGGCTGGACGCTCGTTTGGAAGCTGGCTCGGGACCTCCGCCACGTAGGGGGATCCCGGGTGTCTTCCTGGCGGATCGATATTCTCGCCGGGCCGCCGCCCGAACCGACCAGTCCGGGGGTCGACCGCGCGATCTGGGAGTTGGCGGCGGGCCTCGCGGGACGCCAGCACCGCGTCCGCGTCCTGTATCCCACCGCCACGCCGACACCGCCTCCACCCTACCGCGGTGTCCCGGGGATCCCGGTGCCGGTGGTCACCTCCAAGCGCCGGCCCGTGCCTCAGGCGGTGGAGGTCGCCCGAGCGGCCGCCGATTGCCTGGAACCGGACACCGACGTGGTTCTCGGCGTCGATGACCGGGCCGTGGCCCTTCGCGCGCCACCCCGGGGCCGCGGGCCCGCGCTGGCATTGTATCTCAGCTCGGTGCCGACCGACCGGCTGGGTCCCGGCTCTAACGGAGGCGCCACCGGTTTCCTGGACCGGCTGGGTGGATGGATGGACCAGCGAACGCTGCGACGGCTCGAGACCGAGGCTCTGGGGCGCGCCGCCGTCGTGTGGGCCAGCAGTTCCGCGACCCGGGACCGCCTCGCGCAACTCCACCATCTGCCGACCGGGAGAGTGCGACTGCTGCTGCCCACACTGCCGGACCCGGATCTCACCTCGCCCCGAGCCGCCGCCCGGCTGGCGCTTCGGATCCCGCAGGACGTTCCGGTCGCGGCGTTCATTGGGCACCGGCCCGAGACCCAGGGCCTGTCGATCGCGCTCGACGCCTTCCGACGCTCTCGCGTGTTCTTTCCGGGGGCGCGGTTCCTTGTCGTCGGCAGCTCCCCCAAGGCCGACCCCGGCGTCCTCCCCCTCGGGGTCTGCGACGAGGCGACCAAGGCCCAGGCCCTCTCTGCCGCCGACCTCTTCCTGTTCCCGAGTCAAGAGGCCGGCCCAGCCTATGCGGTGACGGAGGCGATGCGCTACGGCGTACCGGCGCTGGTCTCGGCCCGCGTCCAGCTGGAAGGGGCGGAACCGAAGAGACAGTTCCGGGCCGTCGCCTCCGACGATCCCGCGGACTATGCCGCCGAGTTCGCCGAGCTGTTTGCCGACCCTGGGCTCCGGCGCCGGATCGGCGACGCGGGCCGCGCCTATGCGGAGCAGTTTAGCGGCGCCCGGAACGCCGAAGCCGTCGAACAGGGACTCGCGGCGCGGCTGTCCGCCTAGGCACCGCGCCGGAGGAACCAGCCGTCGAGGCGGCTCCGCGGCAGTCGGACGATGACCGGACGGCCGTGGGGACAGGCATAGGCCGGCGCCTCCGTCCGGTAGAGCGCCTCCAGGACCCGACCGAGTTCCTCGGCCGTGATCTCATCTCCGGCGCGCACGGCGGCATGGCAGGCCACGGAGGCGGCCACGCGCTCCGCCAGGCCCTCCGGCACCGTCGGTCGTCCTCCATCGGCGAGCTCGTCCAGGAGGGGCGGCAGCGACCGGGCCTCGGCCCGTCGTCCACGGTACGAGGGCACGCTCCGGACCCGAACCTGGTCGCCGCCGAACGGCTCGATGACAAAGCCGGCCGACCGGAGCAGCTCCCGATTTGCCTCCAGGGCGGTCCGCTGCCGGGCGGTCAACGGCAGACGCACCGGATCCATG
This sequence comes from Thermoplasmata archaeon, assembly GCA_030041175.1. Classification (GTDB taxonomy): domain Archaea; phylum Thermoplasmatota; class Thermoplasmata; order Lutacidiplasmatales; family UBA184; genus JAKIWV01. The sequence goes on along the minus strand of JASHOK010000040.1, from coordinate 18,377 downwards.
AGCTCCTGCCGGGCCAATCGGCCCGTGAGCCGGAGCTCATCGTAGAGTACGCGTTCGCTGGCGGCATGCTGGTCGATCAAGACCAGGTCCCCATCGGACTCGGCGACCCAGTACAGCCGAAAGAGAGCGCCGAGCAGCGTGACGGCCGGATGCCGACCGGTGCCCGCAATCCGCGGTGCCGGCGGCGGCTCCTCGAGGCGCTGCTGCTGGCCCCGCAGCGCGGGGAGTGGTGCCACCGTTCGCGGCTTCTCCGGAACGGCCGCTGTGCCGGACCGACGGGGAGCCGGCAGGTCAGCGACCTGCGTGCCGCCCACAAGGGCGGCGCGGACGGACCGCCGCAGGGCGTCGGCGAGGTCTCGCTCGCCCTGGATCCGCACTTCGCGCTTCGTGGGATGAACGTTGACGTCGACCCGGCTCGGGTCGAGGGTCAGCCGAATCGCCCCGACCGGGAAGCGGGTCCGGGGCAGATAGTCCTGATAGGCCGCCCGAACGGCCTGGGATAGCGTACGCGAGACGATCGCCCGCCCGTTCACCGAGAGTTGGATGCCCACGGAGGTTCCCCGCGATACGGTCGGCCGGGCCAGCACTCCGTGGAAGCCGACGGGCGATGTCCCCGGCGAGCGGACCGAGAACTGGGCCGACACGAACTCGGGTCCGAAGACCCAGGTCGCCGCTTCTTCCAGCTTGGCCGCTCGCGGGTATCGCCCGATCTCGGCCGTTCCGGACCGGACCCGGACGGCGAGGTCCGGATGGGCCAGGTAGATCCGCTCGAGCGTCGCGAGCACTTCGACCTGCTCGGCGGCGGGCGTCCGAAGGAATTTCCGCCGAGCGGGCGTGTTGTAGAACAGGTCCTGAACGTCGACCGTAGTGCCGACCGCTCGCGCCGCCTCGAATCGAGCCCCGACCCGACCTCCTTCCACCGTGATGCCCGCCGCGCTGGACGCCTCGGGAGGCCTCGACACCAGCCGAAGCTTGGAGACCTGGGCGATGGCGGCCAGGGCCTCTCCCCGAAAGCCGAGACTCGAGACCTGGGCGAGATCGTCCGGGTCCGTGAGCTTGCTCGTCGCGTGCCGCTGGACCGCGAGGTCGAGCTCGGCCGGCAGGATTCCGTCGCCATCGTCCGCCACGACGATGCGGTCCGAGCCACCCCCTTCGAGGAGGACCTCGACCTCCGTCGCGCCCGCGTCGATGGAGTTCTCGACCAGCTCCTTCACCACCGAAGCCGGACCCTCCACGACCTCCCCCGCCGCGATCTTTTCGACGGTCGCCGTCGGCAGGCGACGGATCGGCGGGCGTGCGCGGGACCGCGACCTCAATGCCGAGCCTCGGAGTTCGGACGACCGCTGAGGCGCCGGCGCCACTCGACCAACCACCGATGGGCATCCAGCGGACTCATCGTGTCCAGATCGAGGGCAGCCAGCGCCCGCCCGAACTCGGAGTCGGGCGTCTCGGGCGACGGCAGGAGGATCGCCTGGGTGTACCGGGAAGACCGGGCCTTCGGGGAGCGACGCGAGGACGGCAGCGCGATCCCTTCGGCCTCGAGATGCTTCAGCAGGCGCTCCGACTCCGTGAGGACCTCGGGAGGGACGCCGGCCACGCGCGCCACATGCAGCCCGAGGCTCCGGTCGGTGCTGCCGGGTACGACGGTCCGAAGGAACGTGATCTCCCGGTCCTTCTCGGCCACGGCGAGGTGGGCATTCCGGGCCGCGGGCAGCCCTTCGACCAGGGCCGTGAGCTGGTGGAAGTGCGTCGCCACCACGGTCCGGCACCGGATCCGGTTGTGCAGGTACTCGAGCGTAGCCCAGGCTAGCGCGAGGCCGTCGAACGTGCTCGTGCCACGGCCGACCTCATCCAGGAGGACCAGGCTTCGGTCGTCGGCCTCCCGGAGGATTTCTGCCACCTCGGTCATCTCGACCAGGAAACTGGATTTCCCACGGCCGATCGCGTCGGTGAAGCCCATCCGGGTGAACAGGGCGCTGACCCGACCGATCCGCGCGAAGCGGGCCGGCACGTAGGACCCGACCTGCGCCATCACGACCAGCAGTCCGATCTGACGCATGTACGTCGACTTGCCGGACATGTTGGGTCCGGTCAGCAAGAGGAGTCGGCCCTCCGTCGCCTCGAGGTCGGTGTCGTTCGGAACGAAGTCCTTCCCCAGCTGATGGTCCAGGATCGGATGCCGACCCTCCCGGATCTGGAGCACCCGGCTCTCGTCGATCACGGGCCGGACATAGCCCCGTTCCTGCGCAAGTGCGGCGAACGTGCCCAGGACGTCCAGCTCTCCGAGCCGACGGCCCAGCCGGTAGAGCAATGGAACGACGGATTCGAGCTCCGAGAGCCAGCGTTCCCAGACCTCGGACTCCCGGGCCCGTAGGGCGTCGCGCGCCGAGAGGATCCGCTCCTCGATCGTCCGGAGCTCCGGAGACGTGTACCGCTCCACTGCGGCGAGGGTTTGACGGCGCTCGAAGTGCGGAGGAACCAATCGAGTCTGGGATCGGGGAACCTCCAGGTAGTAGCCGAACACCTGGTTGTAGCCGACGTGCACCGAGCGGAGGCCGGAGGTCTCGCGTTCCCGGCGCTCCAGGCATTCGAGGTCGGAGAGGCCCGCGGCTTCGGCCTCGGACCATCGGTCCACCTCCGCGTCGGCTCCCGGTCGAAACAGGGCGCCGGCGTCCGGCGAGGACGGAGCGGGGTCTCGGAACGCCGCCTCCAACCGCTCGGCCACCGGGATCAACTGCCGGAGCTCTTCGTCGCCGGGGTCGAGGCCGGGCGGCAGAGTGCCCTGACGGAGTCCGTCCCGTACGCGTGCCGCGGCGCGGAGACCCTGCGCGAGACCGAGCAGGTCCGGGGGCCGGACCCGACGACCGGCAACTCGGGCGCCGATCCGGGCGAGGTCGGGAACCCGTCGCAGCTCCTCTCGCAGGACCGAAAGCCAGGCGCCGCGCGTGCGCAGCGCTTCGACCGCGTCGTGTCGGCGTTGGATCGCCGCGACGTCCGCCAGAGGGTTCCGTAGCCAGAAGGCCAAGGTCCGGCGGCCGGAGGCCGTCACCGTCTCGTCGAGCACGTCCAGGAGCGTCGGCGTGCCGGGAGAATCGGGGTCCATCGGCTGGGAGATCTCGAGATGTCGCAGACTCTTCGAGTCGAGCCGAAGGCGGGCGGTCGGTCCTCCCAGCGAAACCGATTCGATGAAGGGAACGACCTTGGGCTGGGTCGCCTGGAGGTAGATTGCCAGCGCACGCCGGGCGGCGGTCTCCGCCTCGGTGGCTCCCTCGGCCTGGAAGGGGGGAGGAAGGTCCGGGGATGTCCCGCCCGCGGCGACCGCTTCGATGCGGGCCCGGGGATACTCTCTCCGGAGGCAGCGCTCGAGCTCGTCCGTTTGGTCCTCCGACCTTACGAGAATCTCCCGAGGATCGAACGGCGTCAGCGCCTCGGCGTAGCCTTCGAGACCCGCGGCCGGGGTCGGGCCACTGAACAGCTCGCCCGTCGTGATGTCGACGGCGGCGAAGGCCCCCGGACCTCTCTGGGACCGGTAGACCGCGGCGAGGAAATTGTGATCCGGCCCCGGAAGGATCCGCTCGTCCAGGACGGTTCCCGGCGTAACGACACGGGTCACCTCCCGGCGGACGAGGCCCTTCGCCAGTCGGGCGTCCTCGACCTGGTCGCAGAGCGCGACCTTGTACCCTTTCCGCACGAGCCGACCGAGGTAGCTCTCGACCGCGTGGTGCGGGACGCCGGCCATCGGGATCCGTTCTCCCCGGCTGTCGGGGGCACGGGCCGTGAGCACCAGCTCCAGCTCCCGGGAGAGGAGCCGGGCATCCTCTCCGTACGTCTCGAAAAAGTCGCCGACCCGGAAGAGGACGAGATGGCCCGGGTATCGGGCTCGAACCGCTTCGTACTGTTCCATCATCGGCGTCGTCGCCGGGCTCTCGACCATGGGGAGACGGCCGAGCGGGCCGGAGGTTCTTAGCGATTTGTTCGCGGGTCGGGGGGCGAAGAACGATCCCGGAGAGGAGCGCTGAGGGGGAGATTTGAACTCCCGAGGCGGAACCGCCACCAGTTTTCAAGACTGGCGCCTTACCGGACTAGGCTACCTCAGCACCGGGTGCTGCGGGCCGATAGCCGGCCCGATTCTCATAATGATGAGCTTCGGGCGGCAGGCGACGGAGGTCCGACGGGGAGGTCCCGTTCGGCATGCAGGCGCCGGGAGTCTCGCGACGGGCGCGAGGCCCGTTCGAATCGAACCCGGGTATTCAGCTTGGAAGGCTGATATCCTACCATTAGATTACGCCTGCACACGGGCCGCCGGACCGGCGCGGGCGAGCGGCTTCCTTCCCTAAGGTTTTGTGGTCGGTTCCGCGGAGGCGTGGGCCGCCGAGAGCTCGAGCAGCGCGACCCGCTCCAGGACCAGACCCTCCCAGGCCGACTCGGGTACGGCGCGGCGCTCCGCTTCGGAGATCCCGAGGCGTTCCAGTACCGGCTCGGTCGGGGCACGCGGATACACGGCATCATCCTGGACGAGTCGAAAGGCCGCGAGGACTCCACCGAGCTCGCGGGGCCGTTCGACCACGACGACGAACTCGTCGGTGTCGTCCGCCACGCCGACCTTGGCCAGCGCTCGGGGCAGCTGGTCGTCCCCGGCCAGATAGAGGGCGAGCTCCGCGCCCCGGTCGCGCAGCCGGGACCCGCCTCGGGCCCGGGTACGGCCCATGTGCGCCCAAGCGGAGAGCAGGTGTCGCTCGCCCGCGATCGAGCGCGCATCGAACAGGGCCACGATGCCTCCGCCCTCGCTCGAGAGCTTGCGCAGACTCTGGACCAGCTCGGAGCGGCTAGGGCTACCCCCCTGCGTGCGTCGGGCGCCGACCGCCTGGAGGGTTCGCTTCTCAGCGACTGGGATCGGCGACATCCGGACCGGGCCTACTCCCGCATGAACCGGATGAACTCGTCCCGGGTCCGGGGCTGCAGCACGTAGTTGTCCGCTTTCTCGCGGCCGATCGTCGAGGTCGGGGTCATGCCATAGTCGTGGCCCGGGAGGATCACCGTGGCGTCGTCGAGCCGGATGACCTTGGTGAACAGGCTGTCGTACAGGATGCCGGGGTCGCCTCCGGGCAGGTCCGTCCGACCGCATTCGCCGACGAACAACGTGTCCCCGGTCGCCGCATTGCCGTCGAAGATGTAGAGCACGCTGTCCGGCGTGTGGCCGGGGGTATGCAGGACCTCGAATCGGACCCGGCCCGAGAGCACGCGGTCTCCGTCATCGACCGAGAGGTCCTGGCCGAGCGGGGCGAGCCGATGCGCGACGACCTTGGCACCGGTCCGTTCCTTGATGTCGGCATTGCCGGCCCAGTGGTCCTTGTGGCTGTGGGTGTTGAGAATGTACTCGACCTTCAGGTTCCGTTCGTCGATCGCCGCGAGCACGGGTTCGACACCGAACGAAGGGTCGACCACGGCGGCCGGGCCGCCCTCCCCGTCATCGACGAGATACGTGAAGTTGGCATACGGCCCGATCTCGAACTGCCGGAGATGCACGGCGACGCGAGCAACGGGGCTTATTTGACGGTGGGCGGGCGGCGCGGCTACGTGCCGAAGTCGATGTCTCGGTCGGTCGACTTCGTCCCGGTCACGGCGTCGAGGATGACCCGCCCCTCGGCGCTCTCCACGTACCAGTACGGACAGTGGACCAGCACGGGCGGACCGAAGTGGAGGTCGTCCGGTCCGGGCGGGACCTTCCGGCGTTCGATGATGAGGGCGCCTCCGTGCTGCTCGCTGTGGTCGACGCTGACCGTGTGGCGGTGCCGGGTCTCCTCCTCGGCGGCGCGCTGGGCGGAGGCCTCCGACAGCGAGGGTTCGAGCCGCTGGTGCGGTTCCGCCACCTCGGCCACGAACTCCGGTTCCCGGTTCTCCCAGAACTCCACCCGCCCGGAGATCGCGTTGACCGCCGCCAGATGATCGGTGACCGGCCCGGCGCCGCCATGGGGGGCGGGCGTCCGGACCCGGTAGGAAAAGACGTAGTACGGCACGAGGCGAAGCGTGTACCGGAAGCCATCGACCCCGGCGATCCGCTCCGCGTCCTCCCGAAGCAGGCGGGGCCGAATCGTCCGTTCCTGATTCGGAAACGCGAGCGGCGGCGTCGAGACCGGCCCCGGTGCCGCCGGTTCGATCGATTCTACCGGTGGCCCCAGCAGGAGCATTTCTCCCAGCGCGGAGCTCAGGGTTTCCGGCACGAGGACCTCGAGACCGTGCTCCGCCGCGAAGGCTCGGGCCGCCTCCCCGGGCTCCTCGGCGCAGACGAGGGTCCTCCGCACGCACTCTTCCGGGAACTCCGACGCCAGCTCCTCGAGAGAGCCCGCGGAGGCTACGACAAAGATCGCCCGTCGGTCGGCCCGGCGGATGGCTCTCAGTCCGAGCGGCCGATCCTCGAGATGATAGCCCGCCGCCATCAGAACCCGCCGCAGGAGTGGGCTCGCCCGGTCCGGTGCGGACATCCTACCGAATTACGCGGGGAGGGTTTTATGAGCGTATTTGCCGACTCGCATCGTTTCCGCCCCGGACCGCGGTCGGCCCCGCCGCCACGACGTTCGAGCGACCGTCCCCGGAGTCTTCGTAGTTTCCGTGCCCAGTCGTGAAACGGAGGGGACTCGATAGGCCGGCGATGGCCGTCCCCCTCTCCTCCCCCTACTTCATCGCCGGCGCCGTGCTGTTCGCTTTCGCCGGGTCGGTCGCGTACTTCTGGATGTCCTCCTTTCTCTTCGGAGCAGGGTACCAGGGAGCCCCTCGACGGTCAGTGGACGCGATGTTCCGCCTGTCCCGGTTGACGGAGGACGATTTCCTGTTCGAGCTCGGCGCCGGCATCGGAGCCGTCACGTTTCCGGCGGCCCGGGAACGGGCGGCTCGAGTGCGGGCGATCGAGATCGAGCCGCTGCGATACGGAGTCCTCCGGCTCCGACGAGCTCTCGGCCCCGCCGCAGACCGCATCGAGATCCGACGGGACAACATGTTCTCGACCGACCTCCGGGAGGCCACCGTCGTGTCGGCCTTTCTCTGGCCCGGAGCGATGGCGCGACTCAAGCCGAAGTTCGAGCGGGAGCTCCGGCCCGGTGCCCGGATTGTCAGCCGCTGTCACCGGATCCCGGAGTGGACGCCCACGGAATACGACCCGGAGGCGGACGTCTACCTCTACGTCCTCCCGGGAGGCTCGGCCGCCGGATAGGCGCCGGGAGCGCCTGCCCCTGGTCGCGCGAAAGGTGTATGCGTCCGGCTTCGTTCAATGACCAATGGTCACGCCCCCGTCACACCGCGGAAAGGTCGGGGTCCGCTCCGATCCTCCGTGCCGGTGCGCGGTGGGCCCCTGAGGCGGCTCCGTGGTCCCCGAGACGATCTTCGTAGCCGGCGCGACCGGCCTGGTCGGGAAGCCCCTCATCCACCGGCTGGTGGACCGCGGCCACCACGTTCGAGCCCTGGTGCGGAACGACTCCAGCGCGACGTTGATGCTTTCCATGGGCGCCGAGCCCGTGCTGGGAGACCTGGCGGCTCCGGGTCCATGGCAGGATCACCTCGGTGACTGCACGAGTGTGATCGACGCGTCTCAGGCGCGGACCCCGGGCCGGCTCACTGCCCGACGCGCAATCCGGCTCGGGAGGCAGAGGGTTCAGTTCACGCAGAACCTGCTGGAGGCAATCCGGAATGGCCATGCCCCGCTCGGGTCCTACGTGTGGTTAACCGGACTCGATGAGCTGGTCCCAGGTCCGGACCGGTTCGTGGACGAGACGAGCCCGATCAACGTCCGGCCCCACGGTTTCGGACGCATCGGCTCCCAGATACGGCCCGTTCTGGAAGCGGCCAGTCACTCGTGGGGACTCCCGCTGGTCGCCCTGCATATGGGCCTCATCTACGGCTCGGTCGGCTGGTTCCCGGATTACCTCCGCCGGATCGAGCGGGGACGCTTTGCGATGGTCGGCGACCCCCAGAACTGGATACCCTTGGTATCGGCCGAGGATGTGGCTCGGGCCATCGTGGCGGTCGTCGAACAACGGCCGGTGGGCCGTCGGTACGTCGTGGTCGACGACGCCCCGGCGCGCCAGGGGGAGTTCGTCCAATTCCTGGCCGAGCAACTTCACGCGCCGGTGCCCCACCGTCACGTGCCCCTCTGGGTCGCCGGCCTGGTCGTCGGCCGTGCGGCCGCCGAAACCGCGGCGGCCAATGTTCGGGGCCGAAACGCTCGGATCAAAGCCGAGCTGGACGTGGCCTTCCAGTTCCCGTCCTATCGCGACGGCGTTCCGCCGCTGGTCACCGAGTACCGATCTCCGAGTCCGACGAGCCCGTAGGTCGCTGGAGATATTCGTCGCTCACCGAATCCGCCGGCGAGCAGGCTCTCGGGCGGTAGCCAGCCCGGCGCCGTTCCCGTCCGGGGATAGGTTCATCCACCCTCTCTTTCGAACGACTCCGTCGCCATCGATGCCGGCAGACCGTCGACGGAGCGACCCAGTCCCCGCTTCGACACCCGGGACCTCGTCTCGGGGCGGAACGCTGCGCGTCGGATTCGCGGCGACCGGCGCTGGCGTGCTCGCGGTCAGCCTCTTCTTGCTCTGGAACGGATCCTGGACCGGGAGCGGACCAGCGTCGTTGGGCCTGCTCATCGTGGGCGTGGCCCTGATGGCCGGAGCCGTCGTCGTTCCGTCTGTCACGTCTGTAGGGGCGGCTCCCCGTGCGCCCGCACTCTCCGCGTCTGGACCGCGTCGGAAGAGCGCTGTCGACTGGACGCCGACCTCCGGCCTCGCTGAGGACGAGCGCCTCGGATACGCCGAAGGGTCGGAGCTACAGACGCCCTCGGAACTCCCCGAACACTGGTCCACCTCGTGGATGGCCGCGGCCTCTAGTCCCGAGGTCGCCGATGTGCTCTGGCAGAGCTGGAGCACGACTCCCGGGGAGCTACCGGTCGGACTGGTCGCCCCGGTCCCGGAAACCGCCTACGTGGCGCCGAAGCCAGACGCGCCCTTGCTGCACGAAGAGGGGGAGCCGGTCGCGCTCGAAACGCTGGTCGCGAACGAACCCGCGTACTGGGCGTCTCGGCGTTCCGGAGACATTCAACGGTTGCCCCCCGCGGCTCCGGAGCCCGCAGGACTCGCCCCGCCTGTTGCGATCCAAACCGCTTCGGTTACTCCGGTCGAAGGCCCTGTGCCTTCGGCACCGGCGCCCGGATCGGCGGGGACGACGGCCGTTGCCGAGGAAGCCTGCCAGCCCATGCCCCCGCACCTCCGGGCTGTCAGCCCCAGCAGCGATACGGTTCACTCCCACCCGAGCTCCCGCCATCCGGCGACACCGTCGGTGCGCTGCGCGTCCTGCCGGAAGTGGATTCACGATCCGAAATTCTGGAGCCGCTGTGGGGACTGCCACTCCCACCTCTGCTCCCACTGCGTCGTCGACTCGCTCCTGGCGTACGAGTGGGCCTGGTGCACGCACTGCGCGGGGCTCCGGCACATGAATACGCTCGTGCACGAGGTGGGGCCCGCCCAGCCGCGGCCGCGCCTTGCATCCCACCGGAAGTCGCACCAGGTACTTTCCGTGGCCGACGGTGGGATCCACCGGGCCCGGTGGCAACCGCAGATTGGAGTCCCAGCCGGCGGCATCGCCGGCCTGCCGGCCTAAGCCGTGTGATGCGCGCCGGCAGGGAGCTGGGGCAGCGACTTCGAGACCCAGGCGCCGCTGGCCGCTTCGAGGCACTCGGTGCACACATTCCGCGTGGTCGCACGTCCCGGCACGACGTACTCGACCACGTCGCGATCGCCGTCGCCGTCCTCGGGAGTCCATCCGCAGGAAATGCACATTGCGGCCATCCGACCACTTCTGCGAAAGGGCTGTGTCGTTGGACTCGATACTTGAAGACTTGCGTTCTGCAGCAGCGGGCCCGCCCGAGTCCGACCGCGCCGGGCGTTCTCCGCCGGTGAAGCTCTAATCCGTCGCCTACGCCCGGGCCACCGAGCGGGGCGATCCCTGTCGTATTACCCGGATCCCGTGGCTTCGGCTGCCTGCGGCCCGGGCGGCGCCAGCCCGTACGTTTCTTGCTCCACCCAACCCTTTTATCTCAACTGACGCTCAAATTCTCGTCCGGCAGGACGAGACCCGATGGCGGAAGCAATCACCCTGCGCGTCGCCGAGGCCTTCCAGCAGGACATCGGTCTCGGCACGGCCCGTCTCGACGTAAGCACCCGTCAGCGGCTCAAGGTCGGCGTGGGGGATGTCATCGAGATCCGGGGCCGGAAGGTCACTGCGGCCGTCGTGAACCGAGCCCAGCAGGACGACGAGGGCAAGGGCATCGTCCGAATCGAAGCGGTGGTCCGGCGCAACGCCGGAGTGAGCATCGGTGACCGGGTCATGGTGCAGCGGGTGGACTGCCCCGTCGCCGAGGCGATCACGATCGCGCCAATCTATTCGGGTGCGGCCAAGATGGAGCTCGGTCCCGGCCTCGAGGCCTTCGTGTCGAAGGCGCTCGCCCATCGACCGTTCGTCCGGGGCGACGTGTTCGTGATTCCCGGGGTATTCCTCATGGGCGGCTCGCTGCCGTTCATGGTGGTTTCGACGCAGCCCAAGGGCATCGTCCAGGTCGGTTCTCAGAGTCTGATCACGATCAAGAGCGAGAGCGTTACCGAGACCGAGGTCGCCGCCCCGCGCGTCGCCTACGAGGACATCGGCGGCCTCAAGGAGAAGCTCGGTCGGGTCCGTGAGATGATCGAGCTGCCGCTCAAGCATCCGGAGCTCTTCGACCGGCTGGCCATCTCGCCGCCGAAGGGGGTGCTGCTCTACGGTCCACCGGGAACGGGCAAGACACTCATCGCCAAGGCCGTCGCCAACGAGGCGGGCGCCCACTTCATTGGCATTCAGGGACCGGAGATCATCTCGAAGTACTACGGGGAGAGCGAGAAGGAGCTTCGAGAGAAGTTCGAGGAGGCCGAGAAGAACGCCCCCTCGGTCATCTTCATCGACGAGCTCGATTCCATTGCGCCGCGCCGAGACGAGGTGGTCGGCGAGGTCGAGCGCCGAGTCGTTGCCCAGCTGCTGACGCTGATGGACGGCCTCTCGGGCCGCGGCAACGTCATCGTGATCGCCGCGACCAACCGGGAGGAAGCCATCGACCCCGCCCTACGGCGCCCCGGCCGCTTCGACCGGGAGATCGAGATCGGCGTTCCTACCCAGGCCGGTCGACTCGAGATCCTCCAGATCCACACGCGCGGAATGCCGATGGAAGGCTCCGAGAAGGAGCGGGAACGCATCCTGGGCGAGCTCGCGATGCTGACCCATGGCTTCGTCGGCGCGGACCTGGCCGCGCTCGGCCGTGAGGCCGCCATGCGTGCGCTCCGCCGATACCTGCCCGAGATCGACTTCGACAAGCCGATCCCGCTCCCGCTGCTGGAGCGGATGAAGGTCACCGAGAAGGACTTCAAAGAGGCGCTCAAGCAGATCGAGCCCTCGAGTCTCCGGGACGTCACCATCGAGATCCCGAGCACGCACTGGGAGGAGATCGGGGGCCTGGACAAGGTCAAGCAGGAGCTTCGGGAATCCGTCGAACTTCCCTTCCGAAACCCGCAGGTCTACGCCCACATGGGCATCGAACCGGTCCGCGGGATCCTCCTCTACGGACCCCCCGGCGTCGGCAAGACGCTGCTCGCCAAGGCGGCGGCGACCGAGAGCCAGGCGAACTTCATCTCCGTGAAGGGGCCCGAGATTATGTCCAAGTGGGTCGGAGAGAGCGAGAAGGCCATCCGGATCATCTTCAAGAAAGCCCGGCAGGCCTCCCCGTCGATCGTCTTCATCGACGAGATCGATGCGATCGCCCCCCGCCGGGGGCTTCAGAGCTCGAGTGGGGTTACGGAACGCATCGTGAACCAGCTCCTCACCTCCGTCGACGGACTGGAGTCGCTGGAACGCGTCCTGGTGCTGGCGGCGACGAACCGACCGGACATCATCGACGAGGCGCTCCTGCGTACCGGCCGCTTCGACCGGCTGCTCTACGTGGAGCCGCCGAACATCGCCGGCCGCCTGGAGATCCTGAAGGTCCACAGCCAGAAGATGCCGCTCCAGGACGTTGACCTCACCGAGATCGCGCAGCGGACCGACGGATACGTCGGCAGCGACCTCGCGGCGTTGTGCCGGGAGGCCGGGCTCGTCGCGATCCGGGAGAGCCTCTCCGCCCGCCGGGTCACGATGCATCACTTCGACGAAGCGCTCAAGCTGGTCCGACCGTCGGTGGACGCCGAGGCGATCAAGTTCTACGAGGAGTTCTCGAAGCAGCTCCTCCGGGAACGCGTAGCCCGGAAGCGCGAGGAAGCGCTCCAGGCCATCTACCGCTAGTCCGGACGCGTCCGGGAGGCTCCGGACCTTGCGAATTCGTCGCAGGCCGGAAACCGGTCTTCTTCCCCGAGCAAGCTATAAGTAGAGGGGCCGGGTTCGCGCCCGAGTCTCGGCGGAGAACCGCCGAACCGGTGAGTGAAGAACGGTATGGGTGGCAGGCTACCGCCTCGTCTGCGGCATGCCCTGTTGGCCTTCGTTGTGGCGTTGCTGGCACTGTCCGTGTTCAGCACGCTGCCGACGGCCGCGGCGGCCTCGACGAGCTATGTGATCACGGGCCTCGTGGCGCAACCGAACGGCCTGGGCGTCCCCAGCGGCGTCGTCGTTCAGTTGACCTCGGGCGCGACTCACGCGGTCTACACCACGACCACGACCTCGAAAGGGGTGTTCTCCTTCTCCGCCTCGAACACCAACGGCACGCTGGCGCCCGGATGGTGGGGACTGTCCGTCCAGCCGCAAGGCGAGATCCTGTCGTCCGGCTGTCCTGTCGGCAGCATCCTCGTGAATGGCGTCCGGGTCTGCGGGATCCTTCCCGAGAGCTCGGCGCCCCAGTACTACTGGGAAAGCGCCTCGAACCTGACCAGTTCGGGCTCGCGGACCATCCCGAACGTTCGCCTGATCGGCTACAACACCACGGTCAACGCCACGGTCTCGATCGGCTCGACACCGGTCTCGGGAGCCACCGTCCAACTGATCTCTCCCAGCTACCCGGGCTTCGCGCTGTCGCAGAACGTGACGAATGCCACCGGCGTCACCACCTTCCCGGCGCCCTCCGGTAGCTGGTTGCTCTACGCCGATGCGCCCGGAAGCCCCAGCCAGTACTCGTACACTCCGGAGACGATCCCGACCTCCGGAGTGTTCCACGTGGCCCTGCAGGTGAATAACTACCTCGCGTACGGTCTCATCTACAGCTCGCTCGGGGGCTTGGAGCCCAACGGCTTCAACCAGACCCTGATCGACACGACCTCCGGCGCCAACGAGTACGATGCCTATTCGCAGTACGATTCGACCGGCTATTCGTACGCCGTCGGCACGTATCCGTCGGACTTCACAGGCACCGGCACCGAGACGTTCGACCTGATCATCAGCCCGGTCGGCTACGCGCCGGCCTTCGTGCCGCTCTCGGTCAGCTCGACCTCTCCGTCCGGTACGACCGGCAACCCGCACAACGTGGTGGTCAAGCCGATCGCGCCGCCGGCCGTCTACAACACCACCCTGAACTACTCCTACGGGTTGAACGGCGCCACCTTCGGCCTGCTGAACGTCACGACGGTCGCATCGCTCGGTAACTACTCCGTCTTCCCCGACCTGCCGAACGCCAGCGCCGGGCAGCTCTGGGCCCAGCTCGCGCTCGACTTCAGCCACTCTACGACGATCACGAACTCCACGCTCTACGCCGACCTGGCGCCCTGGGTCCAGGCGCAGGGACCGTTCTTCCCGGCGGGGCAGGACCAGGCGCTGATCAACGGGACCGGGTTTGGCCAGCCCACCAACTACACCACCCCGGCTCTCCAACCGTCCGTCACCGGTGGGTACGCCGCTAGCTACGGCCTGACGAGCGCCCAGGGTCTGTCGATGAAGTGGACCCAGGTCTACAACGTGACCGGTCCGCTCCCGAAGAGCGGCACCGGCAGCCAGTACACTATCGCGTTCAACTACCGGCACCCGACCAACGGCCAGTCGATCAACTACACGATCATCCTGCCCCGCGGGTACGTGCTCAAGGCCGGCACTGCGGCGCCGCCGAACTCGAAGCTCATTCCGGGGGGCCCGTCCGCGACCTGGACCAAGTTCTACCTGGTCTCGAAGCCGTCGTCCACGCCCTTCAACACGGCGAACTTCACGGTGGTGAAGTACGGGAACATCTCGGCCCGGCTGAACGTCTCGGTCCCGACCTTCACCTTCTCGACGAAGAACGTCCTGAACGCCTCGCGGACGAACTACACGGCTGTGGTTGGCCTCGGGGAGAACGTGACCTTCTCGGCCGTCAACTCGACGTATCCCGCCGGCACCAACGGCTCGGCGTTCTCATGGACCTTCGGCGATGGCGGAACGAACTTCACCCACCAGCCGACCACGACCCACATCTACACGGCCACAGGGAAGTACGAAGGCACGCTCAACGTCACGTCGTCCGGTGGCCAGACGAATCAGATCGGTTTCACGATCTACGTCGGCAATCAGAATCCTACCCCGGTGATCAACGGCAATTGGACGAGTGCCCAGAATAAGACCGTCAATGGCGTGCGCTATCTCCTGATCAACTGGTCGACGGCGCTCTCGTTCAACCTCACGGGGAGCGTCTCGACGATGTACTCGGGGGCGCCGGTCAATGGCGTCATCTCCACCGCAAACTGGAACCTGACCAGCCACAACTTCACCAAGATCCTGGCGAACTTCTCCGCGGCCGCGGGTGCCAACACGAGCACACCGGTCAGCTACAGCTTCCAGGGCGCCGGCTACTATCTGTCGGCCGGGATGGTCGGAGGCAACGTGGTGCAACCGTTCCTCGGCTGGCAGTACAACCTGACGCTCACCGTCTGGGATGGCCAGGGCCATTCGAACAAGACGACACTCGTCATCCTGGTCCGAGATACGGAGAAACCGATCGCCGTGATCTTAGCCTACAACGCGAACAACAACGTGATCCCGTCGTCCGGAACGGTCGAGGGACCGAATGGCGTCGCCTACGTACGGCTCAGCGCCCGGAACTCCTCGGACCCGCACAACGGGTCGATCGTCTCCTACCAGTGGTGGGTCAACAACACCGCGAACAGCACGGTCCACATCACGAACTCGAACCTCTCGTTCATCGAGTACCTGGCGCCGCAGCAGAAGCCGTACACGGTGAACCTCACCGTCACGGACCGGGCCGGGAACTACGCGAATGCGTCCTACATGCTGACCGTCGCCTACAATACGACGACGCGTCCGATCCTGACCGTCACGAACCTCACGGAGAAGTCCGGCCTGGTCTCGCTCGAAACCGGGACCTCGTATACCTGGTGGGTCAACATCACCGATACGGGCGGAAAGCTCTCGACGGCCCGGAACGTGCAACTCCTGCTCTCCTCGACGAGCCAGACCGCGACCGGACCGGGTGGTTCGATCGCCGGCACGCCGGCCTCGGTGTCGTACTACAACGTCTCGGCGAAGGGCGTCGTCGGCACGACCCGGCAGCTGCCGCCGATCGCGATCGTCTACAACCAGACGATCCGCGCCGAGGTCACGTGGACGCCGTCCATCACCGGTAACCGCTGGTTGTGGGCCAATGCGACGTGCGGGAACTGCTACGTGTCGGGACCCAACCTGCAACACGTCTCGGTCTCGATCAAGCAGAACGCCACCCAGCTCTACCTCGAGTACGCCGCGATCGGCGGCGGCGCCATTGTGGTCATCGTCGCGCTGATCCTGCTGTTCCGGTACCGCCGGCGGGCCGCTTCGGCGCCCGCTAGCCGCAGCGGCGGCCGGCTGGAACGGGGCTCATCCTCCAAGGACGCGGACGAAGACGAGGACGACGAGACCTAGCGGTCCGCGCATTTTGCCGCGGGGTCCGCGGCGAACGACAGGATGATGACTGTGCAGGCTGTCCGACGGACCGGCGACCGTCGATGGATGCGACGCCTCCACCTTCCCCGTCGCCCAGGGGCCATCGCGGACCCTGGGTCCTCTTCGCAGCCCTGGTCGTCGGCGCCGTCGCGATTGTCGTAGCCATTCCACTCCTCGTCCCGGCCGTCGGGTTCGGTGTGGTGGAGCACGAGGTCTGCACCACCGGAGCGGTCCTCGAGAGCCGTGTCTTCTGGACGCCGGTCATCCTGCTCAACTCACCCTATCGCGGCAACGCATGGGCGAACGGCTCGGGGTGGGGGATCAACGCCACCAACGGGGCTGCCGCCGGGATCTTTCGCGCCCTCGACTGGCGCCTGAGTGCCCGGGAAAACTCCTCGGCCCCCGGACCCGGGCTCGCAAGCCCGTGCACGGCGGACCGGTCGGCGTCGTACACCACGACCTCGGCGTCCGGGTTCGAGACCGAGCTGCTCCTTCCCGCCGGGTCGATGGACGATGTGGGCGAGGCCACCAGCTTCAGCTCGAATGGCAACGCCTCGGTCCTCTTCGACAACACACCGACGTCGATGCTGTCCGGCGGATTTGAGGTAGATAACTGCCTGACCTGGAACGTCCCCAGCGCGAACGCATCCTCCGGGGTCTACCCGATCACCGTTCCGTTTCCGGGCTCGGGGGATCGAGACTTCGTCTCTCTGCTGTTTCCGGCGCCGGCCACGTACGCCTACAAGTTCCCGTTCGACGGAGCCTGGGCGGCGGGCTATGCGGTGAAGGATGCCGCAGGAGTGTCCGAAGGTGGCCTGACCTTCACGTCGCTGTCCTGCACGCGGGCACCGCCGCCGGTCGCGCCCTACCCGTAGGGCCCGACGTCGTCGAGCAGGTCCACGTGGGTCAGGATCATCCGTCGGCAGCAATAGCGCTGGAGTCCGAGGGCATCGAGCACCGCGCCGGGAGCCTCCCCCCGGGCCGTCCGTTCCTGGAACTGGTCCCAGGTGTGACCAATGACGTTCCCGCAGGTGAAGCACCGCACCGGTACCATCAGCGTCATCGAGCCGTCTGCCTCCGTCTCACCGGTACGACTTCTGTCGCCGCGCCCGGGCCCCGCGCCCGCCGGGCCGCTTGGGAAGCTTTCGGCGCGGGTCGTTCACGACGAGACTTCGATCGTAGTGCTTGAACGTCTCCCGAAGCTGGTCGTCCTTGAGCCAGACGATGAGACCCCGGGCGATCGCCGTCCGCGCGGCAGCCGCCTGACCGGCCACCCCTCCGCCGGCCAGCGTGACCTCGATGTCGACGCCTTTCCAGCGCTCCCCGATCATCCGGAGCGGCTCGGAGATCTTTTCCCGGGCAAACGCCGGCTCGTAGATCTCGAGCGGCTGACGATTGACGTGCACGCGACCGATCCCCTTCGTGAAGCTGGCCCGCGCCATGGCGGCCTTCCGCTTGCCGGTCGTGATCAGCGCTTGAGGGGTCTTCATACGCGCGCTCCGAGCAGCCGGGAAATCTCCTCCAGCGTGAGCGGGGCCCGGAGCGAGGGCTTGGCCTGCGCATCCGGAAGGCTACTGGCCGACACCTTGGCGTAGACCTCGGGACATCCGATGTAGACCGTGAGCCGGTCGAAGGCGGCCTTGCCACGGGTCTTCAGGTGGGGAACCATCCCCCGAACGGCCCGACGGAAGATCCGGTCGGGGTTCCGGGGGAAGTGAGGACCACTCCGGACGGATCCTCGGGCTCGGTTCGCTCGATAGGTCTCGAGGACCGAGGCGCGGGAACCGTTCACGATCGCCTTCTCCGCGTGGATGACAACGATCTGCTCTCCGGCCAGAAGCCGCTGGGCGATCAGGCCGGCCGCCCGGCCGACGACGAGGCCGGTCGCGTCGATGACCGTCGGCGACGGTTCTTTCGCGGAAGGAAGCGCTTCAGGCAAGGAGACGTACCCCCTTCCCGTCGGGGTGGCTTCGCACGACCTCGGAAATGCTCATCGCGGAGCCACCGGCGGCGTGGACCTTCAACCGGGCCTCCGCGGAGTACGAGACGGCCCCAACCGTGAGGGCCTTGGTCAATCGGCCCTCGGCGAGCAGCTTGCCCGGAACGAGGACCGTCTCCTGGGCCTCGGCCAGGCGCTCCAGATGGCCAACGTTCAAGGGAAAGACCTGGTGACGGGGGCGCGTCAGGCGGTCGGCGGCGGCGCGCCAGATCGGTGCCTTGTGGACCTTGGCCGCCTTCCGGAGCTCGACGATGATGCGGGTGAGCTCGGGATTTTCCTTGCGAATAGGGTCGGACATGCAGGGAGGCCGCTCGACTCGGGCCTCCGATATAAGCGTTGCCGCGCGCAATCGGAACTTCCACTCGGTTTTGGGCGAAAACCGGGTCGGAATAGCCTCCGCACTTCCGGAGGTCCCGTGCCGGGAATTCGCACTGCAGATGGCGAATAACGGTTAAATAGCGACCCCCGCCATTTCGCCGCCGAGGGCCCC
>JASHOK010000039.1 GCA_030041175.1 Thermoplasmata archaeon | reverse complement strand
CGGAGGGTAACTGGAGCCCCCTCCCGGTCCGAGACAAGTAGGTAGAGGTCGGAAGTTCGATAGAGTTCTGCGAGTTGGCTGCTACTCACGCGACCCACGAACTGGACTTTATTCGAGAGACCGAGCGTTTCTGCAATACGCTGGTACTCCTCCCTTTTGGGCCCCTCGCCTACGATTGTCAACCGAGCATCGTTTTGGACATGTTGCAGGGCACGGATCGCCAAGTCAACCCGTTTCCTACCATATAGGGCCCCGACCAGCAGCACCTCGTGCGGTCCTGGTTTCGCCCCCGTCAAGGACTTACGAGTATCCTCCCCAGGTTTAGCTGGAAGTTTGGTCGCCGCGGAGACGTCTACCGTAGCGTCGAAACTGATGAGCTTAATCCGGCTCGGCTCGATTCCTGCTTCAATGACTTGGTTTCGGATTTCTGGTGAAACGACGACCGCAACGTCGCAGACTTTGAGGGCGACGACCTCCAAAACGCGGTTGTTCAGCGCCCGGATGAGCGAGTTCCGGTTCGGATCGGCCGGACCTCGAAACAGCGGGTCGTGAACGGTATGCACCACTGTCCTGTGTCGGAGTGCGACCCTGCACATTATTGCTGAGAGTCCCGCATGTGTTTGGACCACCGCGTACTTGCGCTTCCAAGCGACCATGATACCCTTCGTTGTCGCCAGCGCAGAAAGGAGACACGCCTTCGCGAAGTAGAAGATGGGCCGGTGGCTCGGAACCTCGAGGTCAAGGTTGAGAGATATGAACTCCGCCTTGCTGGCGGAACCGTCGACTGTCCCGTTCGAAACGAACGCGACTTGGTTTGCCTTCGCAAGTTGGGTCGCCCAGGCCCAGGCCAAGTTGTCTGCTCCGCTCGCACCGTCCGGGAAGCGGTAGCTCGCCCGAGAAATTATGAGGAGGTTCATTCAGCCACACCGTCGACGGCAGTCCAGAGGCTTGCGCTCACCCGAGAGGTTGCCGGGTCCTGTCGCGTGTCCCGGTGCGATAAGCGCGAAAACCAGCCGGGCGCATGCGCGCCAGTGGCAGCCGGGTACGCTTGCCCTGCGGCTCCAGCATCATCCTCTGGGCCCGCTAGCGACTGATTCCCGGTCATCGCGTGGGAACGTATTGCCCCGAAGGGTGCTATAATCCTAGTTCAAATTGGAACCCCCGTCCCGGCGGCCGGCTCCGCCCCTCCCGGACCAGAAGCCTAGTACGGTCGATTAGCCAGGTGGTCGGCCTTGGGTGCAAGGCAGCTTGCAGCCTTGCCTACCTTAGAATCAAGGCTACGGCCGAGTTGAAGGGCAGCCGTCTGCTCAGCGGAGTTTCCACAAGGGCCGCGTAATCTAGGTCGCGGCTCCGCGACTTGGCAGCCACAATGCGTCGCACCCGGTCCGAGGGTCCTCCCGGTTTGAGCTTGTTGACCGCGGTCTTTGGCCCCGCTGGCTAGGGTCCCCTAACTAACGAGGCACCCGGAGGTCTCCGGCCCCCCGGTCCGGGTTGGAAACGATTAGATAGCCGGGTACGGTCTCTCGCCTGAGGCGCTCTTGCGCGGGCCCAGCCTCCGGCGCGTCGGGGCCATTCTTCTCACCACTATGCTCGTAGCCTCGGCCGTCGGGGCCGTTGTGTTGACCTCAGCCGCGCACTCTGCACCCATGGTCGGGCAGTCCTCGACCATCCGTACTCGGCCGTCAACCCCGGATCCGAAGCCTACGGGCGTCTCCGACCCAATCCCGACCTTCTACCTCAACTTCACTGAAGTAGGACTGGTCCCCGGCGACCTATGGGAGATCTTTGTGTATGTCCTCGCCGATCCGTCAGAAAACGGCACCATTCCCTCGGAAACCGATTCGGTGGACTTCTCGGGAGTTCCCGACGGTTCGTACGGCTTTGAAGTGGATGCCCCCGACGGTTACACGGCGTTCCCAGCCGGTGGAACCATCACGGTCGACGGCTCATCCGTCACGACGGATATTTCATTCCTGCTCGAGCCAACGGACTACCTCGTCGTCGATAGCATCCTCAACAGTTACGGGGGGAGTTCCATTGACTTGAGCTTCCAAGTCGCGGGAGCCGAGCCGCCCTACACCTATTCCGGAGGTATCAACGGCTTCGGATACGCGGAGAATGGCACAGAACTCTTCTGCTATGACCAGATTACGGGCCCCAGCGCGAGCCTGGAGTGTCCCTTCGTGCCTTACGTATTCTACTGGACCGTCTACGTCAACGCCTGCATTCCTGACACGGACTGTTTGGCAACTCTGTCCGCTAGCAACGCGGGCCGATACCTCGGAGAGACATACTACTCGAACGCGTACGGACCGTCTTCGTCCTGGGCCACTATAACCCAGTCTTCGGAGCAGCCGGATTTCTCCCTCGATATCAATGCCTCTGCCATGATGGATGGCCCCGATGTGACTGGCACGCTCTGCCCGTGCTTGCTCGAGGTCTATACGGACGAGCCGCCTCCGCAGAGCTATTTCCTGAGCGTCCAGAATGTCACGGATGTCGAGCTCTCGCTACCTCCAGGGATTTACGAGTATGCGTTCGGGGCGGCGAACGGAGACCCAGACATCTCCGGTATCACCGGAGGCGATCTCGGGAGCCAGGCGGGCGCGTCCAGCATTCTGTCGGGCACCTTCACCGTCGGTCCGAGCGTGGGCCCTTACAATGTGACGTTCGAGGAGGCGGGCCTCCCGGAAGAAACGCATTGGGCGATCACGCTGGACGGAGTGACCCATGACTCCTCCACGGACCAGATCGAGTTCCATGACGTGCCGCGCGGCCTTTACCTCGCCAGCCTGACTTCGAGCGATGCCTCGGTCCTTCCCTACGACGAGTACGTTCCCATCGACGGCGAAGACGAAGTCGATGGCGTGATCACGTTCGACCTCACCTTCTTCAACATCACGTTTGAACAGAACCTCACGAGTGAGCTGCCGGTCGACCATGCGTGGAGCGTCACGGCCAGCGGCAAAGCGCAGACCGCAGCGACGGCGGATGACAACGTCACTTTCTACGCGTTGAACGGGACCTATCCGTATCAGGTTCGTCCGGTCGCTGG
>JASHOK010000038.1 GCA_030041175.1 Thermoplasmata archaeon | reverse complement strand
CCCCTCCCGTACGGCCCGCGAACGCCGAGCACCTGTCCCGCAGAGGCGGCCGCAATGGCTTCGGTAATTCGCCCCGCGTTTCGGACGGTGTGGACAATCGCCGACGCATCCGAGGCGTTCCCGCTCAACGAGATGGCCGCCTCTCCGACGCCAAAGACGTAGACCATGTTGAACTGTCCCGGTCGTGCGGGCGGAATCGGGGAGCCATCGACCGGCGCAAGCACGAGCGTCGAGGTATCGCTCGTCTCGGGCGTCTGAGCCTGGACTCGGTAGGGCGTCGGCGCCATCGGCGTCGGGGCCCACACTGCCGGAGCCGCCGCGAGGTCAGAGGCCATGGATGTCCAAGAGCTGGATCTGGGTGTTCTCCAGGCGTTGCGCGACGATGGGGAGGAGTTTCTCGAGCAACTGGAAGCCCTCGGCAGGCCGTGCGCCGAGGATCTTCCGGAACGCGACGGCGTCAATCGCAAGGGTCTGGGTCGGCTTGAGCGCACGGGCGTCCAGACGCCAGAGATACGGGGGCACTAGCCAGGACCAGCCTAGGACCTCGCCGGGCCCCACGGTCTGGATGGTCAAGTGAGGTTTTTCTGAGGTCGCGACCTCGAGCGCGACCTTCCCGTGGAAGACCAGAAAGAAGGTCGCCGCCGGATCGCCGTCGCGCACGATCCAGGCACCGGTCTCGAACTGACGTTCCGTTGCGAGCCGCTGTGCCTCGTGGACGAGGTGCGGGTCGAGTCCCTGGAAAAAGGCGTGGTCCGCCACGCGGAGCGCCGCGGATGGGCTCGCACTCATGCCTTTCCTCCGTCCGAGCCGGCGGCGGCCGGCGCGCGCAAGGCGGCAACCTCCTCCGTGATATCGATGCCGACCGGGCACCACGTGATGCACCGTCCGCAGCCCACGCAACCGGACGTTCCGAACTGGTCGTTCCAGGTGCCAAGCTTGTGGGTCAACCACTGACGATAGCGGGACATCCCGCTCGTCCGGACGCTGGCGGTGTGCAGCTTGGTGAACTCCAAGTTGAAGCAGGAGTCCCATCGGCGCCATCGCTCGGCCGTGTCGGCGTCGAGGCTGGGGACCTCCTCGGTCGTGTGACAAAAGCAGGTCGGGCAGGCCATCGTGCAATTGGTGCACGACAAGCAGCGTTTCGCCACGCGGTCCCACGCGGGATGATCCGGCTGGGACACCAGGAGATCCCGGAGACCGACCGTCTCCATCGCTCGGCCCATGGATGCCGCCGTGGCCGCTACGATCCGGCTCGCCTGCTTCTCCGCGTCCGGGCTCGCCGGCCGCAGCGGCAGAGTGACCAGCACGGCCGCACCGGCCGGTGAGCCGACCACGACCAGGAACTCATGGCGCGAGCCGTCCAGCAGTTCCGTGAGCGACAGGTCGAATCCGTGGGTGACTCCGGGCCCGGTGCCCATCGACACACAAAAGCAGGTCCCGCCGGCCTGGCCACATTGCACGGCGATGCGCAGGGTGCGCTGGCGACGGGTTTCGTAGCTTGGGTCGTGGACGGTGCCGAGGAACACTTTGTCCGTGATGTCCAGCGCCGCGAGCTCGCAGGCTCGCATGCCGAGGAACGCGTACCGAGTTTCGTCCGCCGGCTCGGGCGTGACAGTGAACCCCGCTTCCGTCCGATGGGCGGTCCAGAGCCGTTCGTGGGACGGGAACAGGTACTTCTTCCAACTGTGGGGACCCACCACGTAGCCGAAGAGCGCGGCGTCCGTTCGCCGCTCCAGCCGGTACGTTCCCGCGTCCTGCCGCTCGGTCCAGCCGATCGGAAGGTCGGTCTCGTAGCGAATGTCGCCGTAGACGATGGCTCCGTCTCGAACCGTCGGGCCCACCACCCGATAGCCGGACGCCTGCAGGGCCGACAGGAACGCCGGAAAGTCGCCCCGGTCCATCAGAAGACGGTCCCCGACTTCGGGCGCATTCATGGCGCACTCCGCGGATCCCGGACCGCAGGGGCCGGGAACCGTCCGGGGGAATCCGAGGCGGGATTATAGTCCCTCGTCCGACGGCCATCGAGAGCGCCGCCCGGAATGCTCCCGGACATTCCGCGGCCCTCTCACGTCTCGCTCTCGAGCCGAACCAACCGGTTCCAATCTGCGGTGACCTGCGCCTGCACCCGGTCGAGGTCAGCGTCCCCGAGATGGGAGAATCGCCCCTGAGCCTGGAAGTACTCCCGGACCGGCTTGAGCGCGCCTCCCTTCCGGGTGATGTGGTAGTGCCCGTCCATGACCTCGTAGAGCGGGAAGACGCCGCAGTCGGTGGCCCGCTTCCCGATCTCGATCGACTGGTCGGACGGGTAGCGCCAGCCCGGCGGACACGGAGCAAAGATGTGGAAGAACCTCGGCCCCGAAAGGTCCCGGGCCTTCTCGACCTTCTTCACGAAGTCCTCGGGAAAGCTCGGGTTCACGGTGGCGGCATAGACCGGGTGATGGGCAAGGACGATCCCCATCACGTCCTTCTTCGGTTCGGCCTTTCCGTGCGACCCCTCGCCGACAGGCGTCGTCGTCGTCCAGGCTCCCAACGGCGTCGCACCGCTGCGCTGGACGCCGGTGTTCATGTACGCCTCGTTGTCGTACATTGCGTAGATCGCGTTCGTCCGCCGCTCGAGCATCCCGCTCAGCGCCTGCAGGCCGATGTCGGCAGTGCCGCCGTCGCCCGCGAACCCCAGGATCGTGACGTCGGGGATGCCGAGAGCGTCGGCCGCGGCGCGCAGCCCGGAGATCGAAGCGCCCGTGGACTCGATGGGATTGTCCAGCATCGCGACGCCCAGAGCGGTCGTCGGATACGGCGTATCGATGACGGTCCAGCAGCAGGCCGGGATCGAGACGATCGTCCGCGGCCCCAGGCCCTTCAGCATCAATCGCATCGCCAGCGCCGGCGCGCAGCCGGGACATGCCGAGTGACCGGACCGGAGCAACTCCTGCGCCGGGATCGTAAGCTTAGCCATGCGTAACCTCCCCCGCATCCTGCGGAAGATCCATCCAGCGGGTACCCGGACCTTCGGCACCGAGCAGGCGGTCGAAGATCGCCCGAACGAGCTGCGGAGTGACCTCCCGTCCTCCCAGGCCCACCATGTAGTTGGTCAGGAACGGGTGATGCGGGCCCGAGTAGATCGCCGCGGCCACCTCCGTGGCCGCCGGCCCTTCGGCGCCGAAGGTGAAGGATCGGTCGACGACCCCGATCCGGTCCACGAGGCCCGCCAGTTCACGGAACTCCGCCGCCGGGAACGGCCGGAAGAGCCGGAGCTTCGCGAGCCCGACCTTCCGTCCCTCGGCGCGGAGCTCATCCACGACGCTCCGAGCCGTCGTGCTCATCGTCCCCATCGTCACGAGGACTGCATCCGCATCGTCGACCCGGTACGTTGCCACGGCACCGCCGTGGTACCGGTGCATCCGGGACCGGTAGTCCTCCTCGACCCCCCGGAACACCTCCGGGACGCGGGCCATCGCTTGGGCGACCTCATGTCGAAACTCCACGTAGTGGTCCGGGCCGGTGAAGGAACCGAGGCGGGCGGCTCGGCCGGGAACGAGGACCGCACGGGCTTCCCGAGCGGGCAGGAACGCGTCCACCTCCGTCTGGGCGGGCACTTCGACGGGCTCCACGGTATGCGAGAGATAGAACGCGTCCTCCGTCACCATGACGGGAAGTCGGACCGCAGGGTCCTCGGCGAGGCGGTAGGCCTGAAGCACCGTGTCCAGGACCTCCTGGTTGCTCTCCGCATAGAACTGGACCCAGCCGGTGTCCCGTTGGGACATCGTGTCCGTGTGGTCCGCCCCGAGGTTCCACGGCGGCGCCACCGCACGGTTCACGACGCCCATCACGATCGGGGTTCGGAGCCCTGCGGCCCAGTGCAGCAACTCGTGCATGAGCAACAGGCCCTGGCTCGAGGTAGCGGTGTAGGTCCGGGCGCCGAGCGACGAGGCGCTGACGCAGACCTGGAGGGCACTGTGCTCCGACTCGACCTTGACGAATTGGGCCGGGAGCTGCCCCGAGGCCGCGAAGTCGGCCAGCTTCTCGACGATCGTGGTTTGGGGCGTGATCGGGTAAGCGGCAATCACGTGGACGCGCGCCAAGGCGGCGGCGTACGATTGGGCGGAGTTCCCGGACATCACCTGAAGCGTCATGGACCTCTCCTAGGCCTCCTCTACCATCTCGATCGCACGGGGTGGGCACTCCACCGCGCAGATGCCGCAGCCCTTGCAATAGTCGGTCCGCAGCACCGGGTATCCCTCGGCGTCGAAGCTGAACGCATCGTCCGGGCAGAACTTCCAGCAGAAGTTGCACCGGGTGCACTTCTCCAGGTGGATCACCGGCCGCAGCGTGCGCCAGTCCGCGGTGTGATACCGCTCGCTGGACTCCGAGGCCATCGGTCCCTCGGGAAGGGGCAGGGTGGCGGCCGCTGCCCGGGGGACCGATGGGGTGAAGGGGAGCGTCCCCCCCACCACGCGCACATCGTGATAACCGTCGGAGGCCGCGGCCTGGTTCTCGGGCCGACGAGCGGGCACGAATTCCTGGATCGCACGGTCCAGCGCCTCCATCGACACCACGTCCGTGACGGCGGCCAGCGCGCCGAGCATGGCCGTGTTCACGATCGGCATCGTCAGGCTCCCGAGCCCGTGCGTCACGGCGATCCGGTTGGCGTCGACGGCCGCCCGTCGCCCGCCGGCGGGCAGGACGAGTTCTTCCGCCGGATGGGAAGAATTCACCAGCAGGAGACCGCCGTCGCGAAGTCCGTCCGTCACCGGTTGGGTACGGAGCAGGCTCGGCTCGAGGACCACGACCACGTCGGGGGTCGTGATCGAGGTACGCACTCCGAGAGGATGCGTGTCGATCCGAGTGTACGCCGTTACCGGCGCTCCCCGCCGTTCGACCCCAAAGAATGGGAAACTCTGGGGCCACTTGCCGTCCAGGAATGCCGCCTGCGCGAGGAGCTCGGAGGCGACGACCGCCCCTTGGCCCCCACGTCCGTGAAACCGGATCTCGATCACTGCCGCCACCCACAGCGACGAGCCCGGGCGGCGGGGATTAAGGGTCAGTCACGCCGGGTTGACAGCCCGTCGCGTCACGGCACCGGGGCCGCGGTTCCGGACTCGGACGCGTGGACGGGAGCGGGCGCCGGGGCCGGGGCGGCCGACGGCCGGACCATCGGCAGCGGCCGGTGCGAGCTCCGGCCATGTCCGAGCTTCTGTCGGATCCAGTGGCGAACGTCGTGGAGGTAGAGGTTGTCATAGGGACACGCCTCGATGCACTCTCCCACGCCGATGCACTTCGCACTGCGGAACTCGCCCGTGGCCTGGAGCTGGAGGGGCATGTCGACCAGCGCCACCGGGCAGGCCTTGGCGCAGTCGTAGGTCGTGCAGCTCTGGCAGACCTTCGGGTTCTTCGCCTTCACCCGGAAGAACCCGGCTCGCGAGAAGAGCATGCTGAGCGAGCCCCAGTGGCAGAAGCCCGTGGTCGAGCAGTTGTAGTTCCCGACATACGGGATCGAGACGAACATCACGATCCAGAGCGTGCCGAAGTAGAACAGGAACGGCAGGATCAGCGTCTGGTTCGAGGCGTTCAGCAGGTGCAGGTAGGGCAGAATCGACACCGCGACGAGCGAGACGAGTGCCAGGGACGAGGTGACCGTGAAGGCGGTGGAGAACCGGCTCCCCAGGAACATCCGGCCGATCCGGGATGTCCGGTTGAACGTGGTCATCTGGGAGATCGTGGTGCCCTGGAACATCATCGCGGCGCCGCACATCACCGAGCAGATGGCGCGCCGGCCGAACAGGACGGAGAGGGAACCGACCGCTGCATACATGACGACCACGCCGAGGAAGAAGCTCGTCACGAAGGGGCCGCCCGTCCGGAGCCCCATGCCCCAGCCGAGAATGGGCCAGTTCACGAGCGCGGCATTGTGCAGCAGCGGCGTCGAGGTCCACATGCTGGGGATGTAGACGCCCGCCACCGCATAGGCGCCCATCATGAGGCCGAGTCGGATCTTCTGCTCCCGGTGCTTCAAGGTCCAGAACTTGGGGACGACCAGCGCCCCCATGCAGACCCCGAGCAGGATGAGGAACCACGCCGAGATCGAGGTCGCGGCGAGGAACCAGAGCAGATTGTAGGCCCCGTGGGCCGCGATAACGAGAGCGCTACCCGTGAGCGGCAGGAAGGGGACCACTCCAAGGAAGGAAGCGCCCCAGGTTTGCATGTCGAGCGAAGCGCCCAAGAAAATCTCTGCCGCGACGACGGAGAGCAGCAGCCGGAACGTCCAGAAGGCATTGAACTGCCAGAGTACCCCTGGCTCCCCCGCCTCCGAGGGCGACAAGGAGAGCGCGTAGACGAGTAGCCCCGTCACGGCGACGACGCTGGCGGCCATTCCATAGAGGGTCCCGGCCGCGCTCCACAGGAACAGCCCGGCGGACACGAGTGCCAGGGTGCCTACCAGCCCGAGCAGGTAGTTGGCCACGGGCCGGTCGATCTGGCGATTCCGGTACGCGAAGAGCAGGAGATAGACGAACAACCCCACGATGGCAAATGCGAGTGGGAAGCGGGACCACGTGGCCCATCCGGCGACCGGGACGGCCGTCGGTAGCAGGACTAGAACACCGGCTTGGACCAGGAGGGGGCCCCGGAGCGCTGGGGCAAGGCGGTCCCAGCAGGCCAGGACGGCGACGAGCATTCCCACGACCGACGCAGCGAGAAAGGCGGGCGATGTCAACGCCTGGGTCAGCGCCGACAGCGGACCGCCACTGAAGTGTCCGGAGAGGCTAACGAGACCGAGTACCACCACGAACCAACCCGACAATACCATCGGCACCACGCCGCGGCCACTCCAGGGAGCCCGGCTCGTCTCGCTCTCCATGGTTCCCCGCGGTACTCAGGTCGTCGATGGGGCCGGCAGGCTCGGACCGGCTCCCCAGTGGTAAACGCCGGGAGTACGCATAAATACATTCCTCGCGCGGGCGCGGCCGCCAGGTCTCATAGCCCTCCGTCCGCGTCGCCTCCGGAGAGGACCGGTAGGCCGTAATAGACCACGAGCTCCACGACCTCCGAGTCCCAGGTCACGAGGGCCGGAGATAGGGGAGCGTAGCCGAGCGGTACCCCCCTCCCCTGGGCCGCCGTGGTGACCCAGAGCACATAGGAGGCCAGCCACTGCGCCGTGTTCTGGGTGAGCGCACCTCCGTAGGCCACTCCAATGTCCTTGTAGACGACCACGTAGCACATCGTCGCGATGGGGTAGGTGTCGTTCCCGGGCTGGTCCACGAGGGACTCGTTGGACGGCGTCCCGGTCTCGGGGATCACGGCAGGGTTGGAGGCCACCGCCGCCGCCGTCGTGTTCACGGCGGTGGGCGTTACGAAGGTACCGGCCGGGTTCTGGAGAGCCGCCCAAGTGAGATTCGCGGCCAGCGCGAAGGGCAGTTCGCCGTAACCGATACCGCCAGCCGTTTGGTTGACCGCCGCGGTTACAGCCGCGCTCGTCGGCTCGGAGACGCCGGTCGGCCAACTCGGGGCGGCAGTCGTACCGACCGTCGAGTTCCAGGTCTGGTTCGCATTCGATAGATACTGCGTGAACGCGAGCGTGGTGCTACACCCGGTCGCGCAATAGAACACCGTGATCGGGAGGCTCGATGGAAGTGGGACGCCGGGATTCAGGGCTCGGATGGACGAATTGTTCCAGTTCGTAATGGCCCCCAGGTAGATCCGGGCCAGCTGCTGGCCCGACAGCTCCAGGCCGGACGATACCCCCGGGATGTGATAGACTACGGTCGTGGCCTGCAGCGTCACCGGCATACTCACCGACGCAGCGCCCAGCTGGCTACTGTCTTCCGGACTCAAGGCGCCGTCCAGCACGGTGAAGTCCACGGACTTGGAAGCCAAAGCAGAGACCCCGGTTGTCGACGAGACATAGCTCACGTGCGCGCAGACGCTCGTGTTGTAGAAGGCGGCCCAAGTCCGCATGACGGGGCTCGCCGCCGACGAACCGTCTCCCAGAATGGCCACGTGCCCGGCGCAGGTTTGGGGCTTCACGATCGGGGCCGTGGGAGCGAACCACCCGAGAACCCACCCGCTGGTTGCCACCGTAAGTACAAGCACCACGACGATGACGACCGCGACCCGCGGGCGGGTTCGTGCCCCCTGGGCGATCCGGATCGCCTCATGGATGTCGTCCGACCCGGAGGGAGGGGTGGGGGCCGCGTCGCCCTTCACAGACGCCTCCCCGCGACCGTTCGCGGGCGAGGGAACCGTCGGGCCATCGCTGGAAAAAAAGCCATGCCCGGGTTAATGAGCTTGAGGTGCGGGGTGGTGGACCCTGACTCGGAGTCCAGAACCGTAGGGACCCCGGGAGGGGCGCCAGGAGGAGGCGAGCCGGCGGGGGCGAGGAAACCAGGGCCGGGAAGGTCGCCACCATCAGCGGCGCCATCCCGATGCTCACCGTCAACCGGCACAACGCGGGAGGCCCCGATCGACTCCGAGGACGGTCTCGGCCGCGCGCACTTCCGTCAGTCCTGAGGACGGAAGAGGCCAAATTCTACCGGGCACCCTATTCGTTCCGGAATGACGGTCGAACCCCCCAGCCCCGAACCTCCCAGCCCGGCGCCCGACCGGGGCCTGCGGCTCAACCGGATCCTCTGGACGGCCGTGGCCGTCGGCGCCGTCCTGCTCGTCGTGCTGATTGGCGCCCGGGTCCTCTCCGGCGCGACAACTCCCGCGAAGTCGTTTGCCTTCGAGTTCGGCGCGCCGGCGTGCGAATGTGCGCGGATTACTCAGTATTCGTACGGATTCCCGTCCTCGGCGACGGTCCACTTCCACTGGTGGGTGACCTGGGTCGGAAGCAATGCTTCGGCCCAGATGGCGGTTCAGAAGGCCAACGGCACGCTCGTCTACGTTGCCGTTTCCGAGTACCAGCAGGGGAACCCGTACAACCTGAACGAGACCTGGGCGCAAGGCGGTTCGGGTACGTTCGCAGGCCATGGTAGCCCATTCACGTTCGTGCTCGATCTGGTTGCGACTCCCGATTTCCTTCCCGCCGACACCTCGATCTGGATCAACGGGACCTACACCACGCCGTTGCTCTAGCGCAGGGTGCCTCTCTTAACCCCCCAATCGGTCGGAGGGGCGACTCGTAGCATGTCGGGAGCTGCGCCCACGCCGACTGGCACCAGGTCTCCGTCCCGCATGGAGCCGGGAGTCCGATGGGTCCTGTTCGTCGTCGTTCTCGGGACGCTGATGGCCTCGGTCGATACGACCATCGTACTCCTTGCCTTTCCGACGATTGCCGGCGATCTGCACGCGGGCCTGGCGTCCATCATCTGGGTCATTCTGATCTACCTGCTGCTCACGTCGGTCCTGACGACCCAGTTCGGCCGGGTCGGCGACGTGGTCGGCCGGAACCGGGCCTACAACTTCGGATTTGTCGTCTTCACGATCGGCTCTGCGCTCTGCGGACTCGCGCCCACGGCAGACTCCCTCATCGGATTCCGGGCGCTCCAGGCGATCGGCGGGGCTCTCATGATCGCCACGGGGACCGCAATCATCTCCGAGCACTTCCCGCCGGCCGCCCGGGGCCGTGCCTTTGGCTACACGGCGATGGGCTGGAGCGTCGGGGCGGTTCTTGGGATTGCCTTGGGTGGCGTACTCACGACGTTCGTCGGCTGGCGCTTCATCTTCTACATCAACATCCCGATCGGCATCGTGGCGGTCGCGCTCGGACTCCGGTACCTCACCCCCAGCACGCGGATTGCAACGCGTTTCGACTGGATCGGCATGCTGCTGCTCGGTGCCATACTGGGTCTCGTCACGTACGGGGCCGTGGACTTCGCCTCGCACGGCGCCACGACAACGAACGTGGCTCTGATGGTGCTCGGAGCGCTCCTGGTCATCCCCTTCATCCTCTGGGAACGTCGGACCAAGGTCCCGGCACTGGACCTTTCGCTGTTTCGGTCTCGATTACTGTCCACATCGCTGGCGGCCTCCTTCTTCCAAAGCCTGGGCTACCTCTCCGTGGTCTTCCTGCTCATCATGTACCTGCAGGGAATCCGCGGACTCTCGCCGCTGGACGCCTCGTTGTTGCTCGTTCCGGGGTACGTGATCTCGGCCGGGCTGTCGCCGAGCGCGGGTCACTGGGCGGATCGATGGGGAGCCTGGCGCTTCGCCACCGCCGGCATTGCGATGATGATCGTCGGAGTGCTGCTCTATGCCCAGCTCACCACGACCACGCCGCTGTTGGTCGTCGCGCTCATTACCGTCATCACGGGGCTTGGAGGGGCGCTCTTCTGGCCGTCGAACAACAAGGCGGTGATGGCCGATGCCCCCCCGCAGCACTACGGAACGATTTCGGGCCTGCTCCGGACGTTGACCAATGCCGGCACGATCGGGAGCTACGCCCTGGTCATCACCATCGCTTCGGCGGTCGTCCCCCGGTACGTGGCCTTCGAGGTCTTCGTGGCCGGAAAGGGATTGATCGGCAACGTCTCGACCACGTTCCTGGATGCGCTCCACGTGGCGTTCTATGTGATGGCGGGGGTCCTCGTTATCGCCGCGGTCTTCTCGGTTCTCCGCCGGCCCCGCCCGGGCGCCGCGGCCCAGCCGCGCCCCGAGTGGAGCGGACGACCGTCCGGCAGCCCTCCCTCCGGGACGGACCCCAAGTGACCGGGCGCCGCCACGCCCGGGACGGTCACCGATATTATCTCCGGACGATGCGGGGGAGCCAGTGATGCAGAAATGGCAGTGGCCCCCGCATCGTCGGTACTGGTTACCGACGCGCTCACGAGACGGTTTGGCAACTTTACCGCAGTCGATGGGCTCTCGCTCAGTGTAACCCCGGGCGAGGTCTTCGGGCTCATCGGCCCGAACGGTGCCGGCAAGACGACCACCATCAAGATGCTGACCACGTTGCTCCCCCCGAGCTCGGGGCGCGCGACGGTCGCCGGCTACGACGTGGTGCATCAGGCGACGGAGGTCCGGAGGAGCATCGGCTACGTCCCGCAGCTCATCTCGGCCGATGCCCAGGTCACCGGATTCGAGAATCTCTGGGTGTTCGCCGGGCTCTATCAGATTCCCCGGGCGGAACGCCGGGAGCGGATCCGGGAGGCCCTGGACTTTATGGGCCTGACGGCGGTCGGCAACGAGCTCGTTCGAAACTACTCGGGCGGCATGATCCGGCGCCTCGAGATCGCGCAGGCGCTCATGCACCGCCCTAGGATTCTCTTCCTGGATGAGCCGACGGTCGGGCTCGACCCCCTAGCTCGGGATGCGGTCTGGGATCAGATCGAACGGCTCCGCGAACACTACGGAACGTCGATCGTGGTCACTACGCACTACATGGAGGAGGCGGACCGGCTGTGCCAGCGCGTCGGCGTGCTCCATCGGGGCCATCTCGTGGCCCTGGGTCCACCGGCGGCGCTGAAGGAAAGCCTCGGGCGTCCCGACGCCACGCTCGAGGATGTGTTCGCGAAATACACGGGCGAAGAAGTCGAGCTCTCGGGCGGGTACCGGGAGGCCGGGAGGACGCGCCGTGTCGCTGTCCGACTCGAATAGGAACGCCCTTGCCGGCGAGGCCGGCCGGATCTCCTCGGCCGTCGGCCAGGCGGCGGTGATCATCGGGTACGAGGCCCGAAAGCTGGTCCACGACCCGTCGGAGCTCCTCCTTCGGGCCGTCCAGCCGGCGCTCTGGCTGGTCGTCTTCGGAGGCGTCTTCAGCGTGATCCACGCGATCCCCACGGCGCCGTACACGTACCTCCAGTTCCTCACGCCGGGCATTCTCGCCCAGAGCGTGCTGTTCATCGCGATCTTCTACGGCATCGCCTCGATTCGGGAGCGAGAGTTAGGCATCATCACGAAGTTCCTCGTCAGCCCCGCCCCTCGCGTGGTCCTGGTCGGTGGACGCGGACTCTCCGCGAGCATGCGGGGCCTCTCGCAGGCCCTGATCATCGCCATCCTGGCACTCGCGCTCGGCGTTCGGCTCAGCTCGAGTCCGTGGTCCTTCCTCGGGGTTTTCGTCGCAATCGTGCTCGGCTCGGCGCTCTTCTCGACGCTCTCGATGATCATCGCAAGCCTGGTCAAGACGCAGGAGCGGTTCCTGGGCATCGGCCAGCTGCTGACGATGCCCCTGTTCTTCGCGAGCAACGCGATCTATCCGCTGTCGATCATGCCGGCCTGGCTGCGCGCCTTCGCGCTCGGCAATCCACTCACCTACCTCGTGGACGCGCTCCGGATCCTCATGCTCCCCCATGGGAGCGGACTCTTCCCGCTCTGGGTCGATCTCACGGTCCTCTTCGGGGTGACGGTGGCGCTCATCGTGATCGAGGCCCGGCTCTATCCCCGGATGGCCCAGTAGGGCCCTCCCGGGTCGTTCGGTCCCGGCTAGGGAGAGAGGCTCCCGCCGAAGAATCGGGTCACCCGCTCCCACGCATCGACCGCGCTCTCCCGGTGGTAGGTCGGGCGAGTATCGTTGAAGAAGGCGTGCTTCGCCCCGGGGTAGATGTGATACTCGAACGATTTGCCGGCCGCCTTCATCTCGGCGGCGAACTCGGGGATGGTGGCGGAGATGCCCGGGTCCAGCTCCCCGTAGAGGCCCAGCATCTGGGCCTGAATCTGGGGAATCAGCTCGCGGGGCGGATTCTGCCCGTAGAAGATCACGCCGGCGCGGAGCCGCGGGTCGGCGGTCGCCAGCCGTGCCGACATCGCTCCGCCGAAACAGAAGCCCACCGCGCCGATCCGGTCCGGGTCGACCTCGGGCAGCGTCCGCAGATAGTCGGCGACGGCCCGGAGGTCCTTTCCAAAGGCCTCGTGCGCCGTCGGAGTACTAATCCGGCCGAAGGCCTCGAGAATCGGCCGGCGCTCGGGGGGTTGCGAGGCCGCGAAGCTGGCGAGCTTCGCGGGGTCCCGCCTCAGGTCCGGAGGGGCGTCGGAGAACGCCTTCATCGCGAGCGCGACGTTCTCCGGGGTCAGGAGATGGTGCAGTTCCCCCGTGAACAGATCCGGCGCCACGGTGACGTATCCTAGCGACGCGAAGCGGCGAGCCACGTCCCGGATGTGCGCGTCCGGTCCGAAAATCTCGTGGATGACGATGAGGCTGGGCCAGCGACGGCCGGGCGGCGTGCCTGCCGGTACCGTGAGAAAGCAGTCCAAGTCGCGACCGGCGCTTCGGATGGTAATCGGACGATCCTGCAGCATGAGCGGCGAAGAGCACGCCCATAGATTAGAGTCGCCGAGCGGAGATTCCCCGACCTGGACCGGACAAACCGCTTGTAGTCCCGCGGCCTTCGCGGGGGTGTGGCTCGAGCCCCGGTGCTGAACTGGCTGTTGGAGCCTGCGCAACCCTCTATCCGCTACCTGACCCTAACCGGACTGCTGGGCAGGCCAGAGCACGACGAGGAGGTTCGGGAAGCCAAGGGGCGAATTCTCTCGGTTGGGTGGGCGCACGACATTTGGAAGGAGCGAAGGCCCCGTCGCGGCTGGGTAGAGGGAACGTCCCAGTACCAGCCGAAATACATCTCGACGCACTGGATGATGCTCGTGCTCTCGGATCTGGGCGTGACCCGGGCGATCCCGGAGATTCGCAGCGCGTGCGAGTACTGGATGCGCGGATTTCCACTGGCCAACGGCGGAGTCGGAGGCAATTCCCGAGGGACGGGAGAGATCTGTGTCGTCGGAGACATGGCCCGGGCACTGATCCACTTCGGGTACGCGGAGGACCCCCGGGTCCGCCGGAGCATGGAGTGGATCGTCGACCATGCCAACCCCAAGGGGGGATGGGCCTGCTGGGGCCCGGGCCGGAACCTGGATTCGTGGGAGGGGCTCAGCGCCTTTGCGGCATATCCCCGGGAGCTGTGGACCCCTGCCATGCGGAGGGTTGTCGACCTCGGCGCCGAGTTCTTCCTATCACGCGAGCTGCACCACCAGGGCGGTCGCTACGCGCCCTGGTATCGTTTCCATTACCCGATTCACTACTACTATGACCTCCTGGTCGGCCTGGATATGTTGACGGCGCTGGGCTACGGCGACGACCCACGGTTGAGGTTCGCGCTCACCCATCTGCGCAAGAAGCGCCGGGCCGACGGGCGCTGGAACCTCGACGCCGTACACCCCGATGTCGAGGGGCCGGTGGCGCGCTGGTTGGCGGCGCATCCGGATCATGCCCCGGTTCCATTCGCGCTCGAAAAGGCGGGCAAGCCGAGCAAGATGGTCACGCTGACCGCTCTCAGAGTGCTGCAGCGAGTCGGCGAGGAGTAGACCGGGCCGACCGCGACCTGTGACGAGCGGAAGTCGACTGTTGGGTGCGTGCCTGGACCCTTCCGCCGTCGGCCGGCGGGCCGCGCGAACGGGCCTCCGCATCTCCGGTGTGTGCGTAGGCAATCGCGAGCGTCGCGGGAGGGATTTGAGCGGCTTTGGGATTCTATTCACAGGGTTCACCTTCCGATGCCCCCTGCGTTCGCTCCCTTCCTTTCCCTCCGCTCCGCCCGTGCCCCGTCGACGCTTCGAAGGGGTAGCGGGGCCTCCTCGCATCCTCGGAAAGGCCGTCAAGGTCCAGTCGTAGACCTTCGAGCTCTGCGATATCTCGCAGAGCGGTTCGTCCGACATTCACTCCGGCATTCAGTTGCCGGTCCAGCGTCCAGCCACACGACTCGCACGTGAACATCGGCCCTACCCTGCTTCGGGGTCGTCGAATATCCCCACATCTCGGGCAGGTCATGCTGGTACGATACGGGTTGACCCAGTAGATCGGAACGCCATGGTCCTGGGCCTTGTATTCCAGCTGGCGATGCAACTCCCGACGAGGCCAGCTCGAGAGCCGACGGCGGAGCTGGGGTCCCCGCCACCGACCCCTAGCTCCGGGACCTCGTCGTCGTGGTGAAGGCACTCGAGACAGGTCCTCGAGGGCAAGAGCGGCATGGTGTCGTTCCAGGATCTCGATGAACCGTCGGCTCAGGACGTGTAGACGAGACCGAACCCGGTGGCGTTCCCGAGTCCCTTCCTTGCGTAGCAGTCGACGAGCCACCCGTCGGTCGTGGGCCTTCTTCCGGGCGAGGCGTCGCCTCCGTAGGAAGTGCACGGTCTGGATCTGCGGGATGTCCGAGTACTCGACCCGAGTAGCCTCGGTACCGGAGGAAGTGACGACTACCCCGTCCATCGACCGTTCGTTGGTGTCGAGGGCGACCAGGGACGATGGAGGGTAGGGTTCTGGAACCTGTCGTTCAAGGAACAGGGCTACCCGGTCCTCCGACACCTGGAGTTGCTTGATCCGAACTCCAGGTTCCTGGAGGCGTTCCCGATGGTAAGGAGCGACGTGAACGAAGAAGGAACACCATTCTCCGCTCCGCAGGGAGACTCGAACCCTGCCGGTGTCGATATCGAAGTGAAAGGTCGTCGGACTGGTCCGAAGGAATCGTTTCCGAACGTAGGGGATCGCAGAGGGGATTCCCTTTCGAAGCCGGGTTCGATGGGCTCGAGCGAGTGAGACGGCGATCTCCGCGGCCACCACCGCATGCTGGCCGGTCATGTGGTTGACCAGTGCCCAGTTCCGGGCGAACTTGGACCCGGACCCTCGGGAGGTCTTGCCGGTCTCGAGGAGGTATCGAAGGGTGGCGTTGGTCAGCAGTCGATAGTCAGCCATGAGGCCGAGGAGGGGAGCGGGGAGCGGAGAGGCGAGAGGAAGAAGGAGGCCCCGGAGGATCTGCATCCGGTATGAGTCGGAGTGGGGCTAGAAGCGACTGACGGCGCCGATGGAAGGTGAACGGTGAGAACCGGGTCTCCTCGAGGAACTCGAATAAAATCCCAAAGCACTCGATTTCCAAACCCTTAACAGACGGCGCCCTTTGGGAACCGCCGTGCCCGACGAGGAGAACCCGCCCCCGCCGGACCCCTCCGCTGCGCTCTCGCTGTCGGGACCCGAGCGCGTGGTTCTCGAGGCCTTGCGAGCCGCGCCGCACGTCCTGCAGGAGGACTCCGCGTTGGCCGAGCGGACGGGACTTCCAACGGACGCGCTCCGGGGAAGCCTGGAGCGGCTCCGTTCCAAGGGCCTCGTTCTCGTTTCGGAAGACGCGTGGGTCGAGCGCAAGCTTACCCATCGCGGGGAGGAGGCCCGGGCGCGCGGGCTCCCGGAACGCAGGTTCCTGTTCGCGCTACGCCGTCGGGGTGGGACCCTGACTCCCGACCAGGTCGAGGCGGAAGGGCTCACCGGCGAAGAGCAGGGGGCGGCGATCGGCTATCTGCGCAGGCATCACTTCCTGGCGGAGGGCGTCCCGTTCCGATGGGCGGAGCCCCGGCCCGACGTGGACAGTCCATTTCCCGAGGAGCAGGTCCTGCAGGCGGTTGCGACCGGTGCCAAGGAGGTCGACGAGAGCGTCCTGGCTCAGCTGCAGCGCCGGGGCCTGGTCCTGCTGGAGCGACACTCGGTCCGGCGCTGGTTGCCCTCTCCCGAGGGCCTCGCCCTTCCGCTGCCCAAGGCCGGCCAGCCGTTGGTCGGCGCTCTCACCCCCACCCTGCTCGGGTCGGAGGAGTGGGCCCACGTCTCCTTCCGACCGTACGATGTCCGAGCTACGGTACCGTATCTCCAGGGGGCTCGGCCGCATCCGTACCTCGCCTGGATCGAGGAAGTGGAGGACATCCTCGTTGGGCTGGGCTTTCAGGAGGCGGAGGGACCTCTCCTCGAGACCGAGTTCTGGAACGCGGACGTTCTCAACATGCCCCAGGAACACCCCGCGAGGTCGGTCCACGACATGTTCTTCGTCAACTCGCCGCCCGGCGCTCCCCTGCCGGGGGAGCTCGTCGAACGAGTGGCGGCGGCCCACGAGGGGCGGCCGATGCCGGGGGAACGCCTGCCAGTCTCTCCGGGGTGGCGGACCCCCTATTCCCGGGATCGGGCCCGACGGCCGGTGCTCCGATCCCAGACGACGGCCGTTTCGGCACGGTTCCTGGCGACCCAGCCCGAGCCGCCGTTCCGGATGTACTGCATCGGCCGGAACTTCCGGCCCGATGCCCTCGACGCCCGGCACCACGTCGAGTTCGACCAGTGCGAGGGCATCCTCGGCGATACGGGGGTGACGATCCGTCACCTGGTCGGTGTCTTCAAGGCGTTTGCCGAGGCCCTCGGAATTTCGGAACTCAAGATCCGACCCAGCTACTTCCCGTTCACCGAACCGTCCATCGAAGGGTACGTTCGCCATCCCCGTCTCGGATGGATGGAGGTCTTTCCCGGCGGCATGCTCCGGCCCGAGGTGCTCCGACCGCTGGGGATCGGAGTGCCCGTCGCGGCGTGGGGCATCGGCATCACGCGTCTTGCCCTGGTCTCGCTCGGGTACAACGACATCCGGGACCTCTACCTCGATGACCGCGGCCGTCTGACCGGCCGCCCGGAGTGATCGTGCCGCAGAGCGTGCTCTCAGCGAATCGGGTCCTCGAGATGGTGGGCGAACCGCTCGGCCGCACTGAGCTCGAAGAACAGCTGTTCCGCTCCAAGGCCGAGTTGAAGGAGTGGACCGAGGACGCCCTGACGATCGAGGTCACCCCGGACCGCCTCGACCTCCTCTCGGAAGGAGGGTTGGGCCTCTTCTTGCAGGGTAGCCTCGGACTCAAGACCGGCGCCGTTCCAGTGCCGGAGCCCACGGCGGCGCTCGACCGGCCCTCCGTGCTCGTCGACGCCGGTGTCGGGTCTCTGCGACCCTATCTGGCCGGCGCGATCCTGGCCGCTCCGCCCGGGGTAGCACTGGACGCGGGGCTGTACGCCGAAGCCATTCGGTTCCAAGAGGTGCTTCACGCGACCATCGGTCTGGATCGCCGGGCCGCCAGCCTCGGGCTGTACCCTTGGGAGCGGCTCCGGCCACCGGTCCGGTACGCGCTCGAACCGGTGGAAGGCGTCCGCTTCACTCCGCTGGACGGCGCGGCCGAAGTGGACGGGCCCCGCTTCTTCGCCGAGCACAGCATGGCCCAGAAGTACGGCCGCCTCGGGCGATCGAACGGCGAGTGCCTCACGCTTCGCGACGCCGAGGGCGAGATCTTGAGTCTTCCCCCGATTCTGAACAGCCGGAACGCCGGCGAGATACGGATCGGCGATCGGGAGCTGCTGCTCGAGTCCACGGGAACCCGGGCCACCCGAGTCGAGGAAGCCGTCGGGTTGATGCTCCTGCCCTTCGTGGCTCGGGGCTGGTCCCTCCGGCCCCTCCGGGTGGAATATCCGGATCACGCCGACTCCGGCCTCGATTGGATTTCTGCCCGACGCTTGCCGTTCACCGCCTCAACCCTTCGGGACCTGGCCGGCCTCGCGCTGCCGGATTCCGACGTGGAGGGGTTCCTTGGGCGCGCCCGGCTTGCCGCGACCAAGGCCGCCGATGGATGGTGGGTGGCGACGCCGCCGTGGCGGCCCGACCTGCAGACCTCGGTCGACCTGACCGAAGAGGTGCTGGACGTCCGGGGCATTCTTCCGGAGGAGTCACTGCTCTCCTCGAGCGCCACCCGAGGCCGACGCCTCGCAGAGACGCGCTATCGTCGGCAGGTCCGGAGGTACCTGCTCGGTCTCGGATGTGTGGAGCTTCGCTCTCCGGTGCTGGTCTCGGCCCGGCACACCGCCCTACTCGGTCGGACCTCCGCGATCCACGTGGTAAATCCGGTCTCCGAGCTCTACGCACGCGTCCGGGATGCGGTCCAGGTCTCGCTCCTCGCAGCGTTCGAGCACAATGTCCGGTACCCCTACCCGCAGCTCTTTTCGGACGTCGGCCCGGTCGTCGTGCCGGACCCCCGCGAGCCCAGCGGGGGAGGGACGCGCTGGCATGCCGGCATCGCGCTCGCGGGCGAACGGGCCGGGTTCGCCGATGCTGCAGCCTGGGCCGATTACCTCCTCGGGGCGTTCGGAGCCCAAGGCGTTCGGGAGCCGGCCGAGCTCCCGGGAACGATTCCCGGGCGGGCGGCCCGGGTGCGGATCGCCGGTGAGGCCGTGGCGGAGCTGGGGGAGATCGGACCTTCGGTGCTGGCTGAGCTCAAGGTACCGATGCCAGTCACCTGGGCCGAGGTCGACCTGACCGCCCTCTGGCCCTTCGTCCGGCGCACGGAAAGCGCATAAGCCCCGGTCCCTCCCCGCCCTCGATGGCAGAGCCCCGGCCTCGCCCGGACCCCGCCCGGGAGACCTGGGAAAGGGCGGCCCGCGAGGCGATCGGAGACCGGAGCGACGGCGGCCGGATCCCGCTGCTGGTCGGCCCTCCCGACGATCCCGAGGCTTCGCTTCTCCACGACCAGGGGTTTCCCGGTGAGTTTCCCTTCACCCGCGGCATCTATCCCACGATGTACCGGGGCCGGTTGTGGACCTTTCGACAGTACTCGGGCTTCGGCAGTGCGGCGGAGACGAATCGGCGCTATCGGTACCTGATGGCCAGCGGGCAGACCGGACTCTCCGTCGCGTTCGACCTTCCAACGCAGATCGGCCTCGACTCCGACCACCCTCGATCCATCGGAGAGGTCGGTCGATGTGGCGTGGCAATCTCGAACCTCGGCGACATGAGAACCCTGTTCGCCGGAATACCGCTCCAGAAGGCGACCGTCTCGATGACGATCAACGCCACGGCGCCGATTCTGACGGCGCTGTTGGTCGCCGTGGGGGAGGGCGGCGGAGTTCCGCGTACTGAGCTCGGCGGAACCGTTCAGAATGACATCCTGAAGGAGTACATCGCTCGGGGGACGTACATCTACCCGCCGGCGCCCTCGATCCGGCTCACCGTCGACCTGATCGAATTTGCCACGCGAGAGATGCCGAAGTGGAACTACATCTCCGTCTCCGGCTACCACATGCGAGAAGCCGGCGCCACGGCGGTGCAGGAAGTGGCCTTTACCCTCGCGAATGCGCTGGCGTATGTCCGGGCCGTGCAGGCCCGCGGACTGGACCTCGATGACTTCCTGCCCCGCCTGTCCTTCTTCTTCTCCTCGGACCGGAACTTCCTCGAGGAGGTCGCCAAGTTCCGGGCCGCCCGACGCCTCTGGGCCTACCTCACCAAGGAGCAGCTCGGGGCGAAGGAGGCCCGATCCTGGCAGCTCCGGTTCCACACGCAAACGGCCGGCTCGTCGCTCACGGCTCAGCAGCCGGAACTGAACGTCGTTCGAACGACGCTCGAGGCGCTCGCCGCCGTACTCGGTGGGACCCAGTCACTTCACACCAACGCCCTCGACGAGGCGCTCGGTCTGCCGACCGAAAAGGCCGCCCGGCTCGCGCTGCGGACCCAGCAATTGCTCTCCGAGGAATCGGGCGTCACCTCGACCGTGGACCCCCTCGCCGGTGCCTACGAGATCGAGTGGCTCACGGACCATATCGAGACCGAGGCCCGGCACTACCTCGACCAGGTCGCGGAGCTCGGCGGTTCGCTGGCCGCGGTCGAGCGTGGGTTCTTCCAGTCGGAAATCGCCCGCGAAGCGTATCGGGTCGCCCGGGCCCGGGAGACTCGGGACGAGCGCGTGGTCGGGGTGAATGTCTACCGGGAGGGCAATCCCGACTTCTCTCTCTTCCCCAACCGGCGCTCCAAGGGGACTCCAGTCACCCGGATTACGCCGCAGCAGGAGGCGCGTCAGGCTCGGCGGGTCCGTCGCTGGCGGTCCCAGCGAGACGGACCCCGCGTTCAGGAGTCGCTGGAAGCGCTCCGGGTCGGGACGGACCGGAACGCGAACGTCATGCCGCTCGTCATCGCCGCGATCGAGCGGAAGGCTACTCTCGGCGAGATCTCGGACGTCTGGCGAGAGCTCTTCGGCGAGCACCGACCCTCGCACGCGTTCTGAGGGGGCCGCGTCGTGCACGTCGATCACATCGGCATCGCCGTCCGCAGCCTGGCATCGGCGACCCCGAAGTGGGAGCGACTTCTCGGAACCCCCGCCTCTCCTCCGGAGGAAGTGAGCGCCCAGCGCGTCCGGGTCTCGTTCCTCGACGCCGGCGCATCTCACGTGGAGCTTCTCGAGCCGACCGACGCCGTGTCACCGGTAGCCCGTTTCTTGGAGTCGCGAGGTGAGGGCATGCACCACCTCGCCTTGGCGGTGCCCGACGTGACCGCTCGGCTCACCGAGCTGTCGAGCCGGGGCGAGCGGGTCATCGATTCCGTGTCACGTCCCGGGGCCCGGGGGCGCCGGGTCGGCTTTGCCCATCCAGCCGCCTTTGGAGGCGTCCTGGTCGAGTTCGTGGAGCAGCCATGAGCCGGATCGTCGAAGCCTCGCTCCGGCTCATCTACGACAGCCGGGGTCGACCCACCGTAGAGGCCACGGTCTCGGGGGAGGACGGCGGTGAGGGTCGGGCTGGCGCCCCGAGCGGGGAAAGCACCGGAGCGACCGAGGTGCAGGCATTTCCCGCCGGCGGCGTGCCGGAGGCGCTGCAGCGCTTCCGTTCGGAGATCCGGCCGGGCCTCCTCGGGCTGACGATCGACGATCAGGCCGGAGTCGACGAGCTGCTGCATCGTCTGGACGGCACTCCCAACTTCTCTCGGGTGGGAGGCAACACCGCCACCGCGATCTCGGTCGCTACGGCCCTCGCCCGCGCCGCCGAAGGGGGTGCACCGCTCTGGCGTTCGCTCCTTCGGCCGGGCATGGAGCGCATGACCGATCCAGCCATTGTCGGCAACTGTCTCAACGGCGGCCGACACGCCATCGGTGGGCCCGAGATCCAGGAGTACCATGCGGTCGCTTCGGGCCGGCCGCCGGATTCCATACGGGCCGCGCTGGAGGTGCATCATCAGGTCGGCGAGCGGCTCAAGCGGAAGTACCCGGGCCTGGCTCTCGGGCGGGGGGACGAGGGCGGCTGGGTCGCGCCACTGGGGAACGTCGAGGCCCTGGAACTCCTCGCACAGGCATGTGCCGACGTGCGAGACCGGTTGCACGTCGAGGTCCACCCGGGCCTCGACCTCGCGGCGAGCGAATTCTACCGGGAGGGCCGATACGTGTACCGGGAGCGATCCCTGGACCGCGACGGACAGGTGGCGTTCATCGCGGAGCTCGTCGACCGGTTCGGGCTCCGGTATGTCGAGGAC
The DNA here is from genome assembly GCA_030041175.1 of Thermoplasmata archaeon. Taxonomy (GTDB): domain Archaea; phylum Thermoplasmatota; class Thermoplasmata; order Lutacidiplasmatales; family UBA184; genus JAKIWV01. The sequence goes on along the minus strand of JASHOK010000038.1, from coordinate 31,014 downwards.
CCGATTCAGGAAGGCGACTTTGACGGTTTCACCGCCGTGACGAAGGCCGTGGGGGCCCGGGTGCTCGTCGTCGGCGACGACATCTACACGACAGCCCGGGACCGGGTCGCGGAGGGTATCCGCCGCCACGCAAGCAATGCGGTGCTGATCAAGGTGAACCAGGTCGGAACGCTCACCGACACCCTGGCGACCGTCGACCTCGCCCGATCGGCCGGATGGAAGACGGTGACGTCGCACCGGTCGGGCGAGACCCCGGACGGCTGGTTGGCCCACCTGGCGGTCGCCTTCGGTTCTGCCGGCCTCAAGTGCGGCCTGCTCGGCGGTGAGCGGGTGGCAAAGCTAAATGAACTCCTGCGGCTCGCCAGCCCCCCCGGAACGTAAGGCATGGCCGACGAGGAGATTCAGGCGACCGAACAGCTTACCTCCACGTCCAGCGAGGGCCAGGACATCCGCCCCGGCGAGCTGCTTGTTCCGGAGGACACCTACCTTACCGCGGGCGTGCACATCGGCACGCAGCAGAAGTCGGCCAGCATGCGCCGCTTCGTGTTCAAGATCCGCTACGACGGCCTGTATGTCCTGGACATCAAGGAGACCGACCGACGGATCCGGCTCGCGGCGCAGTTCCTGGCCCGCTTTCCGTCCGAGAAGGTCCTCGCGGTCTCCCAGCGGCAATACGGCCAGAAGCCCGTACGCATCTTTGCCAAGGCGATCGGCGCGGTCGCGTTCTCGGAACGGTTCGTGCCCGGCAGTCTCACAAATCCCAACCTGGCCGAGTACATCGAACCGAAGGTCCTGGTCGTGACGGACCCGGCGACCGACCAGCAGGCCCTATCGGAGGCCGTCTCCGTCGGGATCCCGGTCGTCGGTCTCTGCGACGTCAACAACGAAACGCGGAACGTGGACCTGGTCATCCCCTGCAACAACAAGGGTCGGGTCTCGCTCGCAACGATCTACTGGCTTCTCGCGCGGGAGATCCTCCGGGCGCGGAGTGGGTCGGAGACCGAGCCACCGTACCCGCTCACGATCGACGACTTCCAGGCCGCGCTGTAGTCCCCAGCGGCGGGACCCTCGCTTCCCCGATACGTTTTATCGCCGGCCCCGGTGGTACACTTCGTGGCGCGTTCAGGCGCCGGCCTCGTCCGGTTGCTCGCCGAGCGGGGCGTCCCCGAGCGGGCCGCCCGCATCTACATCGCCGCTTCGCGCGAAGGTCCTCAGACCGCCTCCGAGCTGGCGCGGATGAGCGGAACTCACCGCGTGGAGACCTACCGGCACATCCAGCAGCTCCGCGAGGCCGGCTTGCTGCGTCCGGTCGGCGGCCGCCCGATGAGGTTCGGCGCGCTATCGGCCGAGGAATTGCTCGAGCGCTGGATCCGCACGACGTCCGAGGACCTGCGCCGGCTGGAGGCCGGGCGCGACCACCTGCTCCGAGAGTTCCAGGAGCACATCTCCACCCCGGAGGTCAGCGATGGGCGCAAGTACGTCGTCATGGAACGTCGGAAGTCGCTCTACAGTTTCCTCCGAAAGCAGATCGGGCTGGCCCGCAAGGAGATTCAGCTGTCCCTCAGTCCCTCCGCGCTTTCCCGGTTCATCGACGGCGGGCTGGACCGCGACCTGCGCACGGCGAAGCAGCGAGGCGTCAAGGTCCGTGTGATCACCGAGATCAACCGGGGCAACCTCGCCGACGTCAAGCACTTCTCCGCCTTCTCGGAAGTCCGGAACACTCGAACGATGCCCGCCGCACGGGGCGTCCTGTTGGACAAGAGCGGAGCTGTCGTCTATGTCGCCGGAGACCTCCGGACCGGAGGCAACGAGGACCATCTTGTGACGGTCTGGACAACGGATCCGGAGTTCCTCAATCTGGTGCGGGTCCAGTACCAGCAGCTCTGGAACCACTGCACGCCCTCCGAGCACCGGATCGTGGAGCTCGAGGAACCCGCGGTCGCCGCCCTGCCGGTTCGTCTCGGGCGCGAGGTCGAATCGTTCAACCGGCTTCGGGAGATCACCCAGCTCGGGATGCAGGTCGGAGGGCTCCGGGACCTCCCGTTCGACGTTCCCGAGTTCATCGACACCGTGGCCCGTCAGGTCGGCCGAAAGATCGCCGGGGAGATCGAGGGCGAGCTCCCGCTCGAGGTTGCCCGCTCCCTCCAAGAGTACTACCGCGGAAGGAACGTCCGGTTCGACATTGTCGAGTCGGAGCCCCTGGTGGTGCGAACCGATGGATGCATCGCCTGCGACGGTGCCTCTCCCGAGGTGGGCCGACTCCTCTGCCCCGCCATCCTCCGTACCATTTTCGAGGCGCGGACGGGTGGACGATGGGAGGTCACGCGGCCCGAGGCCCGGCGCCGGAGCGCCCGGGGCCACGTCTTCTCGCTGAGCCCGCTCTAGGGTCCTTTTGCCGCGTGGTAACATGGGTCACTTTGTAGCAACTGTTCAAACAGGAGTGACAAAAAAACCGCCCAATCTATAAATAGTCCCGGCCCCCTCCTCCCCTCGGAGATATCATGCAGACCCACGCATCACTTTCTACTCGCTCGACGCGTAGCAAGCACCCGAGTCCCGCCGCCCTCCGTTCGGCGCCTGAGGCTCCGGACGTGTCGGCTCCGGCGACCGTTTCTGAGGACGTTTGTACCAACTGCGGCTCCACCCACCTGACCCGCGACGACATCCGCGGGGAGATCGTCTGCGCGGACTGCGGACTCGTCGTGGACGCCAGCGCCCTGGTGTCGGACCGCGGACAGCGCGGCAGCAAGGAGGACACCGGTCGGGAGGCCCGGGGCTGGGGCCCCGTGATCTCGCCGCTGATGCCCGACAAGGGATTGTTCAGCGAGATCGGAGTTCCGACGCGCGACTTCCAGGGCAATTCGCTCTCCCGGAACACGTCGCTCAAGTTCTACCACCTCCGCAAGCTCAACCACCGGCTTCGGGCCGCACGGACGCATCAGCGCAACCTGGTCGTCGCCCTCGGTGAGCTCAACCGCCTCGCCGGGGTTCTGGGCCTCTCGCGGGAGGTCAAGGAGTCGGCGACCTACATTTACCGTCGAGCGCTCGAGCACAAAGCGACGCGCGGCAAGAAGATCGTGGCCCTCGTGGCCGCGTCAGTCTACGCGGCCTGTCGGCAGTGCCGCGTGCCGCGGACGATGAAGGAGATCATCCAGCACTCCAAGGCGACCAAGATCGAGGTCGGCCGGGCGTACACGCTGCTCGCTCGCGAACTCAAGCTCGGGCTCAAGCCCGTGGAGCCGCGCGACTACCTGGTCCGCTTCACCCAGGACCTCAACCTGTCGAAGGAGGTCCGTCAGAAGGTCCTTGGCCTCCTGGAGCAGGTGGAGAAGGTCTACTCGACCAGCGGCGTCCTCCCCAACGGCATCCTCGCGACCATCATCTACATCGCGTCGAACCTGATGGGCGAGCCTCGCAGTCAGGACCGGATCGCCGCGGTCGCGAACGTGACCCCGGTCACGATCCGCAACCACTACAAGGAGCTCCTCGACCTGCTGGGCCTTCCGAAGAACCTCTCGAACCCGCAGGCCCGCGGGACCCTCCCGGCCCCGAAGTTGGGCGAGGACTCCCTGGCCGACGCCCCGCTCGCCGCCGGCCACTGAGTCCGCCGCCGGGACCGGGGGTGACCCCCGGCCCCAACCCGTTATGGTCGCGGAGGGCTGCGCAGCCCCGTGAGCGAGCTGCGTCCGCTGAGCTACTCGTCGCTGCGGACCTACCTCGAGTGCCCGCTGCGGTGGAAATTCCTCTACGTCGACAAGCTGCCCGAGGCACCGCGTTCCTACTTCTCGTTCGGTCGAACCATCCACTCGGTCCTCGAGGAGCTGGTCCGGCCGTTTCTCGTGCCCGAAGCCGTTCCCCGAAAGAGCTCGGGCACCTCGCAGCGTCGGCTCGACGAATGGCAGCCCTCCGGCCCGATGGTCGAGAGCCATCCTCGGCCGCTCAGCAAGGACGAGCTGCTGGCGGCCTACGACCGCCTCTGGGTCCGAGACGGCTACTCCTCGCCGGAGGAGGAGAACCGGTACAAGGGGTTGGGCGAAAATCTGCTCCTCCGGTACTATGACCAGTTCTTGGAGGAACATCCTCGACCGGTGGCCATCGAAGAGTACCTCCAGTCCACGCTGGACGGAGTCGCGGTGCACGGGTACGTGGACCGCATCGATCTCACTCCCCGCGGGGGCCTCGAGGTCCTGGACTACAAGACGAGCCGAGAGATGGCCGCTCACGAGGCCCGGCAGTCCGACCAGCTGTCGATGTACCAGGTCCTGGTCGAGACCAACTACGCCCTGCCCGTCGAGCATCTGACGCTCTACCATCTGCGATCGCTCACTCCCCATCGGAGCGCGGCCCGGAGTGCGACCACGCTCGCCCATCTGTCCCAGAAGGTCGGCGAAGTGGCGGACGGCATCCGGAGTCAGCAGTTCGACCCTACGCCGGGCCGCCAGTGCGAGCGATGTGACTTCCGGGGGCTGTGTCCCGAGTTCCGAGAGGTCCCCCTGGAGGAACGACAGCGTCTCGAGTCCCTCGTCGACCGCTTCATCCAGCTGCGGAAGGACGGCGAGAAGGTCGACGCCGACCTCCACCGGGTGGCCGACGAGCTGCATGCGGAGGCTGAGCGGCTGGGAGTCCATCGGCTGCCGGGACGCGCCGGAGTGGCGATCCGCCGCCGCGAGGAGGAGTGGAGTTACGCGCCCGACGGCGTCCGTCCGCTCCTCGAGGAGCACGGGCTGCTGCCCCGGGCGAGCCGCCTGGACGCGGCCGAGATCCAGCGACTGGTCCGGGACCCGACAATCGACCCGGCGGTCCGACACGAGATCTCGAAGCGAGGCGGTCGACAGGTCCGCTGGTACTGGGAGCTGGACCACCCGGAACCGGATTCGTGACGCTCCGGCGCGCAAAGGCTATCTCCGAATCCCGTTCCTTTCCCGTATGGGAATCGAGCTCGCCTCCGCGTCCCGTGTCGCGGCGGTGAAGGAGCGGACCCCGGTCATCGCCACGCTGTGCTCCCATTCCTCCCTGCAGATTTTTCACGGCGCCCGTCACGAGGGCCTCGGCACACTGGGCATCGCGGTCGGTAAGCCGCCACGGTTCTACGAGGCGTTCCCGCTGGCCCGGCCCGACCGGTTCCTGTCTCTGCCCAAGCTCGCGGAACTCGGTCGGCACGCGGCCACGCTCCAACGGGAAGGCGCCGTGATCGTGCCCACCGGCTCCTTCGTGGAGTACCTCGGTCCCACCGCCTTCAACGCCCTCGAGGTCCCGGTCTTCGGGAACCGGAAGGTTCTCGGATGGGAGTCGGACCGGGAAAAGGAACGAGAGTGGCTGGAACAGGCCCAGGTTCCGATGCCGAAGAAGTTCGCGAACCTCGATGCGGTCGACGGGCCGGTGATCATCAAGTACTATGGGGCGAAGGGCGGCAAGGGCTTCTTCCTCGCCAAGAATCCCGAAGAGCTCGCCGACTTCCGGCCCACCGGCCCCTACGTCATCCAGGAGTACGTCGTCGGCACCCGGTATTACGTGCACTTCTTCTATTCCCCGCTGTCCGAAGACGGATACCGGGTGCGCCATGGCTCGATCGAGCTCCTCGGGATGGACCGCCGGGACGAGGCGAACATCGACGAGCTGTACAAGCTCGGAGCCCAGGAGGGCCTTCGGCGGGCGGGGATCCGGCCCACCTTCGTCGTGACGGGCAACGTACCGGTGGTGCTGCGCGAATCGCTCCTGCCGCAGGTCTTCGACGTCGCCGCGCGGATCGTGGACACCTCGGTCGACCTGTTCGGTGGCATGGTCGGCCCGTTCTGCGTGGAGGGCATTGTGACGGAGGAACTCCAGTTCAAGGTGTTCGAGATCTCGACGCGGATCGTCGCCGGCACGAACCTGTTCCCCTCCGGCTCGAGCTACTCGGACCTGGTGGCGCCCCAGCTGTCCACCGGTCGCCGGATTGCCCTCGAGCTCAAGCGGGCTCGGGCCGAAGACCGACTGGGCGAGGTGCTGAGCTAGTGCGGCAGCCTCGCGCGGTCGTCGGGCCCCGACGGTAGGCCGATTCCGTCATCGGAGACGCGAACGGATTCATGGCGACGGCGGTTTCCGCACAACGACTCTCGAAGACGTACACCTATCGAGGCGGTTCCACCCGAGCGCTCGACGATGTGTCGTTCGACATTCCCGGCGGGGAAACCTACGGGTTGATCGGTCGGAACGGGGCCGGGAAGACCACCTTCCTTCGGATCACGGGAACGCTGCTCCTTCCCACGAGCGGTACGGCGACCGTTCTGGGATACGACATCCGGACCGAGGAGCGGGAGATCCGTCGCCGGATCGCGATGGTGCCCCAAGAATCGCGACCGCTGTACTTCGCGACGACCGAGCAGCTCATCGACGGGTATCTCCGGATGCGCGGGATGGACCGGCCCGAAACGCATCGACGGCGGAACGATGTCATCGACGAGCTCGGGCTCGGCGACGTGCGCCGGCGGCTCGTCAGTCGGCTCTCCGGTGGTCAGCGCCGACGCGTGATGGTGGCGATGGTGCTCGCCTCGGACGCAGAGCTGCTGTTCCTCGACGAGCCGACCACGGGGCTCGATCCCCTCGCCCGCCGGGAGGTCTGGGCGGCGATCCAGCGGGCCACCCGAGAGCATCGTACAGTGCTCCTCACTACCCACTACCTCGACGAGGCCGAGGCGCTCTCGTCGCGGCTCGCCCTCCTCGAGGGCGGTCACCTCCGTGTGGAGGGAACCCCGGATTCCATTCGAGCCCGCGTGCAGCTGCCCTACCGGGTCACGCTCGATTCGAGCTGGAGCGTCGAGGAACTTGCACCGTACGGCCCCGTCACGCCGGTGGTCGGTGGGCACCTCCTGTTCACGCGAGAGAAGGAGGCGCGGGAGCTGGTCCAGACCGCCCTGGCTCGGGGCAGCCGGGTCGCCCTGGCGCCGGTCAGCCTCGAGGACATCTTCCTGCAGCTGGTGGGTCGTCCGCTCGATGAAGGGGAACCATCCGAGACGGCCGAGGAGCCGGCATGAGCGCGCGCAACCGGATTCGGTCCTTCCTGTCGATCGTCTACCTGAACGGTATCCTGCCGATGCGAGCCCAGCCGCTCTATCTCTTGAACACCATCGCGTCGCCCCTCGCCTTCCTGTTCTTCATCGACGTTGCCTCGCGCGGCGCGCTCAGCTCCTTCGCCATCACAGGCGGCCTCATCCTCACCATCCTGACGACCGGCACCGGCATCCAGGCCGACCTCGTGCACTACAAGCAGGACCTGAAGTTTCAGGACGTGGTCGTGGCGTCCCCGGTAGAAGCTCCGGTCTACGTCGCCGGCATGGCCTTCTCCGAGTTCGTCTATTCGATCCCGGGCCTGGCGGTCTTCCTGCTGTTGTCGATCGGCGTCCTCGACTACACGGTCGTCGGAACGCTGACCCTCGTCGGCGCCCTGGTGCTGATCTGGGGCTTCTCCACGGCATTCGGTTTCACTCTCGCGACCTACTTTTCGGACATCCGAGAGGCGTTCGTGTTCGCACCGCTCATCTCGATTCTGATGACGACGCTGCCGCCGGTCTACTATCCGATCACGTACATTCCGCCCACCCTTCGATGGGCCGCCTACCTCTCGCCGACCACCTATGCCGCCGACCTCGTCCATCGGGGACTCTGTGCGGCCGGCTCGGCCTGCTACGAAGCGCCCTCGGCAGCCGCGACCGCCCTGGACTGGGCGGTCCTGGGAGGGCTCACCATCGTGCTGATCCTGCTCGCCGCCACCAAGGCCCGCTGGCGAGAGCCGTAGCGACGCCCCGCGCCCGAAACGACGACCGGAGAGATCCGCGGAGCGAGGGGCGCAACAGGGCTTATGTACGCGAGCACTGGTCGAGCGGCCCGAATGCTGGCACACTCCGATCGGCGTTTCTTCCCGAGCGCCGAGGACCGATACCAGCATTGCCTCTTTTGCGGGAAGTCGATCGTGGTGCTGCCCTCGGACCACCGGGGGGGTGCCTGTTTCGACTGCATGTCCCTGCTCGGGCCGGAGGCGATGCCCTGCCCCGAGTGTGGCACGGAGATTGAGCCGACCTCGCGCGCCGCAGGCTGCGTCCGGTGCGGCTGGTTCCCGAACCCGTAGCCCGCCGCCGAGGACGTGCCAAAGAGGTAATAGGGCGACCCCGGTCCGATTCCCCGGGCGTGCCGAGGTGGCTCAGTCCGGTACGGCGCGAGTCTGGAAAGCTCGTGGCGGCATACGCCTCGGGAGTTCAAACGCCGACATCGGCCGACCCGAGTCGGCGGAAATTCTCCCCCTCGGCGCTCCCTCCGGCGCTCCGCCCCGGTGAACCCGTATGCCCGTAAGGTCCGTCCAGGTCACGCCGTCGCTCCTTCAGGTCGACTCGATCCTCGCCCATCTCAGCGGCATCGATGCGCTGGGCGAGGTCTGCCGGTTCCTCCGGCACGAGTTCCACCAGTACCGGTGGGTGGGCATCTACCTCCGGGACGGAGAGACCCTTCGGCTGGCCGCCTGGGCCGGCGCCCAGGCCACGGAGCACGTCTCGATCCCCGTCGCATCCGGCATCTGCGGAAAGGCGGTGCGAGAGAATCGTTCCGTCATCGTCGACGACGTCCGTGCGGCACCGGAATACCTGGCGTGCTTTCTGGAGACTCGCGCCGAGATCGTCGTGCCGATCCGACGGGACGGGCATGTCGTAGGGGAGATCGATATCGATGGGAACGAGGTGCGCGCCTACGACGCATCGGACGAGCGCTTCCTCACCGCCGTCGCCGAGCGGGTCGCGTCCTTGGCGGAGCAGGTGCTGCCCGAGATCCTCGGCGGTCGAGCGCCGTTGCGAGGCGGCGGTTGATCGTGGCGAGTGCGTCGGCACGGGCCGCTGCACCGTCGAAGGCCGGGTAGGACCGGCGCTGCGGCCGCCGGCGTTCCGCGCGGACCTCTCGGGCGAGCCGGCCGAGCGCCCGCCCGAGCTCATCCACGACCGGGATGTCGGCGGCGACCGAGGTCCGGGACAAGGGGTTGAGGTCGATCGCGATCACTCGCTTCCCGATCCGGCGGAGGGCCTGCGTCCGGTCTCCGTCCTCGAGCGGAACTAGGACCACATCCGCCCGAGCGATGCCCCGGCGGTCTACCAGCCCCCGGTCCGACGGCAGGCCCGGCACACGGACCGTGGGGTGAAGTCCGAGCACCTGGGACACCCCCGCGGCTCGGAGACGCGCTGCGACCCGGGCCGCACGGCCCGGTGTGCGATGGAACAGATTGACCTCTACGGACAGCGTGGGCAGCGCCCGGACGAGCTCCGCGATTTCCGGCCCGGCCAGGGCTGCGACATTACCGTTCACGCTGATCACAGGGAACCGGGCGACCACCAACCAGCGGGCAGCCGCCTGGATAGCCTTGGAGGCCGACGCCGATGTGCGTTCGCCCAGCAGGTAGTCGAAGGCCTCTGCCCGCCCGTGCGCTATGAGCCCCTCCGGCACCACGAGGCCGGTACGCAATGCATCGGCCAGCCGGGCGCGGATGACGAGGCTCCGGTATCGGGGGTGGGACCGGGGGAACCGCGTCATCTCGCGGCGGTTTGCCGAGCGCTTACGCGGGCGGCGTGGCTGTGCCGTTGGGTTCTACCGTCCCGTTGGTCGTCGGCCGGGCCGCAGGGGGAGACGCGGGGATGCCGAGGTGCGCTTCGAGCGCGCCGAGACGCTGCTCGAAGGGTAGCAGGGCTTCTTCGAGCGTCTTACTGACCACCAGCTTGAGGCTGTCCTCCAGGGCGAGCAGGTCCCGGCCCAGGTCGGTAATCCGTCGAGCATTCTCGTTGAGCAGGAGTCGGGTCTGCGTAGCGACCCGGTAGGTGTCGGCCACGTCCTTCAGGATCTGCTTGGACCCCGTCGCGAAGGTCTCGACCGACTCGCTGATCGGTTTCCACTTCCGGTCCAGGTTCTCGTTCATCGAGGTCGTGAGGGTCCCGGTCATCTGCTGGACGGAGCTATCGATGCCGCGCTGGAGCTGCTGGACCAGGCTACCCTCCAGGGAGTCGAAGCGTCCCCGGAAGTCGTTCTCGGTCGCGGTTTCGAGGTCTTCGACGTGCGCCACCCGGTCCTCGAGCGCCTGGAACCGGGCCAGGAGGTTCGAGTAGGCCGTGCCGACGAGAGTGTTGACGTGGGCCTGTTCCTGCTCGAAGGCCCGCAGGAGGAGGTGGAGCACCCAGTGCTCGCGCCCCTTGGTCTCGGCCAGGGGGCCCCGGTCGAGGCGGTCCCTCTGGTCCCGATTCTCGAGGATCTGCTGGAGCTCCTTGAGCACCTCGGTGCGAATCTGCGGTACGGGCGCGGTGCCCGCGGGACGTCCCGCCATCAACCGGCTGATGGACCGAGAGAGGGCAAAAACCTTCGCTCCTGAGAGGAGTGCTTCGTTCCGACAGGAATCCCGCCGGATGCGGCCGGCGGAGGCCGTCCGGGTCCGGATCGGCCTCCTCGACCCGCCTAGGCGGCGTCGAATCCGTCGCCCAAGAGCTCCCGAGCTACGAGCAGTCTGCGAATCTCGGAGGTGCCCGCGCCGATCTCGAGCAGCTTCGCGTCTCGCGCCAGCCGCTCCAGCGGGAGGTCTCGCATGTAGCCATAGCCTCCGAACACCTGGATCGCCTCCAGGGCGACCCGTGTGGAGGCCTCGGAGGCAAAGGTCAACGCCGTGGCGCTGGCCCGATGGCTTCGCTTGTCCCCTGCGACGGAGGACAGAGCCTCGAGGAGCAGCAGCCGAGAGGCCTGCAGCTGGGCGTACATGTTCGCCAACTTCTCCTGGATCAGCTCGAACTGCCCGATCTTCTTGCCGAATTGCTCCCGCTGCCGGGCATACTCGAGGCTCCGCTCCAGGCACTCGGCCATGATGCCGACCGGAATGGCCGCGAGCACGGCACGTTCTACGTTGAGGCCGCTCATCATGACCGCCACGCCCCGATTCTCCTCGCCGACGAGCTGACTCGCCGGGATCCGGCAGTCCTGGAAGGCTAGCTCCCCGGTCGGCGACCCGCGCATCCCCATCTTGTCGAGGCTCCGAGTCACGGAGAAACCCGGCGTGTCCCGGCTCACCACGAAGGCACTGATCCCTTGAGCGGCCTTCGACGGAGCGGTCTTGGCGTAGATCAGGAGGGTATCGGCCACCGGGCCGTTCGTAATGAACTGTTTCGAGCCGTTGAGCACGTAATGGTCTCCCTGTCGTTCGGCACGAGTACGGAGCGAGACCGCATCCGAGCCGGAAGACGGCTCGGTCAGGGCGAGAGCTCCGATCGTCCGGCCGGCCACGAGGTCAGGGAGGAAGTGCTGGCGCTGGTCCGGAGTGCCGTTCCGGCAGAGGTTGTCCGCGCACAGGTTGGAGTGTGCTCCCACGCTCAGCGCGAGGGCGGGGCTGGACCGTGCGATCTCCTCCAAGATGATGGCCTGAGTCCGGTACGTCAGCCCGAGCCCGTCGTACTCGGTGGGAATCGACGGTCCGAGCAAACCCTGGGCGCCGAGGCGGCTAAAGAGGTCCCGGGGAAAGTAGTCCTCCCGGTCCATCCGGTCGGCGACCGGAGCGACCTCCTTCCTGACAAACCGGCGAACGGTCGATTGAAGCTCGACCTCGTCGGGCGAGAGGTCCAGATTCACGCCCGCAGTAAAGGACCTGAGGGATAACGGTTGGCCCGTTAGGTGGCCGGCCGACGGAGCCCCTGATGGTACTTCCATCGCGGAGAGGGCCGGGGAAAGTCCGAGCGGTAGTGGGCTCCTCGACTCTCTTCCCGGGCCAGCGCAGACTGCGCGATGAGCAGGGCCGTCAGGGCGGCGTTCGCCGAGGGGTTCGGGAGGTCGACCTCGCTGGCAGGATCGGTTCTCGACCTCCACTCCTCGAGCCGGCCGACGGCGGTCTGGAGCCCCGCATTCTCTCGTACGATTCCGACGTCGTTCCAGAGGAGAGTGCCGACATCGCGGAAGCAGGCCTCCCGGGGGTCCTCGCCCTTGCCCGGTGCGAGCGCGAGGGACTGCATCCGGGGCGCGTCCCGCGGCGACCCCGGGCTGGGGTTGGCAAGCTGTCGGGCCACTCGCTCGCCAAATACCACACCCTCCAGCAGTGAGTTACTCGCGAGCCGATTCGCGCCGTGGACTCCCGTGGACGCCACCTCGCCGCAGGCCCAGAGGCCCCGGAGAGAGGTCCGGCCGTCGAGGTCGGTCGTGACCCCTCCAATCATGTAGTGGGCCATCGGGCTCACCGGGATCAGGTCGGCGGACGGGTCGAGTCCGTGGTCCGCAAGGAAACGGCAGATGCTCGGGAAGCGAACGTACATGCGATCCCGGGGGATTCGCGTGGCATCGAGGTAGACGAACGGCTCGTTCGTTCGTCGCATCTCCTGGTGGATCGCCCGACTGACGACATCCCGGGTCGCGAGCTCCGCATCGGGGTGATACCGAAGCAGGAATTGCTCCCCGGCGTGGTTTCGGAGAACAGCTCCTTCGCCTCGGAGCGCCTCCGTGATCAGGAAGCGCGGGGCCCCTTCTTTGGCAAAGACCGTCGGGTGGAACTGGATGAACTCCATGTCGGTGATCAGTGCGCCGGCGCGGAAGGCGAGGGCAACCCCCTCACCGGTGGCTGTGGCGGGGTTCGAGCTCTGGCGATAGAGACTGCCGGTTCCCCCGGTGGCGAGGACCACGGGCCGCCCCGACACTTCCTCGACCTGGCTTCCATCGTCTCGGGACAGGACCGCGGTAACGGTTCCGTCCGGGTCGACGCGGAGCGCGCGGAGACGAGCCCGCTCGCGCGCCTCGATGCCCGATTCCAGTACCCGCGCCCGGAGGGTTTCTTCGATCTGCAGGCCGGTCGCATCCCCCCCGGCATGCACAATCCGGGCCCGGGAGTGACCGCCCTCGCGGCCGAGAGCGATGCGTCCCTCGATCGTGTCGAACGGTACTCCATACCGGACCAGGTCCGCGATCCGGCGCGGCGCTTCGGAGGCCATGACTTCCGCAGCGTGGCGATCCGTGATACCGGCGCCGGCACGGATCGTGTCCTTGCAGTGCAATTCCGTGGTGTCATCCGGGCCCAGCGCCGCTGCGATACCGCCCTGGGCATACCGGGTATTCGACTCCGCCAGGCCGCTCTTTGTCACCACGGTGGGCCGGAGCCCCTCTTCGCGGGCGCGGAGGGCCACGTACAGCCCCGCGATTCCGCTTCCCACGATCAGCGGAGACCGCGCGTCGGGGGCCACGGCCGACCTACTGTCCGCCCGGCGTGCGGACCCAGCGGTAGATCGTCGCGGAGGTGTCCTCGGCGAAGCCGACCTTCTCGTAGAGCGCGCGGGCCGGCCGGTTGCCGTGGGTAACCCAGAGGTGCGCCCGAGGGTACCCCAGCGCGAGCAACCCGCGCAGGCACCGGAGAAGTAGCGCCTCGCCGATCCCGCGTCGCTTAAACTCGGGGTCGACCGCGATGTCCAAAACCACGCCCGACCGAAGCGACTCCTCGCAGCCGATAGCGAAGCCGAGAAGTCGCCCATCGGGGTCCCGGGCCGCCGGGGACGCCTCATCGAGGTACCTTCCGAAGAGGCCGGCCAGGGCATTCTCCAGAAGCTCCCGGTTCCCTTCCGGACTTGCCGACAACAAGGTTTCGTCGGGCGTGCCGCGGTAGGTGCGCCAGTCCAAGGTCGTGAGTTGCTCCATCGGAACGCGGCGCACGGTCGTGACCTCGGTCCCGTCGGGCCACCGAGGCTCTGAGGGAGGTGCCTCGGCTGTGAGCGCGCGCACCATCGAGTGCCGGAGGAGGGTGGTGAATCGGAGGTCTCCCCGCAGGGATTCCCCGACCGCCCGCTCGTCCGGTTGAGCCAAGCCCGTAGACCCCATATCCAGCCGAGCCACCTCTGGGGGAAGTTCTTGCGTCAATCTCCGCGCGAGCTCGCTCATGGCGGAGACCGAGGCAGCTCCCTGCGTTGCGTGAAGATGGCCGTACCCTCGACCGTCTCGGACCCAGAGAATTGCAAGCCCAGAAGGACGGCTCCGCTCCCCCGCAAACCAGGCGGTCCCGACACCCTGCCCGATCGCGTCGACCGTCTCGTCTACCCACGCAGCGGGCAAGATTTCCCCGCGCGCGGCGAGCTCGTGTCGAACCGTCCCGACGAGATTCCAGAGCTCGTCTCGGGGGAGCTCACGCGCCGGTAGAACTCCCGTCGGCATCATGCCCCATCGCCCGGTCAGGCCGTCGAGGTGCTCGAGAGGTGCCGCTTGACAATCGCCGCGATGTCGGGGGCGACCGACGCCTTCTCCGCTGGATTGGCCAGCGTGTCTGTCGAGTAGATCTCGTCCGTGACGGCCTTGATGCGTTCGAAGGCATCCCGCAGGAACAGCCCATGGGTGCAGGCCGCCGTGATGGCACCGACCCGTTGCTTCGCGAGTAGCCGGGCCGCCTCCACGATCGTCCCGCCCGTGGAGATCACGTCGTCGACGATGACCACGTGTTTGTCCTCGAGTTCCATCGGAAGCTCCCGGGGCAGCTGGAGCTCCACGTGTTCGCTATCGATCCGCTGTTTTTCGAGCGCTACCCACGGCCGATCGAGGAGCTGTCCCATGCGTCGAGCTCGGTCCGTCCCACCCTTGTCGGGCGAGACGAGTAGGTCGACCGGCCGCTGACGGAGGAGCCGCGCCATCGCCGGAATTCCGCTCGCCTCGTACGCGGGCTTTGTGAACGCCTTCAGGGTGTCGGTCGAATGCAGGTCCACGCTCACGACCGCGTCCGCCTCGAGGGCGATGTGCTGGGCGAGCATCTGGGCCGTCGCGGGTTCGCCGGGAAAGAACACCTTGTCCTGACGGGCGTACCCGAAGTACGGGACGACCACCACGAGTCGTCGTGCTCCGGACTGCCGGACGGCGTCCTCGAGGAAGAGGAGCTCGAGCAGGTCTTGGTCGCTCCGTGTGGACTGCACCAGGACGACGTCCTCGCCCGCCATCTGCCCGCCAATACGCACGTACAGCTCGCCGTCCGGAAACCGCTTCAGGAACGGCATTCCGAACGGGACATTCCCAAGCTCTCGCGAGATCCGCTCGGCGAGGGAGGTCGAGGCCGTGCCCGCAACCACGTACATCGACGCTGCTCCGGCGCCGTTCACCGGGGCCGAGGCAAAAGCGTTGTGGGGGCGACTCACGCACCGGCGTATTGCCGGGCGGACTCGCAGGAACGCAGGCCCACGACGCGATGTCGGCGAGGGACTGCTGCCGGTGTATCCGCCGACAAATGTCGAAGCCGTTCTCGATGGGTACTAATACAGGAACCCGACCCTCGCGCATCTTCAGGTTCTCCTATGATGCACGGATACGACAACCGACTTCGGGCCGTCCGGGTCCGAGGGCGATCCTCTCGAAGCCGCGGGGTCTCGGATATCGTCGCCATCGTTCTGATGGTGGTCATCGTCGTCGTACTGGCGGCAGTTCTATTCGTCTTGATTCGGGGCTACACCGCCGGCAATGCGACCTCGCCAGGCCTGGGGACGGTCTTGGCGGTAGGGACCCCTGAGGAGTCCGTAGGCACCACGGGGAGCATTACGGGCTGCGGCGCCTCGGTGTGCAACTTTTACAACCTGTCCGTCCAGGCCTCTTCGCGGGCACTCGAACTCCACGACATCGCGGTAGAGATTATCGCCGCGAACGGGAGCCTGATCCTTCCTCCGGGCGGCGTTGTGGTGGTCAACGCAACGAACCAGATCGTGGGGCAGACGACGTTCGGCGGTTCCTGGAGCCTCGGCGCGGCCGTCCCGGTGACCTCTACCCTCACATTCGTCGTCTACACGTCCGGAGCCATGCCCGTTAGCCTGTCCGGCGATACGCTGCGGTTCATCGGAGTGAGCGCGTACTCGGGGACCGTCGAAGTCCACGTCTTCTAGGCCGCCCTCCTCCGCTGAGGCTGCCAACGGTCCTCGCGATGGAGCGGGGCTGCCTCGGGGCTTCCGACGTGGCGATCCCCGGCGGGATTGGTGCTGCGCCCCATACTAACACGGGTCCCGGGGGCCGGTTTTCGTGCCGGCTTCTCGAGGGAACGGATGCGCATTCATACGTGTGTCGAAGTCGGAAACGGCGATTGCCGATACGACCGCCGCTGGGTTTAAATATGCAATCCTGCCCCCTACGGCTCTCTTAGGGGAGTAACTCTCCTCGGAGGAAAAACGCGAATGAACATTTGGGGCAAGAACGAACGAAGCTGGCGCCGGAAGAACAGGCGCGCGGTGTCGCCGATCATCGCTACGATTCTACTCGTCGCGATCACTGTCGTGCTGGCCGCGGTCCTGTATATTCTGATCAGCCAGTACACAAAGGGCGGCGGCGGGGTCACAATCGGCAGTGCGTTGGCGATTGGTAGCTCTACCGACGGCGCCTCGGGCACCGTGAACTACTACAACATGACCGTTGAGTCGGCGGGTTCCACGCTGACCCTCGGCTCGTTCACGTTCGAGGTCCGGAGCCCGACGGGATCCATCATCGCGGTCGGAAGCACGGTCACCGGAACGGCAGTCACTGCGCTCCACGTGGTCATCATCAACCCCATCAACACGGTGGTTGCGACCTTCACGCCGGGCGCGGCGACGACCTACGGAACCGGCTGCACGGCCCCGACCTACACGTCGGCCTGCAGCTCGACCTCCCCGATGACGACCCAGTACACGTTCTCGGTCCAGATCTCGCCCATCGCTTGCAGCCTGTCCGGCTACAGCCTGGTGGCGCTCGGTCAGGGATCGTTTTCGGGTACGACCAGCGGTACGATCACGTAATCGGGCGGTCCCCGCCTCGACGGGTGAAACCCTTTCCCTCCTTCCGGGGGACGGAATTCCGTCCCCTGGAAGTGCAAATTTTCTGAAACTCTGAGCGGACCGGAAACCCTCTGTCAGAGGGTATTGTCGTCCGAGTCTCGAGTCGAGCGCTTGGGGGTCTTGCGCGACCAGAGACCCTTCGTCTTCCGCACCGCCGGCTTCGGCCGTCCCCGGCTCCGGCCGGCCGGCGCCGGGCCCTTCTTCACCGACGGCGCCTCCGCCGTAATCGTCTTCTTCCGCGGGACGGCTCGGGGTTCCTCGGTCTCCTCATCGTCCGGGGCCGCGAGCCATTCCCGCAGGCCGTGCCACCGGCTGCCGGGAGGGCGGTCCTTCCACACCGGGCCGCCCTCCTCGTCGTCGTCGTTCGTACGGCGCTCGGCCCGCTCCTCCTCCCGCCGCCGGGGGTCCTCAATGCCCTCCACCCGGAACAGATAGTGGAGGCCGAAGCCCGCGAGGACGATGGCCGAAATGGTGAGTGCGAGGAATTGCCAGGATTGGGCGGGTACCTCCTGGGCGTTGCCGTCGATGAGCAGCTTGAAAGCGCCGACCCAAGGAATCATCCCTCGAGCCACTCCCATGACCCAGCTCGGAGCCACGAGGGCGGAGATGCCCCAGGACTGGTCGGTCTTCCCCTGTGGCGGGGACCCGGCGACCAGGTTGTTGTCGCCCATCGTGATGAAACCCGAGTACCGACCGAGCCCACCGAGCGGGATGGAGACGGTCGCGCCCTTCCAGCCCACGTCGTAGAGGGTGATGGTCGTGATCAAGCCCGTGGAACCACAGCCGGTACTGCTGCCCGCAATCGAGTAGAGGGCTCCCGGTTGGCTGCCGCAGGGCAGCCCGGCGAGGGAGGGAGCCGAGTAGTCTCCCGTCTGGGGGTCCCACTCGAGGTAGAGGATGGCCCGGTGGATGACCGGAGTCGCGAGCGTGGCTCCGTTGGGGTGGTACAGGATGACGTCGCCATATTCGCCGTAGGTGGAAAACCCGGTCTGCTGTCCTTCGACGTACGTGACGATGGTCGATGGGCTGACCTTCTGCACGAGGACGAGGTCTCCGGTGTTGATCAGCCCAACCGTGTCTCCATAGCCGTGCTGCATGCTGTCGGACTCTACCACGAAGATCGGTGGCCAGTTCGACGTGTAGGCGAAGAGACCGACCAGTAGCAGGACAATGAGGGCGAGGGCCACGAGCGGCTCGAAGTACCAGCTATCGCGGGCGCGGAAGAACACCGGGCGCCTTAGCCGACTGAAGAAGCCCGGCTCCTCGTCCTCATCCTTGCCCTTACGACGCTTCGTTCGCCGGACATCGTCGGTCTCCCGGTCCAGGTCCTCGATCGTCCACGGCCGGGGAGGTCCTGCCGAGCGGCCCGTCGCGCGTCGCCGCGGGGAGGCAGATGGGCGCCGCCGAGGAGGAGCTTCCTCTTCCTCCGGCTGCCCTCCGGCTCTGTCCTCCGGCTCTTCGTCCTCGTCCTCGACGGGGTCGTCCTCGAGGTCGTCCGATGCTCCCCGCCGGGCCATGCAGCACCGCCGGGCGGCTCCGGCCTCTTAGCTCTTAGTCTCGACCGGCAGGGGGGCCCGTCCCAGGAGCCAGACCGTGCCCGCTACGACGAGCGCCGCGGCGCCGAAGATAGGGAGGAGGGTGAGGTCATCCCAGGGCCAGGGAACATGCAAGGCCTCCCCGCCCCAGAACACCGCATAGGTCAGCAGCATCGCCGTCCCCGCTCCCCGGAGGGTCGTGATCTTGACCTTCCGTATCTGGCCGTGCAGCAGGAGTGCGAGCACGACGAGAATCGCTCCGGCGGAGACGGCTCCGGCGAGGGTCGTCCAGCCGTAGCCGGGGGCGGCGAGTGCAAGCAGCACGATGACGGCCTCCGTGGTCTCGACTGCGCCGACCGAGAACCCCGCACCAAAGCTCACTACCGGGGGTGCCGCAGGAAAGGCCCCCGCTGCACCCTGTCGCTGGGCCCTCGACCGGCGGTAGGTTCGGAGCGTGCCTCGAAACAAGAAGACCGTGAAGGCCGCCAGGACGATGGCGGAAGGCCCGAGTAGCAGGTCGGGCGGCAGGCGGTCGAGCGCGGAACCGGCGAGGAGGGCAACGGTGCCGATGACCGCTACTCCGGTCAATGCCCCCGCGATCGTGTCCCGCAGCCCGTGGTCGCCTCCGCTCAAGGCGAAGACCAGCGCCACGACCTCTGTCATCTCGAGCAGCGTGACGATGAACGCGGGCACGAACACGGCATCATCGATGAGGGTCACGCGGCGCCCACCCGTGACAGTCCTTTAATCCCTCTTGGGTGGTCGCCGCGAGGCCTGGAGGGAAGTGCTGGATGCCGCGGGTCTACGACATCTCCGCCGAGATTCACCCGGGCATGCCGTCGTTCCCGGGAGACCCTCCCATTGTCATTCGGGCGACGCACCAGCTCGCTCACGGAGACCCGTACAACCTGTCGGAACTGGCCCTCGGTACGCATGCGGGAAGCCACATCGATCCGCCGCGCCATTTCCTCGCGGGCGGACTCACCAGCGACCAGGTGGACCTGGACGCGCTCAACGGACCGTGCCGGGTCGTGCACGTTCCGGACCATCATCGGGAGATCAGCACCGGCGACCTGAAGGGGCTCTTGCACGGAGTGGGTCGCGTGCTATTCCGCACCCAGAACTCGGTCCGGTGGGCGCGGGGAGAGTCGTTCTTTCCCGACTACGTCGCACTCGCCCCGGAGACCGCCGAGTATCTCGCGGCGGCCCGGTTGCGGCTGGTGGGGATCGACTCCCAGTCCATTGAGCGGGACACCACCAACCAGTACCCGGTTCACCACACGCTGCTGGAAAGTGGGTGCCTCATCCTGGAAGGTCTTCGGCTGGCGGAGGTGCCGGCCGGCGATTACGAGCTCCGCTGCCTTCCGCTAAAAATCCGTGACGGCGACGGCGCACCCTGTCGGGCCGTCCTCATCGCCCCGTGAGCGCCGGAGCTCCGGGTACGGGTTACATTCCTAGAGGGCCTCTGGGTGGCCGATGGGGCCGGCGAGCCGACCCTACTCGTGGTCGACACTCCGACTGGCCCTCCCTTCGCGCGGTAGCGTCACCACGCCACCGGTGGCGTCGAGCCCGGATCCCTTAGTCTCGCTCGTCGGGGGGCAGCAGATTCGGGATCCCGTCCTCGATGGGGTACGCGGTACCGCACTTCGTGCAGGTCAGGGCGCCCTCGACGACCTCGCCGCCCTCGGTCTTGGTCGCGGTCATCCGGAGGTCCGCCCGGTCCACCGGACAGCACAGGATCTCCAGCAGGTCCGGCTTCACTTGCCTTCCCCCTCGATGATTCCGTGCCCGATCAAACGCCAGGCGTTGAACTTCCTCGAGATCGCCACCCGGCTCCCCGGAAACACGGTGACCGGGCGGGCCAGGTGGATTTCGACTTCGTCGCCCCGGGCGCTCGTCACCTTGCCCGGCGCGACCGTGGTCCCGACGTTCAGAGAGACGAGCTCGTTCGAGTGAATCTTTTCGACCTTCATCTCGCGCTGAACCCCCACGACGCGGTCCAGCAGCGTCACCTTGACCCGGACCTTCTGCGTGACGGGCGGTAGCGTCTCGGCCGTGCCAACCAATCGACCGGTGAGCGCGTCCGCCTTGGTGTACGAAGGATCCAGCGAAGTGCCGATCGCCGCGAGCCCTCCCGGCCGGAGCTCATCGAGCTCGTTCCCGCCGGAGATCAGCGAGGTGATCTTGGTACGGATCTCTGAAGAATGCCCGTTAGATGTTGCGGCCAGACCCGGGCGCAATTCGATCTCGTCTCCGATTTTGAGACGTCCCTGCAGCAGCGACCCACCCAGCACGCCCCCCTGGAGGTCGCCGGGCCTCGTCCCCGGCTTGTTGATGTCGAAGGATCGGGCGATGTACATGAGCGGGGGCTTCGTGGCATCCCGGGGCGGTGTCGGAATCACGTGCTCGATGGTATCGATGAGCGCGTCGATGTTCACCTTGTGGTTGGCCGAGATCGGAACGATCGGCGCGTTCTCGATGGGACTGCCCTTCAGGAACCGGGTGATCTGCTCGAAGTTCTCCACGGCCTGTTCGGGCGTCAGGAGGTCGATCTTGTTCTGGACGACCACGACCTTCCGCACCCCGATGATATCGAGGGCGTAGAGGTGTTCCCGAGTCTGCGGCTGCGGAACCGGTTCGTTGGCCGCAATAAGCAGCAAGGCCCCGTCCATCAGCGCCGCGCCGGAGAGCATGGTGGCCATGAGCGCCTCGTGACCGGGCGCATCCACGAACGACACCGCCCGAACGAACTTCGTCGTAGCACCGCAGATGGGGCACTTCGGCTCGACCGTCCACCCGGCGGGAGCTTCGTGGTTCGGGCACTTGTAGAACGCCGCGTCGGCGTACCCCAGCTTGATCGAAATGCCGCGCTTCAGCTCCTCAGAATGGCGGTCGGTCCACTCTCCCGTGAGGGTCTGGGTGAGCGTCGTCTTTCCGTGGTCGACATGGCCGACCAGGCCGATGTTGACCTCGGGTTGCTTGGGGACTTTCATCCTATGAAGCCGTCAGGAGCTCCGCGATAGGCTTGGAGCCCTTAGCTTCGACGGCCAGATTGACCTGGACCGTGTCCTCGCTGACCGTGTTACCGCGGAAGGTGCGGCGTTTCCGCATCCCGTGGCGCGGGGCGTGAAACCCCACCCCTTCCCCGACCAGCACGCGTACCTGCCGGGCACCCGGAAGGTCCCCCCGGAGGGGGAATCCGCTCTTGTCCGTCCCTCCCGTGATCTTGAGGGTGTAGCCGGGAAGCCCCAAGGCATCCCCGCCCACGGTTTCACCGATACGTCGCCCGAGGAGCGACGATACCTGAGCGTCGGTCACCGTACGGGCGTACGACTTGGCCTGCTCGGAAATCACGACTTTGAGCTCTACCATGGATCTCGATGCGAAGCGGCGCGGGCACCCGGGGCCCGTTTAAAAGGCTGTCCCGGGCTCGGGGGCTGCCCTCGGGCACGGCACTGCCTCCGCCCGCTGGGCCTTCTCCGTTTAAGAGAGGGACGGCCGCTGGTTGAGACGAATTAGGATGACCTCGCTGTCGCCCGAGCTTCTCTTCGTGCTCCGCGCCGTGGTCCTCCTCGCGGGACTGGGTTTTGCCGGGTATCAGGATTGGGTCGAACGGGAGGTCGGGGATGGGCTCTGGCAGTCGATCGGCGTGCTGGGAGCCGTGTTCGGCGTGCTCGCATTCTGGGGGAATCCCTTCCAGCTCGCGCTCTGGGTGCTGGTGAGCGTCTGGGCGCTCGAGCATCTCTTCCCTTGGGACGTCCCGCTCGAGAGCTACTCGGAGCGGATACCGGTCTGGGTGGAGCTCGGGCTCTATGTCCTCGCGATTGCCGTCCTGGTGGTCTCCGGCGTGACCAGGGGCGTCGGAGGCTCCGGCGTACCCATCGCGATTGTAGCCGTTGCTGCCTCGATCCTTCTGGCCCGGGGCCTGTTCGAGATCGGAGTGCTGTATGGCGGAGCGGACGCGAAGGCGCTCATGGTCGCCGGGCTCCTGCTGCCGATCGACAGCACCGTTCTCTGGTCCCCGCCGGGTGTGGCTCCGCTGCTCGGTTACTATCCGTTCGCGCTAACGATCCTCATCAACGCCGCATTGATCGCGGTCGCAGTTCCGATCGCGATCGCAATCCGGAACGTGGCTCGGCACGAGTTCGCGTTTCCACGTGGATTCACCGGCTACACCATCCCCGTATCGGAGCTGCCGGATCGTTTCGTCTGGATCAAGGACCCGACCTTCGACTATGCCCCGGCGTCCGACGAGCCGGAGCCCGAAAGCACCGAAGAAGACCGGGCGCTTCGACGCCGACAGGCGGCGGAGCTCCGGAAGCAGGGTATAGAGCGAATCTGGGTGACGCCGCAGCTGCCGTTCATTCTGTGGATCCTCGCCGGCGCGATCGCGGCGCTCGTGGCCGGAAATCTCGTGTTCGACCTGTTCTCCGCGCTCTAACCGCCGCCCCCGCCGGAAACCTTTTGTCTCGGCGACCGACTCCATCGAGCGCTGGGCATGTCTCCCACCAAGTCCACGGGACCGATTCGGGTTCTGATCGCCAAGCCGGGCCTCGATGGGCATGACCGCGGGGCGAAGGTCGTCGCGCGGGCCCTCCGGGATGCTGGGATGGAGGTCATTTATGCCGGCCTTCGCCAGACCCCCGAGGAGATCGTCGACTCGGCGATTGAAGAGGACGTGCGGCTGATCGGACTCTCGATTCTGTCCGGGGCCCACATGGCCCTCTTCCCCCGGGTGCTCGCCCTCCTGAAGCAGAAGCGGGCGTCCCGGATCCGCGTCTTCGCGGGCGGGATCATTCCGGACGAGGACGCCAAGCGTCTGAAGAAGATGGGCATCCGAGCAATCTTCGGGCCGGGTGCCTCGCTCGACGAGATCGTAGCCACCGCCCGCAAGCTAGCCGGTCCTGTGCGCTCATGAGTCGACGCGCCGCGTCGACTCCCCCCGTAGCTCGTCGTATCCTGCAGGGCGACCGTCAGGCGCTGGCTCGGCTCATCACGCAGGTCGAGAACCGGGACCCAGCCGCCCTCCCGGCCGTTCGGTCGCTGTATCCGCATTCGGGTAAGGCGACCGTGGTGGGGCTTACCGGGCCCCTCGGAGTGGGAAAGTCCTCTCTCGTCAACCTGCTCCTGGGTCACCTCCGTCGACAGGGCAGGTCCGTGGGCGTTGTCGCGGTGGATCCGTCCAGTCCGTTTTCGGGCGGCTCCATCCTCGGCGATCGGATTCGTCTCGAGCGACCCCCGGGCGACTCGGACGTCTTCATCCGGTCGATGGCCTCCCGGGGCCACGCCGGCGGGGTCGCGCTCGCGACTCGGGAGACGGTCCGGCTCCTCGACGCCTTCGGGATGGACGTGGTGCTGGTGGAGACCGTCGGCAGTGGTCAGTCGGACGTGGAGATTCACGACGTGGCCACGACGAGCGTCGTCGTCGTGGTTCCCCACCTGGGGGACGAGGTCCAATCGCTGAAAGCCGGCCTCTTCGAGATCGCGGACGTCTTTTGCGTAAACAAGGCGGACTTGCCCGGCGCAGACGCCGCCGCTCGGTATCTGAACGAGATGACGCAGCTGGGGGGCCGGAACGGAGGGTGGCGGCCGGCCGTGGTCCAGACGTCTACGGTAGGGCCCAAGGGTATCGAAGAGCTCTGGACAGCGGTGGCCCGACACGAAGCCTTCCTGGACTCCAGCGGGACCCGCCAGGAACTCGACCGCCGTCGACTCACCGATGAGATCCTAGGGCTCGTCCGGGAACGGGTTGACGCACGACTCGCAGAGGTCTTCGCCCGAGAACCGGAACTGCAGTCGTTCCTGGACCGGGTCGTGGCCCGGGAGATCGACCCACACTCGGTGGCCGACCGGCTCGTAGCCGAGATCCGCCGATCAGCGTAGCTCGCGATGACGCTGGCGACCACGCTCTACATCGTGGGGCTGCTCGGGGTCGGCGTCGTCGCCTACTTCCTGTACGCTTCCTTCGCCTTTGGGGCCGGGTATCAGCCGACCCCTCCGCGCGTCGTCCGTCGAATGCTCGACTTGGCGGAGCTCCACTC
Source organism: Thermoplasmata archaeon (assembly GCA_030041175.1). Lineage (GTDB taxonomy): Archaea > Thermoplasmatota > Thermoplasmata > Lutacidiplasmatales > UBA184 > JAKIWV01. Next base: position 6,654 of record JASHOK010000038.1, on the reverse strand, counting down.
CGGGGACACTCTGTTCGACCTCGGAGCGGGGACGGGGGCCATCGTCTTCGCGGCCGCCCGGACCTACGGGGCCAAGGCCGTCGGAGTGGAGGTGGAACCGCTCCGGGTTCTGATTCTCCGCCTGCGCCTCTGGTGGGGCGGCCCGAGGGACCGGGTGCGATTCGTTTGGGGTAACATCTTCGAGACCGACCTTCGCACCGCCCAGGTGGTGGCGGTGTTCCTGTGGCCCGGCGCGATGGAGCGCCTCCGGCCGATCCTCGAGCGTGAGCTGTCGCCCGGATCCCGGGTCGTGAGTCACTGGCATCCGATTCTCGCGTGGACGCCCGAGGTGGCAGACCCGGCGCTCAAGGTCTACCTCTACCGATGGCCCGACGCCGCACAGTCTACGGATGATACCGGAACCAGAACCCGAACGCCACCGACAGGATGACCAGGATGATGATCGCGCCCGCGACCCAGCCTTTGTAGAGCTCCCACGGCGTGGCCGGCCCCTCCGGCTGGGCCGCGGCGCGGACTGCCACGGCGCTCAGCGCCGCCACCCCCGATCCCGCCAGCGTGCGATCAGGCCCAGCAGCGGAGCGATGGTGAGGCCGCCGTCGGGCGACTTCGAGCCGGGAATACCCGCACCCAGGTGGCCGGTCAAGCCGAGGTAGGCGATGATGATCCCCACGATGGCCGCCGCGACGATCGTGACCAAGAAGAAGAGCCACGGCAAGGAGGGAGACGCGGGCTCTGGGGCGGCCGTCATCGTCCGTCGGGCACCGTCATGGCGGTTTTTGTTCCCACGGTACGAGTTTTTGCCGACGGTGCCCGAGTCCCCAGCGGAGGCGACCCAAACCCTCGGCGGCGCCGCAACATTCAAGCCACCTCTTTCTTCCGTCTGGGCAATGGCCACCTCGATCTATCAACGGCTGCTCGCAGAGTTCCTCGGAACCTTCGGCCTCCTCCTGTTCGGAGTCGGAACTGCGGAAGCGACCCTGAACCTCTCTTTTGTGACCGATGCCCGATACCTGGCGATTTCGTTCGCATTCGGAATTGTTGTGCTGGCCGGCGCCTTCGCCTTCGGGGACATTTCGGGTGCCCACTTCAATCCCGCCGTGACGCTCTCGATGGCAGTCTCCGGCAAGATGCCGAAGGGCGATGTCATCCCCTATCTGGTCGCCCAGCTGCTCGGCGCCCTTCTTGCCGTGGAAATCGTCCTCGTGATCGCCTCGGGGACCTCGGGGACGCTCCTCTCTCTGGTGCAGGCGAACGCCCTCACCTCCCAGGGCTATGCCGGAAATGGAGCTCCGTTTCACACGACCTGGGGAGCCGTCTTCCTGCTCGAGACGGTCATGACGTTCTTCTTCGTGCTCGTCATCCACCGGGTGACGCGCGACGGCAGCCCGGCAAAGATGTTCGCGCCCATTGCGATCGGGTTCACGCTGTTTCTCACGCAGCTGGTCGCCATCCCGATCGATAACGCCTCGATCAATCCCTACCGGAGCCTGGCGCCAGCTCTGCTCTCGCTCATCTGGCCCAGTGCTCACTGGGCGATCGACCAGGTCTGGCTCTTCATCCTGGCACCGATCGTGGGCGGTCTCCTCGCGGCCGGGGTAGACCGGCTCCTCTCCCCGAGCCGGTCGAGCTAGCGGACGGGGCCGGGGGCGGCCGCTGGCCCGGCCGCGCTACGACTTCGAGGTCCCGGCGGCGGAATGGCTGGTCTTTGCGTGGGTCTTCTTTTCGTCGGTTGAGTCGCCCTTGGCCGGCTCGGCCGCCCGTTCGGACGCCTTCTCTCCCTTCTCCTCTGCCTTGGTCTCCTTCGGCGTGGGCGTGACGTACTCCTCCACGAAGTGGATGGACTTCGGATGGAGCTGGGCCCGGAGACGCTCGATGAGGCGGGACTTAGAGGCCGCGTGCCAGGCCAGGTCGAACTTGGCACGATCTGGGACGGTGATGGTGAGCACCTTTTCATGCCAGGTCGCCGCGAAATCCTTCGCCCGGCCGTACGTGATTTCGATCAGGGCGAGCGCTTTGGCCACCGGCTCGGTCACCGCCTCGACGACCTTGAACTTCGCCCGAATTTTCCGACCGGCGAAGGGAGGATTGAAATCCACTCGAACCCGAGCGGCCGTGTAGCTGACGACCCGGCCCCGGCGGCCCCGGATCGTGAGGACCGTGCCGATGTTTAGTTCGGCGTCTTCGCGGCGCATCTCCGGCAGCCGCTCGATCTCATGCATCGAGAACAGTTCGATGAGTTTCGGGTCCCGTTCGCCGAAGGCCTCGGCCGGTGTCAGCTCCTTCTCGACCTCATGACCCACGGACGCCGCGGCAATGGCCGTCTCTAGGGCGGCCGGAAAGTCGTCCCCCCCGATGATGTGGGGACGGGGGCCGAACTCGAAGCCCGCGGAGAGCGAGAAGTTCTCCTTCTGAGCCACCTCGGACCGGGTCGTGTCGATGAGCTCCATCTTACCCCCGGCCTCGGCCCATAGTTCGTAATCGAGGAGAACCAGGTCCCCACTCTTCACGTGGGTCGTCTCCGCAGCCGCGTGCTCCGCCATCGGGGCCGCGCAGTCGGGGTGGGGTTTAAAGTTTACCGCCGAGCCGGCGCCGACGACGAGGCCACCGGGCCACTCCGGCTCAGGGCGGCCTCTAGCGCGCCGAGTAGGGTGGCCCACCGTCGCCAGATCTCGACGGCCCGAAACCGGTACCCTGGGTACTGCAGGTCCTCACGCCGTCCCTCGACGGTCAGGACCACCACGAGTACGACCAGTCCTGCCAAACCCAACAGGGCTACGACCACGCCGGCCCAGCGGACGACCGGGAACACCACCATGACCAGCCCGGCCAGGACGAGCAGCGGCAGGCCCAGGTAAGGCAGCACGCCCTCGGGGGAGGCCTCGTACGTCGCACCGGTCCGGCGCCAGATCAGATACCCCCCGTGACCGTAGCGCCGCTGCTTGCGGAACAGACTGCTCCACCCGATGTCCGAGAGGTCGTGCTCCACGGCAGCTCCGGGGACGTAGACTCCCCGCCAGCCCGCGTGAAGTGCCCTCAGAGCGATTTCCTGGTCCTCGCTCCCGAAGCCCGAAACGCTCAGGTCGAGAGCCCCGAGCTCTCGAAAGATCCGCATGCGCCAGGCCGAATTCCCCATCGGGATGGCATGGGGTCGCTCGGGGACGACTCGGTCGTAGAAGCGGCGCATGTACGCGTTGTAGTATCGAGCGGCGACGTTGTGGAGCGAGGCCGGATTGGCCGGCGTGGGGCCTCCCGCGAAGCCGACTGCCGGTTCCTCGAACGGCGCCAGGAGGTGTTCCAGCCACTGCGGCGGCGCGACCTCGTCGGTATCGAGGAACGCCACGAGGTCCGTGCGCACGGCGGCCAGTGCTCCGTTCCGGGTTTCGGCGATGGTACCGGGCGCCGCGATGCGGCGGACACGAGGGTCTCGACGGGTGAACCGTTCGGAGATCGCCGCGATGGCCGGCGAATCTCCGCCGTCGGCGATCAGGACCTCCTCCGGGAGCCGGTGCTGCGTGAGCAGGCTGTCGAGCGTCCGCTCCAGCCGGGGGTCATCCAGGACGGTTACGATCACCGTGACCGCTCCGGCGGCCATGGAGGAAGTCGGGGACGCGCTCATCCGGGACTAGATCCCAAGTTCCGCCCGGCCGGCCGCGATCGCCATGTCGACTGCCGTGGACGAGTCGTATTGGGGGCGCCAGCCGAGCGACAGGATCTTGGAAACGGAGAGCAGCTGCAGAGGAATGTCGCCCGGCCAGCCTTGCCGGCCACCGGTGTACTCGATCCGGGCCCTTCCCCCAAAGGCCGCCACCACTCGCTGCGCAATGTCGCGCACTGGGACCTGCTGTTCGGTGCCGAGGTTGAAGACGTTGACCACCTCCTGGGAGGCCTCCTCGGCACGACGCATGCCGGCGACACAGTCGGTCACCCAGAGGTAGCTCTTCGCCTGTCGGCCGTCGCCGAGCACTTCGAGACGGTTCGGGTCGCGCCGGATCTTCTGCAGAAAGTCGGGGATGACGCCGTGGGTCATGCCAGGACCGACAATATTGGCGAACCGGAAGATCCAGCCCCGCATTCCGTACGAGTGACAGTAGGCACTGATCAATGCCTCGGAGGCGAGCTTCGACGCCCCGTATTGGGATTCGGGGAGAAGCGGCCCGTAGCTCTCGGGCGTTGGAAACACCGTCGGCATCCCATAGACGACGCTGGAGGAGGCAAACAAGACCCGACGGACATCGGTTTGCCGAGCGGCCTCAAGAACATGGGCCATCGCGAGGGTACCGTTCTCCAGGTCGATGCGGGGATTCTGGGTCCCAAGTGAAATATTGGGGTTGGCGGCGAGATGCCAGACCTCGCCAGCTCCCCGAAATGTCGGCCGAAGGTCGTCGTCGCGACCGAGGTCCTGGGAGTGAAAGGTCAGTCGACCGAGCTGCTCCAGGTCCCGAAGACGCTCCCGCTTCCCGGAGCTGAGGTTGTCGATGACCCGGACGGCGTGCCCCGCATCCGCGAGCGCGTGCACCAGGACCGTTCCGATGGCGCCGGCACCACCCGTGACGACCACGGGCGGCTTGGACTGAGGGGTCGACATCGCCGCGCTCCCGGAGATTGTGAGAGAATCCTATATATCAGAACAGCCGCCTAACTCGCTCGTAATCGCGTTTTCTGGCGGGGAATCAACCCATGCGTACCTACGTGCGAATGATCTTCCAGTCGGAGGGGTCGAGCCCCCGGGATGTGCTCCGGGTCATGCGGGACCTCAAGTTCGAGGAGTCGATGGGGATCCACGACTTTGTGTTCAAGTGGACCAAACAGCCCACGATCGACGAGGTTCTCGACCTCGTCACCGCAATGCACGGCCGCCTGAAGGGGCTCGGCGTCAACTATGAGGTCACGACCATCGCCTGATGTGCCGGAGGCAGAGCGAACCCGATGGGGGAGGAACTCGACACTCTTGAGCAATCCCTCCTCCGCCATCTTCTGACCTATCGAGGTCACCAGGTCCGCTTCGAAGCGGACGCCCATACCACGGAGTTCGGGATCTACCGGTCCTTCGCCGACTTAGAGGCCGGTCTCTTGAAGAACGCCCTGCGGCAACTCGAGAATGGTCGGTGGATTTACCGCCGCGTCCAGTATGTCATCGGCTTCAGCGAACCCAAACTCGTCTACTCACTGACGCCGAACGGCTATCGTAAGGCGCTGGACCTGTTCGGAAACCCCTCCGCCCCGGGCGGTCCGCCGCCCCCGTCACCGCCACCGGCGGCACCGGCTCCTGCTGTCGCGGCCACCCCGGCGGTCGAGCCGGATTCCAGCGCCGCACCAGCTCGCCGCAAGTCAACCGGGAGCCGCCGGGACCGCTCCGGACCCCGGAGGCCTCCTGAATGATCGTGGCAGGGTCGGCGTCCGTACTCCCCGGGACTCGAGTCCAGCTCCGTCCCGCCGCGGCCGACGATGCCCGTCGCATCTTCGCCTGGTACAACGACCCAGAGATCGTGGCGCCGTACGACCGGTTCAGTGTGGATACGTTCGAGGAATTCGAGCGCTCGCTCCGGGAAGCGCCCGGCGACCCGAACTCTCTGGCGCCGCGGTTCGTCGTGGCGCTGCGGGATGGGGACGCCCCGATCGGCGTCGTGGGACACTACGTACCCCACCCGGTGCTCGAAACCGTCGACGTCTGGTACGTGATCGGTGACCGACGCGCCCGACGGAAAGGGTACGGCACCGAAGCCGTGACCCTCCTGGTCCAGCATCTGTTCGCGTCCACCCCGTTCCCCCGAGTCGGTGCCACGGTCGACGTCGAGAATCGTGCCTCCCTTCTCCTCCTGGAGCGAGTCGGTTTTCAACGCGAGGGCGTCCTTCGGTCCGCGCTGTTCCACCATGCTCGGTGGCATGACATCGCCGTGTACGGGCTCATCCGGGACGACTGGGCGACCCGTCATCCGACAGTCTGAACGGAACCCGCACCGCGCCAAGCCCGAGAGGCACGACCGGATCCAGGACCATCTCGCCGACCTCCCCGGTCGCGCGGACGTGCGTTCCTCCGCAGGGGCAGGAATCCAGCCCGTCGATTTCGATGATCCGAACCGGGTCGACGTGCCGAGGGAGCGGCACCAGACCGGACCGGGCACCCGGGTTCAACTCCCACTCGCTCCGCGCCACATGGCGGATGGTGACGCGCCGGTTCTCCTGCAGAAGGCTGTTCGCCTCCCGAGCGAGCGTCTCGACGGGAACGCCAGCCGGAAGCGCAGCCTCGAGGTCCACGGTACCGCCGGAGCCGGACATCGTCGCCTCCCGGGTCCGGACGCCGGTGCGTTGGAACACCAGGGCACTCAACAGGTGCTGCCCTGTGTGCAGCCGCATGTGGCGGTGTCTTCGGTCCCAGTCGATGCTGCCCTCGACCTCTTCGCCGACCTGGAGGGCGGGTGGAGCGGGTCCCGTGCCCTTGCGGACACGGTGGACCGCAGAGCTTCCGGACTTCGTGACGTCAACGACCGAGTACCGGGCCTGACCCACCGGGCCCAGCGTCCCGTGGTCGGCCTGCTGGCCCCCCCCGGCCGGATAGAAGTACGTCCGGTCGAGGACCACGGCCCCCGGGGGCAGGGCGACGACCTTGGCTCTGAAATCCCGGGTGTAGGCGGATGCCTCATCGGCCAGGTAGGC
>JASHOK010000037.1 GCA_030041175.1 Thermoplasmata archaeon | reverse complement strand
CTCGCCCCATGGTTCCGGGCCCCGAGGAAAGTCGAACGTGCAGTTCTCCGCGAAGTAGCTCATGATGGCATCCAAGTCGTGGCGGTTGAAGGCGTCGAGGATCTCTTTCAGGGTCTCCGTGGTGACTTCCATGCTCTTCGCTCCCCGACTCCGTCGAAACCCGGAACCAGATTTGACCGAATCGCATGTTCGGTGGTTCCACCCCCCGGACTCCGACCAGAGACGCAGCCAGGAGTTCCGACGCCCCGCCCAGAGACCCATGAGCGGGTCACGGCGCTCGCCGCGACCGGAGCGCGAGTCCCGGCGCCCCACCTCCCGGTGCCGGCTCCCCCGCGTTCCATCGCTCGACACCTCTGAGACTACTGAGGTTCCAGATTCCTTACCTGAGGTAAAGAATTCATTGAGGACCGCCGCTGTAAGTCATCAGGTTCCACTCGTCGGCGGTCGGTTCGAGGGGCCGGGTCACGCTCCCGAAGCCATTGAGAGACCGACACCATCTGGCCGCGGGGGAGACGGCCCTGATCCTCGACTCTCCCGAGGGACCCGTTGAATTAAGCAAACGCTTAATTAAGTGATTGCTTTACCTATGTGGGATGGACGCCTTCCAGGCCCTCGCTGAGCCGCACCGGCGCAAGGTCGTCGAGCTGCTCGCCCACCACGGCCGCCTCAGCGCGTCCGAAATCTGCGAAGAATTCGATGTGACGCCTCAGGCGGTCTCGCAGCACCTGAGGGTACTTCGGGAAGCGAAGGTGATACAGATGGAGAAGCGGGCCCAGCAGAGGATCTACACGTTCAATCCGAAATCGACGTACCCCGTCCAGGAGTGGATCGCCGAAATGGGCAAGCTCTGGAACCGGAGGCTCGATCGGCTGGAAGCTGCGCTCACGGAGGAGGCAGTATGAGTCCAACGCAGACCAAGGGAGCTACGACCGGAGATCGAGATTCCATGGTGATAACGAGGGACTTCGACTTCCCTCGTGCGACCCTCTTCGAGTTCCTCACCGACCCGAAGAAAGCCGCGAAGTGGTTCGGCACCCCCGAGGGCGTGATTACCGTCCTCTTCGAGCTCGATGCGAGGCCCGGCGGTAAGCTCCGAATACACGATCAGGAACCCGGGGGGCCGATTCACGAAACGTCGGGGACCGTGCTCGAGGTGGTCGAACCGGAGCGGATGTCGTTCAAGAGTTCCACCGCACTCACTGCGGATGCACCGCCGTTCGAAGCGCTGCAAACGGTAACTCTCGAGGAGGTAACGCCCCTGAAGACCCGCGTGACCGTCGTTGTCCAGGTGCTCTCGGCACAGTCCGTCCCCGGGGGCGTGCCGGCCCTGTTGGAAGGATTCCAGGGAGGATGGGGACAGACCTTCGACAAGCTCCAGAGGCTTCTCCAGTAGGGGATCCATGACACTCTCTCATCCGAGGAACGCCCGATGAGCCGCAGTCCTCCGGACCTGGAACGCGCGGCAATCCGGAACATCGTCACGAAGTACCTCCGCGTCCAGCCCGACGAAAACGTCATCGTCGACACCTGGGCCCACACGCTTCGTATGGCGTCGACGGTCGTCGACGAGGTCCGCCGGGTCGGCGGGCGTGCCTTCCTGGCGTACGAGGACGATGACGCCTGGTGGAGAGCCGTGGACCGAAGGCAGACCGAGCTTCTCGGCCGCCTGTCCGACCCGTACTGGTCCGCGCTCGAGTCGGCGGACGCTTACGTCATGTTCTGGGGGCCGGGCGACTCCGCCCGAGTCGACCGGGTTCCCGAACAGCGCATGGGGGAGACGACCGCATGGTTCGACCGCTGGTACCGGACCGCCCGCTCGACCGGCTTGCGGGGGATCCGGATGGATGTGGGGTTTGTCACCGACAGCCGCGTCCGACATTGGGGTCTGCGGGAGAAGGACTGGATGGACGGCTTGCTGCGAGCCTGCCTCGCCGACCCGAAGGACATGGCGCAAAGTGGGAAGCGCCTCGCCGGCGCCCTCCGAGGGAAGAAGCGGATCCGGATCACTCACCCAAATGGCACCGACCTCGAAGTTGCGGCGGCCAGCCGGCCGGCTCGGATCTTTGACGGAACTCCCCATCCTCGGAACAAGGCCTTCGGCGACTTCGACATGTTGTCCAATCTTCCCGGTGGAGAGCTCCGTATCGCGCTCGACGCCAAGACGGCCGAGGGGCGGATCGTTGCCACAGCGCCCAGCTACGATCTCACCTGGTACCCCTGGCAGACCTACCGGGGCGGGGTGTTCGAATTCTCAGGGGGAAAGCTGGTCTCTTTCTCGTTCGAGGAGGGGGGTGCCGAGTTTGCCCGGCACTACGCCCAAGCCACGGCCGGGAAGGATCGGACGGGCCTCCTCTCCATCGGGTTGAACCCTCGGGCGAAAGATCTCGCGTACGCGGACTCGATCGAACGCGGCTCCCTCCAGCTGTCGGTGGGGGCGAACACGTGGCTGGGAGGGGCCAACCGCTCGAATTTCTGTGCCTGGATCTCCACGGGCGGTTCCGAGATCCGTGTCGAGGGTACCCCGATCGTTCGCGCCGGAAGGATCCTCTAGCCCGACGGAACCGGATGCTATCCGGGCGGAACCGCGGTTGCCACCAACGTTGCACGCATGACGCGCGTGTCCGAGGGCACCTCTGAGCCCTAATGAGGCGGACGGGCTCTGCGGAGGTTGTGTATGACCGCGAACATCGAGGGACTCGAGGCCGTGACGGTGCACATCCGGGACATCCAGAAGGCACGGCAGTTCTACGGCGCGGTACTGGGCTTGAAGGAGATCCAGTTCGACGGAAAAGCCGGACGAGCGGTCTTTGCGATCCCCGGCACGACCACGACGCTTCGGATGCATCTCTACGACCCCGAGGAAGGGGGACGAGAGCCCGGAACGGTCTCGGGCATCGTGTTCTCCCACCATGACCCGGCGTCCGCGTGCGCGGAGATCACCCGACTCGGGGGGACTGTGACGGACCCACCGCACACCCTCCATCCGCCTGGGTTCACGACCACGCTGTCGGTCATCGCAGACCCGGACGGCAACGAGTTTGTGCTGAGATCGCCTCCGGCGCCGACGAAGTAGAACCAGCTCGAACCCATCCGCCGAGGGCTCTCGCAGCTCGTGGGCCGGGGACTCCGGCGGGTCGAGGTCCAGTCACTCTCGGGGAGGCTGGTATCCGTGCTTCTCACGGTATCGTCGGGCGAGCTCCTCGCCCTTCGCTGTCACGAAGTAGGCCTGGACTCGCCGGTCCTGCCCCCGGACATGCTGCCGAGAATGCCCCACTACGTCCGCGGCGGCCAGGCGACGCAGTACCTTGGAGACCGCCCCCTGGGACGTCTGCAGGGCGGCGACAATGCCGAGTTGCGTGGATTCCGGGCGGGCGATGTCATCGGGCGAGGGGCGGCCGATGTGGGAGAGATGGAGGACTACCCGCAGCGCCAGTCGAATCTGCTCCGCCTTCGCTGCCGAGGGTCCGGAAATCGCCACGGTCGTGGTCCTATGGACGGCAGCGGGCGTTAGGAGAAAACCCCCGGGGCTGGCAGCATGACCCGTCAAGCTACCGCTCGGGGTCGCTGCCCCGCCGACGGCGGTCAAGATCCCTTCGGGGGGGGACGGTCGTCGGAAATGATCCGATTGATCCCGTCGACCAGCTCGTTACCCTCGCGCCGAAGTCGACGACCGCGGACCGTGACAACTACCGCGACCACGCTAACGGTCAGGGCCCCCGCGACGACCCCGTCGAGAATCAGCGAAGTGCTGGCCGGCGACCTCGAGGGAATCGAGACCATCAGGCCGGGGACGAACTCGACCCACGGGTCGTACGCGAGGTTCCAGTAGTCCCCCGGAACGCCGTCGAAGGAGAGGAGGGCCACCGCTTCTCGTCCCGGCGTCGCGGCCGTGAAGATTTCCGCTTGCGTTTCCACCGAGACCGGGCTCGGCTGTCCCGAGGGGGAATAGGCGGTTGCCGCCGGGCCGAACACCAGGCTCACGAACGATTGGTTGTCCGAGTTCCACATTTCCGACAGGTTCTGGCTGGAGGAATTGTATACGTAGTGGGAATCGGCAGCGCCCAGGGCTTCGAAGCCGACTCCCAGTCGATCATCCGAGGAGGCCCACGGCCAGTGAACCACGCCGATATCGAATTTCACGGAGTAGGAGGCATTCCCGGTCTGGTTGGCGGATTCGTTGCTCGTGACGTTCAGCAGGTGGAACGTGACGGTGAAAACGGCGGTACCCACGACGGACTGGTTGACGGACCATTGCGGACCCGTGCCGGCCCAGGTGTCGTTCGCGGTCCAGTTGCCCGAGGCCGAGGTCACGTTCAGCGTCTGATTCAGGGAGATGTTGACCTCGTTCGCCGTGGAAACCACACCCGCCTCCCACGAGGAGGGCGTCAAGGGGCTCGCTAGCTGGACGAGTCCGCCGGTCGCGTTGATCTCGGCAATCCAGGGGATCATGAAGGAGATGTTGTACGACTGCGACGAGTTCCAGTCGGCGGGGTTCTGATCGTAGCTGATCCCGAAGTCGGCTTGGCATCCGCTCGTGGCGACCTCCAATCGGCCGGCCTGCCAGCTCTCCGACTCACAGATCCTCCCCGGCACCATGGGCCGAAGATGACTCGGTTGCTGGGCAATCCGAGGGGAAGAGGGCAGGGAGGCAATCACGAACAGCGTGATGGCGAAGAGCGCCGGAACTGCGGCGACCCAGGCTCTTCGAGGCTTTCCGAACCGACGGCGGTGGTCTGCGCCACTCATCGAGGGACCAGCGGAGACGCCCCCCATAAACCCCCGGCGAAGATATTCCAAAAAGTCGGACCAGCCCCTGTATCACGCTATGGATGAGGACGGACGACTGGGCGCAAACTGGATTGCAACCGGGCCGCGGGAGCGGAGGAGCGGACGGCTCCCGGCGGTGGACGACTCGAGAACGTTGGGCTCATCCCGGGGGACCCCTCCCGCGCCCCGGGTTCTGAATATCGCCCGCGGAGGCCGATCCGGCTCGATCAGCCCGCTGGACTCTCGTCAGCCTTCTCAATGAGTGTCGGTGACGACGTGCGCGAGACGTTTGGCTTGGGGGCCCTCGGGGTGGTCTCGGCCGCGCGGATTCGACGCAGGGCGACGACGATCGCCCCGATGTAGACGAATGCCGCGGCCCAGTCTCCCTGGAGAACGTCGTGGACCGCCAGCGCGTTGGTCAGCGGCACCAACATCACTCCGGTCACCAGGGCGAGAAGCTGGCGGTCCGACAGCGAGTAGTGACTGAAGAAGCGCATCGCCAGATAGGCGAACCCAAGGGGGTACACCGTTGCGATC
>JASHOK010000036.1 GCA_030041175.1 Thermoplasmata archaeon | reverse complement strand
GGAAGAGGGCAGGGAGGCAATCACGAACAGTGTGATGGCGAAGAGAGCCGGAACGGCGGCGAACCAGGCTCTTCGAGGCTTTCCGAACCGACGGCGGTGGTCTGCGCCACTCATCGAGGGACCAGCGGGGACGCCCCCCATAAACCCCCGGCGAAGATATTCCAAAAAGTCGGACCAGCCCCTGTATCACGCTATGGATGAGGACGGACGATTGGGCGCAAGCTGGCTTGCAACCAGGGCCGCGGGAGGGCGCACGGAGCCGGACCGCGGGAGTGGAGGAGCGAACGGCTCCCGGCGGTGGACGACTCGAGAACGTTGGGCTCGTCCCGGGGAACTCCTCCCACGCCCCGGGTTCTGAATATCGCCCGCGGAGGCCGATCCGGCTCGATCAGCCCGCTGGACTCTCGTCAGCCTTCTCAAGGAGTGTCGGTGACGACGGACGCGAGACGTTTGGCTTGGGAGCCCTCGGGGTGGTCTCGGCCGCGCGGATTCGACGCAGGGCGACGACGATCGCCCCGATGTAGACGAATGCCGCAGCCCAGTCTCCCTGGAGAACGTCGTGGACCGCCAGCGCGTTGGTCAGCGGCACCAACATCACTCCGGTCACCAGGGCGAGAAGCTGGCGGTCGGACAGCGAGTAGTGACTGAAGAAGCGCAGCGCCAGATAGGCGAACCCAAGGGGGTACACCGTTGCGATCACTCCGGCCGAGGGCCCGAGTTGGAAGAACCAGGCCGAGAGCGAGCCGTCCGGCACGAAGGGCAGCGGAAAGAAGGAGAGAATGGGGACGAAGGTCAGGATGAAGAAACCGACGCCTGTCGGCACGAGATAGGTTGCGCGGGCAAACCGGCCGGTGAGGACTCGAGTGGAGTCCGGCACCGGAAGGCGTCGGGCGAGCCAGACTCCGAAGAGCAGGATGCCGGTGGGGATCAGGATCACGGGAAGCAGTGCGCGAACGGTCGGACTGAAGATCGATTGGATGGTGAGTATGCCGAGGACCTCGACGAGGATCGGGACCACGCACCATCGAACGGCGCGGTCGCTGAGGAGCCGGCGCTGTCGACTTTCCGGGAAGATGAGGAAGCTCAGCACCACGGGGACCGAGATGCTGACGAGCATGTGGAAGAGCGTGATTCCGGTGACCCACGGCCAGTTCAGCCCCAGCCAGTGACCCACGCCACCGCCCAGCGACGGGGAGGTCGGGTTCACGACGAAGTACGTCTTGGCCAGCAACCCCTCGTTGAGCGCTCCGTAGGAGATGCCCAGCGCCAGCAAGGAGCTGAGCCCCTTCCGCCACACGACGAGGGCTTCGCGGATCAGCAGTACCGGGAATGCATAGCTCGGCCACGTGAGCAGGAAGAAGGTGAACGCGGCGGACGGGACCGTGACGGCCGCGATGACCGAGCTGGAACCGGTGAGGAACTCGACGCACGGAGTGACGAATACGAGGAAGAGAATCGGCGTAGCATTACGCACACCGGCTCGTACGGCCCACGCGCCCTTTGTTCCTATGGGTCGAGGCGCTCGAACGCCTAATACGGACTTTCACTTGCCTCGGGCAGGGGTCCGTCCGTGACGAGGAAAGTCCGGATTACGATGTACATGACTTTGGACGGGTTTGCTGCGCTCGCCGCGGGCCCGGAGGACCCCGAGGCCGACCGGGAGTTCTGGGAGGCGATGTGGACCGGGCCCATGGCCGACATCGACACGCTCTTGCTCGGGAGAAGGACGTACGAAGGTTGGGCGGCTTTCTGGCCCAGTCAGATCGATTCCGAGAACGAACACTGGCGGACCTTCGCGCGGTTCTCCACCCGGGTGGAGAAGGTCGTGTTCTCCCACACGCTTCAGGAGGCCACGTGGGCCAACTCCCGGATCGCCCGTGGGTCGGTCGCGGACGAGATTTCCAGCCTGCGGTCCCGACCCGGCAAGGACATCATCGTCGCGGGCGGCGTGCAGCTCGTGCAGTCGGTGCTCGCCCAAGATCTCGCGGACGAGCTCTGCCTGACGGTCACGCCGAGCACTATCGGAAAGGGGCTGCCGCTGTTTCACATGGAGCCCACGCTGGACCACCACGACGACATTGTGCCGATGGGAGCTCCGGGTCGGCACGATTTCCGGTTGTTGGAGTCGCGGGCTTTCCGCTCGGGCGCTGTGTACCTACGGTACGGTCCGGCGGAGACAGCCCGGTCGTGAGGACGACCGCTACCCGCGGCCGGTCGCGGACTCCCTGTCCGCGGGGCCATCGGAGGCGTCCGGTCAGAGCCGGGTGGAAGGCCGGTGCGGATGTCCTGGTCGAGCTCCTAGAACACCGTTCCCGTGGTGTTGGCGCCGTGTAGGTTCGCGCCGGACAGGTTTGCTCCCGTGAAGTTCGCACCGGCCAGATCGGAGTACGAGAGGTTCGCAAACGCGAAGTTCGTGTTGACGAGGTCATCCCCCGCGAAGTTGGCGCTGACCGCGTTCACGCCTTCGAAGTTCGAGGTCGCGAAGTCGCTGTCCGCGAGGTCCGCCTCCGCGAGGTCGGCGCCGAAGAAATTCGCCCCGATGCCTACCACCGCGTACAGGTCGGCGTCGTAGAGATCGGCGAGGTCCAGGTCGGCGCCGTTGAGATCGGCGCCGGCGAGGTTCCCGAGCGCGAGGTTCGCCAGCAGGAAGTTCGCTCCCGCCAGGTCGGTGATTCCCAGGTTGGCATCCAGCAGGTTGGCGGCCTGGAACTTCGCACCGGCCGCGACATCTCCGTAGAGGTTGGCCGCGTAGAGATTGGCGAGATCGAAGTTGTCGCCCGAGATCTGATCTCCGAGAACGGTGAGCGAGGCGGTCCCCGCGCGGGAGGCGCCATCGACCGAGCCCGTTGCGGTCAGGGTGAAGACGCCGATCGGGGTCGCCGACGAGAGATCGACCCCCGCCAGGTTGGCGCCCAGGAAGTTCGTGCCCGACGTGTTGGCACTCGCCAGCGTGGCTCCCTCAAGATTCGCGCCCGCCAGGTTCGCGTTCGCCAGGTCGGCGTACTCGAGGTTCGCGTTCTGCAGGTTGTCGAGCTGGAGGTTGTAGCCGACCAGGTCGCAGTGCGCAAGATTCGCGCCCTTGAGGTTCTGGCCGCCGTGGCTCAACACCTGCGGACAGCTCACGTAGGCGCCGACCCCGGCCGTCTCCAACGTGAACGTCTGGCTCGCCCCGATCGCGAGCACGGAGGGGAAGCCCACCGCGACCACGCCGGCCGGAAGACCGCTCAGCGTAAGCGAGATGCTCGGGAGATCGACCGTCGTGGATCCGGGGACGAGCGCTACGTTCACCGTCATCTTCGTGGAGGCGCCCTGAGCGAGGGTGGCCGCCGCGGGCGTCAGGGTGACGGTAAAGTCGAAGATGTCGAGGTTAGCGGAGCTGGATCGGGCCCCGCCACTGGGGCCGGAAGCACTCGCCGTCACGGTGAACGTGAAGTCGCCGAGGGAGCCGCTGGGCGGCCCGTTGGTCGTGACCTCCAGGGACTGGCAATCCTCGAGCGTTTCGAAGGTGCAACCGGCCGCCGTGGGCACGATGGTCGCCGCGCTGAACGCGTAGCTGGCATCGGACGGGAGCCCGGCAACGCTGAGCGAAAACGCGGGAATCCCCGTCGAGGACGAGCCCGGCACGAGCGTCAGGTTCACGGTATAGTAGCTCGCGGTCCCGCCCCGGACGACGGTCTGGCTGACCGGCGCGAGGTCGACCGTGAAGTCGAAGATGTGCAGGTTCGCCGAAGCCTCTTGGTATCCCCCGCTCGCGCTCGGGTCGGTACCGATGACCGAGAAGGTGAAGTCGCCCAGCGAACCCGTGGGCGCGCCCGCCGTGCCCACCTCGAGCGTCTGGCAATCCTCGGGAGTACTGGACGTGCAGCCGACCGTCGTAGGAACGATGGACGATGCACTGAAGGCGTACGTCGCATCCGAGGGCAATCCCACTTCCGACAGCTGGATGCCCGGCAGTCCGGTGGTCGAGGAGCCCGCAAGGAGCGTCAGGCTCACGTCGTAGGACGTTGAGCCTCCGCGGAGCACCGTCTGATCGGAGGGCGACAGGTTCACCGTGAAGTCGTAGACGTGCAGATTCGCGGTACAGGTCTCGGCAAGTCCCATGAAATCGCCCTCGACGGTGAACGTGAAGTCGCCGAGGCTCCCCGACGTTGAGGTCGAGATGGACAGAATCGATGTCGACGTCGGGAACACGGTGGACGGTGAGAACGAGGGCGTGGCTCCCGAGGGCAGCCCGGACACGACGCTCAGGGCGATGGGCTCCGGTGCCCCGGCGAGCAGCGTCACCGTGACATCATACGTCGCGGTCTGCCCGTTCAGGACGGTGACGTCCG
Organism: Thermoplasmata archaeon; assembly: GCA_030041175.1. GTDB lineage: Archaea > Thermoplasmatota > Thermoplasmata > Lutacidiplasmatales > UBA184 > JAKIWV01. Next base: position 3,330 of record JASHOK010000036.1, on the reverse strand, counting down.
AGGGGCTAACGGAGCACGAGAACTCGAGAGTACCCTCGGTGAATTCGATGCCGGCCGAGCTGCTGGTGCAGACTCCGAGATACAAATTGTTGTACTCCCCGGTCACGGTACCGGACCCGCAGTAGGGCGACACGGAATTGCCGTTCTGGTCCGTCACGTCTTCGGAGACGGTGATCTCGGTCCCCGCATTGAAGGAAGCCTCGGATCCCCCGGCCATGCCGAACACATTGAACTCCGAGATCAGCCAGTTGTCATCGAGGTCCAGCACATTATCCGGGTTGGAGGCCGGCCCATAGCAGCCTCCGCCCGAGAGGCAGATCTGGACCTGATCCGATCCGCTGCCTCCATAGTTCGCGTCCGCGGACAGCGTCAGCAGACCGAGGTCGGTGATCGGAAACACCGGTGCCGCCACGATCGCGCTGTTGGCGTAGCAGTTCTGGGGTTGAGTCGAGAAGACGTACCACCCGGAGCCTCCGGGGGGTCCCGTGCTCGGGCAGCTCGTCACGCTGCCGGTGACATAGTTGGTCAACGTGTAGTCGATGAAGACTCCCGGCCCGTAGAGCCCGTCCACATTGGTCTCGTAGACGAACTGCTCCCAGCAGGTCGTGGTAATGCCGCCCGTATAGGCCGTGTTGCAAGAGAAGGTGTTCGTGTTGATCTGGAGGCCGAAGGCGCCGGCGCCGGACGTGCTGTCCGTCTCGCTGGTCAACCCGGTCACGGACGGGAACGTTCCCGTAGCGCTCCCGATGATCACGCTCGGGGACTCCGCAAAGTAATCTCCGGCACTCTCCGGCGATCCAGGACCGACTCCCGGAGGGGCGGCCTGCGATCCCTGGGCATCACTCCGGCCGGCGCTCGAAGGCGAAGAGACGGCAGTCGCGGGCACAGACGCGGAGCTCGAAACGGCGGGAGCAGTGGCCAACAGGCTGCCGCTCGCGTCAGCCGCCCGACCGCTCAGGTCCGGGGCCACGTATTGCCCTGCATGGAGGGCGGCCGATGAGACGGCGGCCTCTGGGGCCACGGACAGGTCCGGCGAAGCGGAGCCGCCGGCTCCTGCGACCGGCACGACGGTCCGCGACACCACGGCGCCCGCCGAGGCGACCAACACCAACACAAGGAGTACCGCGCCCACACGTCCCAGCGACGAAAACGGCATGCGGGCCGGAACGGAACCTGAAGATAAGATGTATAACTCCGGATTCTGAGCAAGGCCGGGGCCTATTGTGTCGAAAATAGGCACCCGTGCTAGACCAGGGGAACGGGGCCCCATCGCGACGCGCCGGAGGGGAGGTTCCCGAAGGCGACAGGGTAAAGTGCGGATGCCGTGCCCGTCTTGAGACGTCCATGTCCGGCCCACCCGACACTCGAGGAGACGCCCAGCCGCCTGCGGAAGCTGGAACCTTCGAGGATCTCCCCCTGCACCCCAAACTTCGCCGGGGTGTCCACGAGATCGGCTACCGGGTCCCCACTCCAATCCAGACGGGCACGATCCCCCATGCCGTCACGGGTCGGGACATCGTGGGAACCGCCCAGACGGGTACCGGAAAGACGGCAGCGTTCCTTCTTCCGGTCCTCGAACGCCTGCTCGAGGAGCCGAGGGGACGTATTCTCGCGCTCATTCTCACGCCGACCCGGGAGCTGGCCCTCCAGGCGGAGGGGTTCCTGCGGAAGCTCGCCGGCCACACGCATCTCCGGGGAGCCCCCGTATACGGCGGGGTCGGAATGGGGGACCAGGAACGGGCCCTGCGCGGCGGAGCGGAGATCATCATCGCGACGCCCGGTCGACTCCTCGACCACATGCGTCGCGGCTACGTCGACTTCCGCTCGCTCCGGATCCTGGTACTCGACGAAGCCGACCGGATGCTGGACATGGGCTTCCTCCCGGATGTCCGTCGGATCCTTGACCGGCTTCCTCGGGACCGGCAGACGATGCTCTTCTCGGCGACCATGCCGCCGGAAGTGGTGGCGCTCTCTCGCCAGTTCCTGCGGGACCCGAAACTGGTTCAGGTCGCGGAACGGACGGTCGCGGCCGTCGGGGTCTCCCATCTGGCACTGCCGGTGCCCGCGCAACTCAAGGTCGGCCTACTGCTCAACCTTCTCGAAGACCAAACGATGACGAGTGTCCTCGTCTTTGCTCGAACCAAGCACCGAGCCGATAGCGTGTGTCGCCAGCTCGAGCACCACGGCATTCGTGCGGGCGTGATCCACGGGAACCGGAGCCAGAGCCAGCGGGTCCGGGCCCTCGAGGCCTTTCGAACCGGCGACCTTCGCGTCCTGGTCGCGACGGACATCGCCGCCCGCGGCGTCGACGTCAAGGACGTCAGCCACGTCGTCAATCTCGACGTGCCGCACGAACCGGAGGTCTACGTCCATCGCGTCGGCCGCACCGCCCGCGCTCAGCAGCGGGGTGACGCCTTCACGCTCGTCTCTCCGGAGGAAGAGCCGGACCTAGCCCGGATCGAGCGGCTGATCGGCATGTCGATTCCCCGGACCCGGATCCCGAACTTCTCCTACACCGCACCCCGTCCGGCGCCTCCCGCCCCCGGTGGTCCGCACCACCGACCCCCCTTCCGGGGCCGAAGCGGCCGACCGTACCGCTCGGCCGGACCGCGAAGGCGCCGCTGAAACGGCCGCCCCGGGCCGCGGGCTGGGGCCCGCCCCACCCGCTTGGCGGAAGCGTTTCACCATCCCCAGTCGGTCCTTTTTCCCCCGGCGACGATGCGGGGTACATGGAGCCATGGACATCACCGAAGCTGGCACCGTACCTCCTTGCGCGAGACGCCGCCGGACTCGAACGGTTCATCCAGGAAGGCATTGGAGGGACTGCAGGGTTCCGAGAGACCGACGACGATGGGCAGATCGCACACCTGGAAATGCGTCTCGCGGACTCGGTCGTTATGCTGGCGGAAGCACCAGAGGGGCGCCCCACCTTTCCGGCGATGCTCCACCTGTACGTGACCGACGCCGACGCAGCCTACCAGCGAGCGATCAAGGCCGGGGCGGTATCGGTCCGCGAACCGACCGACGCCTCGGATGGGCGGCGAGGAGGAGTCCGAGATGCCTGGGGCAACGAATGGTGGTTCACCCGGCGGGCGCACTGAGGGAACCGGTCCCGGTACGGTCTCCCGGAATTCGCTCTCACGGCCGGGAATTGAGCCCTCCCGCCCAGCGTAACGAGGCGGGCCGAAGAAGTGCGGAGTCTGATCCTGGCCTCCCCGAGGACCAGCACGCCACGTTCAGCCTGGCCTAGGATTCTGAGTCACCGCTGCTTTTCATGGAACCGAGCGCCGGGGTCTCCACCCGGACGATTACGGGCGGTCGGGGAAAGCG
>JASHOK010000035.1 GCA_030041175.1 Thermoplasmata archaeon | reverse complement strand
ACCGTCAAGGAATTTCGATTCTTCGAGGTGAAATGCGCCCGTAGCTTCAAATAGGACCCCCCTCCTCTCGCCGGTAGAGGCGCCCAAATGGCGGAAAAGGTCGGCAAGGAGCAGATCAAGCGAGAGAAAGGCTACCTGTACTACCTCGGGAAGGACGGTTACCTCTGGAAGACCCCGACGAAGCTCAACAAGTCGGGCAGGAAGGCCCGGGTCGGTTCCGAGAAGATCACGCGCGAGGACGGCTACATGTATTTCCTGGACAAGAAGGGATACGTGGCGCGCGCCCGCATGAAGAACGCGTAAGCGGGACCCTCACCCGTTCGGCGGGCCCTTCTCGAGAGAGAAGGGCTCCCAACTCCTTCCAGTCTGTTCCCAAGTCTATCGGAAAAGGCCCCGGTCGGAATCTCCGGCCGCCTCTTGCACTACGGTGGCCTCGCCTCGTTGACCGGGGGGCGCCCGTAGGGCTTCCCAGGGTCCGGCACCTCCGCCAGCCGACCGGAGTCCTTCAGATCGTACGCGTCATACTCGCAATGGATGGCCCGTCGGGTCCTCTACAGCCAGCATGCGGTCGAGAGGATGGTCCTCCGGGGGATTACGCGAGGCGAAGTGGAGGCCGCCCCCCGGTCCGGTTCCAAGTCCCGACAGCGGGACCGGATCGTTGCCGTCTATCGGTACTTCGAGGGGGTCTATGCGGTTCCTGGGGACCGGATTCTGATCATCACGGTGAAACCCAGGTGGCAACATGGCGGAGCCGTGTCCGGGCGGTGGGAAGGGGGAGCCTTCGGTCCAAGCGAGTCCGGAAGGAGATGTTCGGAATCGCTCCGGGGCAGCTACGATGCCGAGGTTTGTGACGAGTGCTCCGAGGTATTTTTCACGGCCGACAGCGTGGACAAGATCGAAGCACGCGCGAAGGAACTCGGTCTCTGGGGATTGGCCTCCAGGGTGAAGGTCGCTCGGCCCGGAAATTCTCTCGTGGTCCGGATCCCCTCCCCCCTCGTGCGTTACCTGAAGCTCCGGAGCGGTCGGGAAGTGCTTGGGGCCCCCGACCAAAAGCACCGACGGGTCCTGGACCTGGCCTGAGGCCCCCGGCGGACCCCGAGGCTCCGTCGAGACCGGGGAAAACGAGCGTCCGAAGACCCAACGACGGCGGCCCCACATCTGACCGGTCATGGATCCGCGGGTCTGAGCCGACCCGCGCGGTCGCCCGGGTCCACCCGCGGAAGTGGGGCACCGGAAAATTCTAGACTCTCGCTCCGGCCCTCACTCCGGAACGCGTCTCCGGAACTTTCGCGACCGGCGGAACTAACTGAACTTATAGGGGGACGCTGTTGGCGGGAGCCGGAGAATCCGAACCACCCGTCGGAGTGACTACGCGTTCACGAGGAGGAGGCCCCTCGGAGCCGAAACGGTAGCGCGAGCAGACCGTTTCGTCGACCCCCGACCGCCCTGTCATGACCCCATGACGCCTCTCTCCGGTGTACGGCACAGTCCCCCCGCTCGCGGCGGAGCGGGGTTCCATCATCGGAGAGAGATTGCATGGCAATAACCAAGAAACGCACCGCACCCGTTCCCGAGGCCCCCGACAGTAAGGGGGGCCGGCGCGCCTCCCGGGATGAGGCCATCCCAGTCCCCCGGCTCGTGCCCCGCGGTAAAGTCGCCTTCGACACCGTGGAGTGGAAGCTCCACGATGCGCAGATCAAGAACGCCGAGGGCAAGGTGATCTTCGAGCAGAAAGGGATCCGCGTCCCGGCCTCCTGGTCCGAAACGGCGGTGAACATCGCCGCCTCGAAGTACTTCCGGGTGATCGGCGGGCGGCGCGAGAACTCGGTCGAAGGGATGATCCGGCGGGTCTGCCACTGGATGGCGGATCGGGGCCTCGAGCTCGGCTATTTCGATACTCCCGAGGAAGCGGCGCAGCTCGAGGAATCCCTCTCGTACCTCATGGTCCAGCAGATGGCGGCGTTCAACAGCCCCGTCTGGTTCAATGTGGGCGTCCGGAACCCGCCGCAGTGCTCCGCCTGCTTCATCCAGTCCGTGACGGACGACATGGAATCGATCCTCGCCCTCGCGGCGAGCGAGGGACGACTGTTCAAGGGCGGCAGCGGCACGGGCAGCAACTTCTCGGCGCTTCGGGGCAGCCACGAACGCCTCTCGGGCGGTGGCATCGCCTCCGGGCCGGTCTCCTTCATGCGCGCCTTCGACGCGATGGCCGGCGTGATCAAGTCCGGCGGCACCACCCGCCGCGCGGCGAAGATGGTGATCCTCAACATGGACCACCCCGACATCCTCGATTACATCGACTGCAAGGTCCGCGAAGAGGACAAGGCCATGGCCCTCATTCGCGAGGGCTACTCTTCGAACTTTGACGGCACGGACGCGGACTCCGCCTACGCGTCGATCGCCTACCAGAACGCGAACCACTCCGTCCGGATCCCCGACTCGTTCATGGAGGCCGTCCTCAACGACAAGGAGTGGAAGACGACCAACCGGACCGACGGCTCCGTTGCGACGACCGCCCCGGCCCGGGAGCTGTGGCGCAAGCTGGCCTACGCCGCCTGGCGGTGCGGGGACCCCGGTGTCCAGTTCGATGACATCACGAACGACTGGCACACCTGCCCGACCTCGGGTCGGATCAACGCCTCGAACCCCTGCAGCGAGTATCTGTTCCTCGACGACACCGCGTGCAACCTGGCCTCGATCAATCTGATGCGATTCCTGGACGAGAAGGGCAACTTCGACGTGGAGCTGTTCCGCCAGGCGGTCCGGACCCTCATCATCGCGATGGAGATCATCGTGGATGCCTCATCGTACCCCACCTCGACGATCGCCCAGAACTCGCACGACTACCGACCCCTGGGCCTCGGCTACGCGAACCTGGGGTCGCTGCTCATGCACTACGGCTACCCGTATGACTCCGAGGAGGGCCGGACGCTCGCCGCCGGCATATCGGCGCTGCTCTCCGCGGAAGGGTACCACATGTCGGCCGAGATCGCGAAGCGGGTCGGGACGTTCCCCGGCTACGACCGGAACCGGACCCCGATGCTCCGCGTCATGGGCAAGCACCGGACGGCGGCGGACAAGATCTCGAAGTCGCCGGCGGAGCTCACCGCTCTGGTGACAGCGGCCGCCGACCGGTGGCACGATACCGTCAAGGCCGGCGAGCTCTGGGGCTACCGGAACGCCCAGATCTCCGTCATCGCCCCGACCGGGACGATCGGACTCCTCATGGGCTGCGACACCCTCGGGCTGGAGCCGGAGCTCTCGCTGCTGAAGGTCAAGAACCTGGTCGGTGGCGGCACGATGCGGATGATCAACCGCACCGCCAAGGAGGCGCTCGCCCGGCTCGGCTACTCGGCCACCGAGCAGGCCGCCATCACGAAGCATATCGAGGAGGCCGGGACCATCGAAGGGGCCCCGGGCCTCAAGCCGGAACACCTGCCGGTGTTCGACTGCGCGCTCGCCCCCGCCAGCGGTACCCGGACGATCGCTCCGATGGGCCACCTCAAGATGCTGGGCGCGGTCCAGCCGTTCCTGTCGGGCGGCGCCTCGAAGACGATCAACCTCCCGAACGACGCGACCGTCGAGGACATCGAGAAGATCTATCTCGAGGCCTGGCGCTTCGGCGTGAAGTCGGTCGCGCTCTACCGTGACGGATGCAAGGCCTCGCAGCCGTACGAGACCGGTAAGCGGGCCGCCGGACCGGCGGGCACCCTCAAGCCGACCCGGGAGCGGCTACCGGACGAACGGGACGCGATCACCCACCACTTCTCGGTCGGAGGTCACGATGGCTACGTCACCGTCGGCCTCTACCCCGACGGCCGTCCCGGCGAGCTGTTCTTCCGGGTCACGAAGGAAGGATCCACCGTGAACGGCCTGATGGATTCGCTCGGGATCTCGATGTCGATGGCGCTCCAGCACGGCGTGCCGCTCAAGGACCTGGTCCGGAAGCTGGCGCACCTCCGCTTCGAACCGGCGGGCGCCACGAACAACCCGAAGATCCGCTTCGCGAAGTCGATCCCCGACTACGTGGCCCGCTGGCTCGCGCTCGAGTTCCTGACCGAAGACGAACGCCGCTCGATCGGGCTCGAAGCTCCGGCCGAAGGGAACGGCAACGGCCATGGCAACGGGAACGGCAATGGCGGCGGAACCGGGGCGAAGGCCGCGGTCCCGGCGCCCTCGCCGGCGACCTTCGCGACGAAGTCACTGGACGCGTTCAGTCCGCCGGCGGAGCTCCACGTTACGGACGAGGACGCGCCCTCCTGCCATGTGTGCGGCGGCATCATGGTCCGCTCCGGGACCTGCTACGCCTGCACCGTCTGCGGCGCGACGAGCGGCTGCTCGTAACGTTCCGGGCCTACTTCGCGGCCTGAACCACGGGCGCCGGGCTCCCAGTCGCGGGGGCGCCCTCCGTCGGCTGGGGCCCGGCCTGCCGGGTCCCGTCGGCGCGGAAGCGGTAGTTCCGCAGCCCCAACGAGAGCAGGAGGCCGGCGAGCGCGATGGTCGCCGTGAGGGCGAACAGGATCACGAAGCCGGTCGATGCGGGCACCTTCGTGAAGATCGGCGGAAGCGGGGGCTTGGTCACGAGGGCCAGCGTGGTATAGCTGGCGGTGATCGCTGCGGCAAGGACCGGTCCGATCGCACTGCCCAGGTTCCGGAACGTCTGGTTCATCCCGGTCTGGACGCCGAGCTCGTTGCGGGAGACGGAGAGGACGATGATGTTCGACAT
>JASHOK010000034.1 GCA_030041175.1 Thermoplasmata archaeon | reverse complement strand
GCCGACCGCACGCGGACCTTGGAGCCGACGGTCAGTGCGATCACACTCTTCTTCGCCGCGCCCGGTGCCGACGTCGCGCTCATGGAGAATCTCTCCTAGAGTCGCGTGCAGAGTTATTGAAGGATTCCCTTCGCCCTCGCGGCGCCCTTCGTGGCCACCGGAGGCGGCGTCTCGACGCGGTCGAGGAGGGTTTGCAGGTGGTTCACCGTCTCCCGGTACCGCTTGAGCGCGTTCTGCGCATTCGCTTCCGTGAAATCCCACGCCCGCGCGAGGTTGCCGTACCGGAGCCGGTAGCCCTTGCGGCCTTTGCCGTCCGCCGAGCCGCCCACCTCCTCGAGCAGGTCGAGCGACTTCAGTTTGTTGATGTGGCGGTAGACCGTCGGCTTCGAGGTTTTCAGCACGGCCACGATCTCGTCGATGTACCACGGACGCGTCGGAGCCCGAATGAGACAGTCCCGGACCAGTCGGTAGGCGACACGACTCTCGACCGGGCCGGTTCCGCCGCGCGTATCGTAGCTTTCCGGCAGATAACCGATCATCCGGAGGAACTCTTGGAGCACCTCGTCCACGTCCGGGAGCGGAGTGAGCGGTGTGCTGTAGCGAAGTGTCAGCTCGAACGGCATTACGAACGGGGAGCGAAGCCGGTCTGGCGGATAAAAGTACATGTCGGGACCGTTCGCGCACCGAAAGGCTATCAATCGCCGTCCGGTCGGAGTGTGTGTGAGCTTTCAGCTGGTCCAACCGGCCACTCCGGACGAGGCGGTCGGCCTCCTCGCCAAGGCTCCGGCCGGCGAGATTTCGGTGTTGGGGGGCGGTACGGACCTGCTCTTCGATATCGACCAGGGCCGGGCCTCCCCACGGCAGGTGTTGTCGCTCCGGAAACTGCCGTGGCGCTACGCGCGGTGGGAAGGAGCCACGCTCGTCGTGGGCAGTACGCTCCCGTTACGTGCGCTGGAGATGGATCGTCGGGTTCAGCAGCAACTTCCGGGACTCTGGGAAGCGATTCGCGACGTCGGGAGCCCTGCACTTCGGAGCCGGGCGACGCTCGGAGGCAACGTCGGGCGCTGTGCGCCGGCCTCGGACCTTCTGCCGATGCTGATCGCCCTGGATGCGCGCGTTCGGATCCTCGGTCCGAGCGGAGTACGGGAGCATCCGATCGATCTGGTCCTCCAGGAGTCGCGGAAGACCAGTCTGGGCCCGGCGGAGCTCATCGAATCGATCATCTTCCCGTCTGCCGCACCGTCGTGCTACGTGTGGCAACGCGTGCAACCGGTGAATGACATCTCTCAGGTCGGCGTGGCGACCGCGTTTCTGCCGGATGCGCCGCACTGGCGCATCGCGCTGGGCGGTCTTCAGCCCCGGGCCCGCCGGCTGAGCGAGGCCGAGGCGGTGCTACGATCCGCACGGCCCACCCACCTCGAGCAGGAGCTCGCCGCGCAGGAGGCGGCCCGCCGCGCGGAGTTCGTCACCGACCGACGCGCGACCGAGTCGTACCGCCGCCGTCTCGTGGCCGTCATGGTGCGTCGCGCGTTGCAGACCACGGTCGAGCGCATGCCCGGCCCCCGTGGGCCCCGGAAGGCTGCCCGATGACCGATGCTCCTCTCACCCTCAACATCAACGGCCAGGATCGACGGCTCGGAGCCGTGCCGGACGCGGAGCGCCTCCTCGATACGTTGCGGTGGCGCGCAGGTCTCAAAGGTACGAAGGAGGGCTGCCGGACCGGCGACTGCGGGGCGTGTACCGTGCTCGTAGGCGGTGAGCCGACTTTGTCCTGCCTGCTGCTCTCCCGAGAAGTTACCGACGAACCGATCACGACGATCGAAGGAGTGGCCACCGTACCGATCGGCCGCGCCGTGATCAAGGCGTTCGCAGAGGCCGGTGCCGTGCAGTGCGGCTACTGCACGCCGGGCTTTGTCGTGGCCCTGGCGGCCCAGCTGGGTCGGAGTACGACCCGGCCGGATGTCGAGACCTTGATCGATGGCCTCGAAGGAAACCTCTGCCGGTGCACCGGGTACCGGGCCATCGAGCGGGCCGTGGAGCTCGCGCGGAAGGCCGTACCGTGATGCGATCCGATGCCGAACCGAAGGCCCGCGGTGCCGTCGAGTACGGCGCGGACCTCGAAGCGCCCGGCATGCTCTGGGCGGCGCTCGTCCGGTCACCGGTGGCTCACGGCCGCATCGTTCACCTGGACCTTGCACCGGCGCGGAAGATGCCCGGGGTCGTTGCTGCGGTCGGCCCGGACGACCTGCGAACGTTGCTCCCGAAGGCGGCTCTGGAGGCCGAGCGCCCCGTGTTCCCGCTTCAGGAGATCCGGTACCTCGGTGAGCCGGTGGCGGCTGTGGCCGCCCAGACTCTCGCCCAGGCCCGCCGGGCGGCCGCCGCGGTGAAACTCGACGTGGAGACTCTTCGGGTCGATGCGCGGATCGAGGACATCTTCCCCGAGTGGCCGTCGGCGGCGTCGGCCCACGACCCTCACGTGGTCGGACATGTGCACGCCCGATACGGGGACGTCGACGGAAAGTTCCGGACCGCCGACCTCGTGCACTCCGAAACCTACCGGACCAGCGGGGTGCACCAGGTCGCGATCGAGGCCCATGCCTGTCTCGCAGAGATCCGGGACGGGACGTTCTGCATCCGGAGCTCGACGCAGACGCCGTTCGGGATGCGGGAGGACGTGGCATCGGTCCTGGGGATTCCGGAATCCAAGTTGCTGGTCGAGGGGAGCTGGGTCGGCGGCGGCTTCGGGGGCAAGGGCTCGGCGTTCCTCGAGCCCTACGCATTGCTACTCGCCATCGCGAGCGGCCGGCCGGTCAAGCTGGCGCTGTCCTATGCCGAGGAGTTCGAGCTGGGACGTACCACGCTCCCGGCCATCATCCGTCTGGATACCGCGGTCTCCCGTGGGCGGATGGTCGGCCGTCGAGTGCGGCTACTGCTCGACACCGGCGCCTCGCTGCCGGGTCGGGACTTCGCCGTCGGGTACTCCATTGGCTTTCTCCTTGGGCCGTATCGAACGGAAGCGTACGAGATCGAAGGCTACGCGCTGCAGACGAACAAGCCCCCCTTTGGCCCCCACCGCGCCCCGTTCGCCCCGCAGTCCGTCTTCGCCCTAGAGTCGCACATCGACGGACTGGCCCGTCGTCTCGGCACGGATCCGATCGAGTTCCGGCGACTCCATGCGTGGCGCGAGAACGACCGGACCGCCTACGACCAGCCGGTGGGCCCGTTCGGCCTCGAGGCGGGCCTGGAGGCGGCCGCCCGGACGGCGGCGGTCTGGCGGACCGGGTTACCGGCGGGACACGGCATCGGAGTCGCCTGCGGGTTCTGGTCGACCGGCGTCGGGGCCGGCGGAGAGGCCCGCCTGTTCCTCCAGCCCGATGGACTCGTGATCCTCGAGGGGGAACGGGAGATCGGCAACGGCAGCGTGGTCCAGGGCCTCGCCATCGTCGCCCAGCGAGTGCTAGGTCTTCCGGCAAGCGCCATCCGGGTCCAGTATGGCGATACGGCAACCGCGCCGTTCGACTCGGGCGTGTACGGAAGTCGTACGTTGGCGGCTCTCGGTCAAGCGGTGGAAAAGGCGGCCCGGAATCTCGAAAAGTCGCTGGCCAGCCGAGTCGGTGTACCCGAGGTCCGGCTGGAGCTCAAGAATGGCCAGGTCGTGGTCGTCGCCGGACGGCGTCGCCAGAAGCTGGTCGACCTGCTGACCCCCGCGGAGCGAGCCGCCGGAGGCCTGGAATCGCATGGCAAGCATTACGGCGCCGAGAAGAAGGTGGACGCATCACGGGTGCTCGAAGGAACGGTCTATCCCTACAACGACTTCGCGGCGTCGGTCCATCTGGCCGAGGTCGAGGTGGACCGAGAGACCGGTCACATCGGCGTCGTGCGGTACGCCGCGTTCCAGGATGTGGGCACCGCCGTGGACCGAACCTCGGTTGTTTCCCAGGTCGAGGGCGGCATCGTCATGGGTCTCGGCACGGCACTGTCCGAGGAGATGATGTGGACCCCGGAGGGACGCCTCGCCAATCCGGGGTTGCTGGATTACCGGTTGCCGAGGATCCGCGACGCGCCACCGATCCACGTCGACCTGATCGAGGGGTTCGCCGGCGCGGGGCCGTTCGGGGCCAAGGGCATCGGCGAACCACCGATCATTCCGGTGCCGGCCGCCATCGCCAATGCGGTGGCCGACGCGACGGGCACCCGCGTCTTCGAACTCCCCCTCACCCCCGAACGCGTCGCCCGTGCGCTTAAGCTCCTGTAAGGTCCTGACTTCCAATGGTCCTTCCCCGGTCCGAAGTTCAGACACTGCTCCGGGACTACCCGACTCCCCCCGTGATCGGCGCAGTCGGCTCGCATTCGGCGCTCGATATCGCGGACGGTGCCGTCGAGGAAGGTTTCCACACCCTCGTACTCGCCCAGAAGGGCCGGGAGCGTACCTACTCGACGTACTATCGGGCCCACCGCGATCCTACGGGTCGAGTAACTCGGGGATGCGTGGACGAGGTCTGGACCTACCCCAAGTTCGCCGACGCGGCGGCTCCCGAGAGCCAGATGCGCCTTCGGCAACGCGGCGTTCTGGTCGTGCCGAATCGGGCGCTCAGCTCCTACGTCCCCCTCGATCTGCTCGAAGATTCCTTCCGAGTGCCGCTGGTCGGCGCTCGAAACCTGCTCCGGATCGAGGAACGGTCGGAGCGGGACAACTACTATGCACTGCTCGCGGCGGCGGGCATCCCGGCGCCCCAGCGGATCGCAACTCCGCAAGAGATCGAGTCGCTGGCGATGATCAAGCTCCCGCATGCCACCCGCCGGCTCGAACGCGGATTCTTCACTGCGGCGAGCTTCGAGGAGTACCAGCGGAAGAGCGAGGCCCTGCTCGCCGCCGGCACGATCACGGCCGCCGACCTCGAGGCCGCGCGCATCGAGGAGTACGTACTGGGCCCGGTGTTCAACTTCAACTTCTTCTTCTCCCCGCTCGTCCCCCGGGAGGATGGCCTCGAACTGCTCGGGGTGGACGAGCGCCGGGAGAGCTCACTCGATGGACTCGTCCGGCTGCCGGCCTCGCAGCAGCTCGAGATCCGGGGCTCGCACGCGATCCCGCACTACACCGTCGTGGGCCACGGCACGCTGACGGTACGCGAATCGCTGCTGGAGGAGATCTTCGATTATGGGGAGCGATTCGTGGAGGCTACCCGGAGCCGAGCCGCTCCCGGCATGCTGGGCCCGTTCACGCTCCAGACCTGCATCGACCGCGATGGCAAGGCGTTCGTCTTCGACGTGGCTGCCCGGATCGGGGGCGGCACGAACATCCACCTCTCGCTCGGCCATCCGTACGGGAACGCGCTCTGGAGGACTCCGATGAGCTCGGGGCGCCGGGTGGCGATCGAGATCCGGCGTGCGGCCGCCGAGGGGCGACTCGCGGAGGTGGTCACGTGACGGAGGGGCCCACGGTCCTCGAGAATCCGGCGCCGCGGGCGGCCGCGCTTCGGCGAACCCCGCTCTACGCATTCCATCTTCGCCACCACGGGCAGATGGTCCCGTTCGCCGGGTGGGAGATGCCCCTCCATTACGGGAGCATCATGGAGGAGCACCGGGCCGTGCGCACGTCCGTGGGCCTGTTCGACGTCTCGCACATGGGGATTCTCACCGTGCGCGGCGGGAGCGCTCCGGCACTGCTCTCCCGCCGAACGACCGCCAACGCCTCCCGCGTGGCGCCGGGGCAGTGTCGGTACACGTTCTGGCTGGACGCGGAGGGCGCGATCCTCGACGACCTCATTTTCACCCGAGCCGACACGGGGATCGGTGAGGCGCCGCCGGCGTTCGTGGCGGTTCCGAACGCCGCTCGTGCCGACAAGATCCGGGAACTCCTCCGCGAACACCGCCGGGCCGACACCGATGTCGAAGCCCACAACGGTGCGGTCGCGATTCTCGCCGTCCAGGGGCCCCAATCCCGCGCGACGCTCGAGCGGCTCTGGGGCTGGTCACTTCAGGAGCTTCGGCCGTTCCACGCTGCCTATTTCCCGGCCACTCCCGGCACCGGACCGGCGGGCGGTCGACTCCTGGACGACCCCTTTCCCACGCCGCTCCAGCACGAGATCTGGATCTCCCGGACCGGGTACACCGGAGAGCTCGGCTACGAGCTGTTCGTCCCGGGAGCGCAGGCCGATGCCCTGGCCGAGCGTCTTGTCGCCGCCGGCGCGCGGCCGTGCGGTCTCGGGGCGCGGGATACGCTCCGACTCGAGAAGGGGTATCTGCTCTCCGGACAGGATTTCCATGAGGACCATACGCCGCTCGAGGCCGGACAGGACCGGTTCGTCGAGTTCGACCATCCATTCGTGGGTCGAGAGGCGCTCGAAAAGCAGAAGGCCGCCGGTCCTCCGCTCCGCTGGGTCGGATTGACACCGGCCGAGCCGACCGCGATCCCCCGGCATGGGCAGGCCGTCCTCTCCGGCGCCCAGACCGTCGGCACGGTAACGAGCGGCGGTTTCTCCCCGACCCTGCAACACGGGATCGCGCTCGCGTACGTGGCTGCGCCGTTCGCGGCGGTCGGGACGAACGTCGCCATCGACATCCGGGGGCATCCGGTACCGGCGGTCGTCGTCGCGCTGCCCTTCGTCCCGGCCGGACACCCCGAACTGAAATAGACGGAGCGACCCATCGTAGGTCGATGGAGTCGGCGCGGGCCGACCGGCCCCTGATCGGTCGACTGGACCTCTACCAGTCGCTCGTCCATCGCCGAGAGGAGGTCCTCGAGGGCCGGGGAGGGATCACGCTCTTGGAGGGCGAGACCGGCGTCGGCAAGTCCACGGTCCTTACCGCGCTCGGGCAGGAGAGCCTCCTCCACAACTTCCGGCTGATCTCCGCCCGGTCCGAGCCCCAGGCCCCTGCGCCGTTCCAGCTCATCCGCGCCGTCGTACGGGCCGTCGACCGGGAGGCGGCGGCCCTCGGAGCCACCACGCCGCCATCGCTGGCATTCCCCTACGTCGCGCAGCCGATCGTCTCTCCGACGCTGGCGCTGGGGGTCGGAGCCGCGCCCGCTACGATGCTCCGGCCGGGGCAGACCGAGGGAGCCTCCTCGCTCTTCCGGTCGGTCGCGCTGGGCGACAGCTTCCAGGCCGACCGGGTCCAGCTCATGGAGGAGATGGCGAGTCCGATGTTCGCCCTCGCCGAGCAGGTCCCTCTGCTGGTCGCGATCGAGGAGCTCCAGTGGGCGGACGAAGGCTCGCTCGAGTTCCTGGAGCACATCGCCACCCGACTCGAAAGCCGCCGCATCTGGTGGGTCGGTACCACGCCGCCGCTCGAGAGCCTCGACCCTCGGGGTCGGGCCGGCCTGGAGCGGCTGGTCGGCGCCGGCGCTCGACGCTTCAGCGTCCGGCCGTTGAACGAGCGCGAGGTGGTCGACTTCGTCCGCTGGGCCCGGCCGGACCGCGTGACGCCGCCGGAGCAGCTTCATCGATGGTTTGCCCAAACGGCCGGCAACCCGCTCTTCCTCGAACAGCTCATCCACGCCTCGCCGCCCCGCGGCCCGCCCGAACCCGCCGCGGCGGCGGATCCGGTCACCCAGATGCGGCACCAGATCCGCTCGCTCTCGGAGACCGACCGACGGGTGCTGACGATCGCCGCGGTCCTCGGCCCGAAAGCCCGGTTCGCGATCCTGATGCGCACGACCGATGAGAACGAGGAGGAGCTCGCGGAAACCGTCGAGCGACTCGTCCACCAGGGATTGCTCCGAGAGTCGGAGAACGAGGTCTTCGAGTTTCCCCGAGACGAACTGCGCGAGGAGCTCTACACCGGTCTCACCGACACCCGGCGCCGGATCCTCCACCGACGCGTGGCCGAGGCGATCGAGGCCGCCGGGCCCAAAGAGCTCGACTCCGTCTTCGCCCTCGCCCGTCACTTCCACCTCGGACGGGTCGACGCAAAGTCGTTGGAATACAATCGGATGGCCGCGCGCTTCGCCGCGGACGCCTATCTTCCCGGAACGGCGCTCGTGCACCTCGAGCGGGCGCTCGAGGCCCATCGGCGAAGCCGACCCGCCGAACTGAGCGAGGAGATCGACCTCCTGTTCGAGATGGTCCGGCAACTGCGCCGGGTCGGTGAGCTCGACCGTGCCGATCGGACGCTGCGGCAGGTCACGGATCGGTCGGATATGATGACGGCCGCGACGCCGCAGCAACGGGACCTGCTCCCGCTCTACCTCGCGCTGGTCCGGTCGGACCAGGGCCGGTGGGGCGAGGCGGATCACCTGGTGGGGCAACTCATTCGCTCGCGGACCGAACAGGACTGGGAGGCACCGGTTCGCCTCGTGGCCGTCCGGCTCGCGGGTGAACTGGCCTACTTCCGGGGCGACTACGCCGAGGCCCTCCGGTACCACGCCGAGGGTCTCGCCACCGCGAAGGAGATGGGAGACGCCCGGGAGACGTTGCTCGAAGAGGTGCGGTACGCCCGGTCCCTGACGATGCGGCCGGGAGAGCTCGAGCCATCGATCGAGCGGCTCCGGACCGCCGCCACGGAGCTCGAGCGAATGGGCGAGAAGGCCGAGGCGGCGGAGGCGCACATCTACATCGGTGTCGCTCTCGGAATGACGCACGACTCCGAGAAGACGCTCACGGAGTTCCAGCACGCGCTCCGGCTGGCGCGGGAAGCCAACGATCCCCGGCGCACGGGATGGGCGTTGTTCGACATCGCGGACACGCTGCACGACCTCAACCGGCTCGACGAGGCGGACACGCACAACCGTCAGGCTCGGGAGCAGCTCGAGCGGGTCGGGGACCGGTTCGGCCTCGCGCAGACGTACGTCTACGAGGGAAAGATCCGTCGGTCCCGGAATGACCCGGACGGTGCCGAGCGGGCCCTCCAGGAGGCCCTGGCCATCTTCGAGGAGCAGAACATGGAGGCCGACATCGTGGAGGTCCTCCTGCGGCTCGCCGAGGTCGCCGCCACCCGGGAGGACTGGCCCGTCGTGCAGGAGAAGATCGAGGAGCTCGACCGCCGGCGACTATCGGAATTGCGCCCGGACCTGGCCCGCGACTGCGAGGAGCTCCGCGGTCGACTTCCCGCCCCGCGAGGGGCGTCTCGGCCCGGCCGCTGACGGCGCGGGCTACCCTCATATACCCCGGCCCCGCCGATAAGGGGCGAGGACGATGCAGGCCCGGCCCTCTTCGATCCCCCCCATCGGTCGCGTCGAAGTCTGGAACGCGATCCTGCGCCGTCGGGAGAACGCCCGCGGCGGCGCCGGCGGGCTTACGGTGCTCGAGGGGACCAACGGAGTCGGGAAGTCGTCCTTTTTCGCGGCGCTGGTCGAGGAGAGCGAGCGGGGCGGTTTCCGGGTCTTCCACGCCCGCGCCGTCGCCCTCGAGAATCCTCCGCCGTTTCTGGTCCTCCAGGAGGCGATCCTTCGGCCGCAGGCGGACGAAGAGGCCGCCGCTCGGGGCGGGGAGGAGGCTCCGGCCTCCCTCGCTCAGGCCGCCGGTGTGGCCAATGCTCCGCTCGCTCCCATCGGCTTTCTCCCGGAGGCCGAGCACGGTCGGACCGACCTTCCCCCTCTGGCGGCCCATCTGCTCTCCTCGAGCGATGGCGCCGGTGATGTTCGGTCGAACCGCCAGCGGCTCTTCGAGGGCTTTGCCGAGCCGCTCTTCCTGGCCGCCCGCTCCGGCCCCGTCCTGCTCGCGATCGATGACCTGCAGTTCGTAGACCCGGCGACCATCGAATTCCTGAATTTCCTCGTTCCCAAGCTGGCCGACCGGCCGCTCTGGCTGTTCGCCACTTCCCTGCCGGCGGCCCGTCTGCCTCCGGAGCTGGTCGCCTCCTGGGAGGAGTGGGCGAAGGCCGGCCACGCCGAGCGCCTGACCCTCCGCCCGTTCACCGAACGCGAGCTCCCGGAGTTTATCCACTGGGTCGACCCCAAGCGCGAGGTGCACGCGGCCGAGGTGAGCCGATGGTTCGAGGCCACGGGCGGCGTGCCGGTGCTGCTCGAGCAGCTCATCCGCGGCCGCGAGGCCGCCGTGCGCGGTTCCTCCCGGGGCGAGGAGGACCGCCGCCTGGCCCTGGAGCCGCGCGCCCTGCTGCAGGAGGTCACGGAACCGGAGCTCAAGCTCCTGACGCTCGCCGCGGTCGCGGGCCGTGAGGTCTCCTTCCCGCTTCTCCTCAAGGCGACCGGGCAGGACGAGGAGGCGCTCGCGGAAGAGGTCGAGCGGCTCGTCGACCTTGGCATCCTCCGCGAGAAGGCGGGCGAGGTCTTCGAGTTCCTCCGAGAGGACGTCCGATTCGAGCTCTACTCCCGGTTGACCGGGCCCCGTCTCCGGCTGCTGCACCGGCGCGTCGGCGAGGCGACCGAGGCGATCGGAACGGCCGACCTCGCGACCATCTTCTCGCTGGCCCGGCACTATTACCTGGGCCGAGCGGACGCGCAGGCGGTCGATTTCAATCGCCGGGCCGCCGAGTTTGCCCGTCGTGCGCACACGTCCAACGTGGCCCTCGTCCACTACGAACAGGCCCTCGAAGCCCACCAGCGCGCCTTTCCGGACGACCTGGCCGGCGAACTCGACCTGATCCTGCAGATCGCTCTCGAACGGGACCGGGTGGGGGAGCTCAAGCGTGCGGAGCAGCTGCTCCGGGAAACCCTCGCCCGACCGACCGTCCTCACGACGGCCACGGCGGACCAGCGAGCCTTGTTCGGTCTGCTGCTCGGCCGGATCCTCGCGGACCAGGGGCGGTGGGACGAAGCCGACCGGACGATGCAGGACTCGCTCAAGAGCATCGAGGCCGCCAGCGACCCGTTGCTCAAGGTCTACGGTCTGCGGCTGCGCGGGGAGATCCTGTTCTATCGTGCCGAGTACGCCGAAGCCCTCGAGCACCAGCAGGAGGCCCTCTCCGCCGCGGAGGCCGCCGGGAACCCTCACGAAGTGGCCATCCAGCGGGTCCGGTTGGCCAACGTGCTCTCGATGACACCGGGGCGCGAGGTGGAGGCCCTGGCGCTGTATCATGAAGCGGGAGAGACGCTCCGCGACCTCGGCGATAATGCCGAAGCCTCCTACGCGTACCTGTGTCACGGCGTCGTCCTGAGCCAGCACGGTGACGTCGACCAGGGACTCGAAGAACTCGTGATTGCGGCGGAGCTTGCGGACCGGGCGCACGACCTTCGGCGGCTGGGCTGGGCCCATCTCAACATCGGCGACCTCGAACGGGTTCAGCAGCGGCTGCCCGAGGCCGAAAAGCACAACCAGACGGCGCGGGAGCTCCTCGAAGGGATCGGGGACCGCTTCGGCCTCGGTCAGACCTACCTCAACGAGGGCAAGCTCCACCTCCTGGCCGGCGAACTCGACCTGGCGACACGGGCCCTGGAACAGGCCGGACAGCTCTTCCGAGAAGAGCATCTGCCCGGGGACGAGGTCGAAGTGGTGCTGCGACTCGCCGAGGTCGACTTGGCGCGCGCCGACCTGGCCCTCGCCCGAGAGAAGATCCAGGACCTGGAGCGTCGCTCCCTGCCGCGACTGCGACCCGACCTCCTCGAGGATTATCGATCCCTGGAACGGCGGGTGGCCGAGCGCGAGGGGGAAGATGTCGCACCGGCGCAATAGCCGGCGTCGACCGACCCTGCCCGCCGGTACGAGTCGACAGCTCCGAGCGGCGCTCGCCGAAGATCGCTGGACCCACGATGCCACGACACGGGCCCTGCTCCAGCGCCGCGTCCGGGCCCGGGCCCACGTCATTGTCCAAGACAACGGCACCCTCTCGGGGATCCGCGTCGCCCAGGAGATTGGCCGTATCGCCGGCCTCCGCGTCACCGCCCGCTCCCGCGATGGAGCCCGGGTGCGCCGGGGAACGGTGGTCCTGGAGCTCGAGGGCGATCTGCGCCGGATCCTCGCCGTGGAGCGAACCCTGCTCAACTTCCTGATGCATCTCTCGGGGGTCGCCACCGAAACGGCCCGCGCCGTTCGAGCCGGGCGGGCCGTACGGCCCGGGTTCCAAGTTCGGGCGACACGAAAGACGCTTCCCGGATTACGTGACCTCGAGAAGGCGGCGGTGGTCCACGGCGGCGGCGAGACGCATCGCCGGGACCTCTCCGACGCTCTTCTCATCAAGGGCAACCACCTGGCCGTCCTCCCGGTGTCGGAGGCGGTGCGGCGCTCCCTCGCCAGCGCCTCCCGACGGCCGGTGCAGGTCGAGGTCCGGACACTCGTCCAGGCCCGGGACGCGCTCGGAGCGGGTGCCCGTCGCCTGCTGATTGACAATCGCTCCCCCTCCGCCGCGCGGCGGCTGGTCCGAGCGATCCGTCGCCTGCCCGGGGGTCCGCAGACCGACCTCGAGGTTTCGGGCGGCATCGACGTGACGAACATCGCCGCCTACGCCCGTACGGGAGCCGACGCCGCCAGCCTGGGGAGCTTGACCCACTCGGCCCCAGCGCTCCCGGTCCACCTGGTCGTCGTGTCTCACCGTGGGACGGGGTAACTCGCCTCCCACACTCGGCTTAAGTGCCGTGCCGTCGTCCTCGGTCGTCGGGTCTGACCATGTCGCTCGAGGACGAGATCCGTCGGCTCAAGGAACGGCGCCAAGCCGTCCTGCTGGCGCACAACTACCAGCTCCCGGAGGTCCAGGAGGTCGCCGACTTCGTCGGCGACTCGCTCTACCTGTCGCGGAAGGCGGCGGAGACGGACCGACCGGTAATCCTCTTCGCCGGTGTCCAGTTCATGGCCGAAACGGCCAAGATCCTCAACCCCACCAAGACGGTGCTGCTGCCGGATCTGAAGGCCGGCTGCGGTCTCGCCGACTCGATCACGGCCGAGCAGCTCCGGAGCTGGAAGTCACAGCATCCCGGCGCCGTGGTCGTCTCCTACATCAACACGTCCGCCGACGTCAAGGCGGAGTCCGACTTCATCTGCACGAGCTCGAACGCGATCAAGACGGTGACCTCTCTGCCGGAGGACCAGGAGATCCTGTTCCTTCCGGACATGTTCCTCGGGGACTACGTCCGTCGAAAGACCGGGCGGAAGATGCACCTCTGGGCCGGCGACTGTCCCGTCCACGCCAAGATGCGGCCCGAGGAGATCGAGACGGCTCGGCAAGCCCACCCGGGCGCCCCGGTGATCGCCCACCCGGAGTGCGGCTGCGCCAGCGGAACCCTGGAGCACGTCGACCGGGTCCTGTCCACCGACGGGATGGTTCGGTATGCCGAAGAGACGCGCGCCCCGACGGTCATCGTGGCCACCGAGGTCGGGATCCTGCACCGCATGCAGAAGCTGAATCCGTCGACCCAGTTCCTACCGCTCTCCCGGGGCGCGATCTGTCCGTACATGAAGGAGATCGATCTGACGGACGTCCGGGACTCGCTGGCCCAGATGCGGTACGTCATCGACGTCCCCGGGCCGGTGGCCGCCAAGGCGCGGCAGGCGCTCGAGCGGATGATCGCTGCCTGATCGCGGGCTCAGAACGCCGGCAGGTGGGGGACGATCGGGCCCCACGAGTGCAGGTAGTACTCGTACGTCATCCAGAGCAGTGCGCCGCCGGAGAGAAACGCGGTCCCGATGGCGCTCCACGATGGCTTGGTGGTGAGGTAGAACGTCGCGGACAGCGGGTTGAGGCGAGAACCGAGCAGTCCCAGGGCGCCGCTCAACAGGAAGAAGGCGAGGATGGCCGGGAACAGGATCGAGAACCGAGCCAGGTACCACCCCACCCCGAGCAGGATCAGTGCCGGAACGATCGCGACGTGCGATCGACGCTGGAGCTGGGCCGCCGCCGGCGAGGCCGCGGCCGGCTCGGCCGTCGTGAGCTTCCGGCGATAGCGCGGGCGGACGTACACGGGTCAGCGAGCCCCCCGCTCCGGTACATGAACCTCGTGTTGGACTGGCAGCCGACACGGGCTTCCCGCCGGGACGCAATGCTTTCGAGGGGGGGCGACTACCCGGTTTGGCTCTCGCCTCCATGACCCCACCATCGACGAGGCGCGCGATGCGCCTGGGCGGCCTCCTCTTCCTAGGCGCCGCCCTCTTGGCCGCCGCTGCTCTCGGGTTCAATTGGCGGTTCGCGCCAGCCGCCCTTCGGACGCCGTGGGTCGAAATGACCCTGCTGGCCGCCGGAATCGTAGCGCTCTTCCTCGCGCTCCTGGTCCTGGTGCTGGAGCCGCTGCCCGACCCGTGGGGCCGTCCACCCGCCATGCCACGGACCGATCGCTCCGGGCCCAGCCTGATGGCGTTGCCCGCGATCGTGGCCTCCGTCGCGCCGGAGGGCGAAGCTCCGGCTCCTCCCCTACCGACCGTGACACCCTCCTCCACCGCTTCCCGTCCAACGGCCTCTCCAGCCGGGGTGGCTGCCGAGGCCAGCTCCGGCTCCACCCTGCTCATCCCCTTCGCAACGGCGCCGGCCGCGGTGTCGACGACGGTCGCCATCGACCCCGCCCCCCAGACGGTCAGCGGGCTCGTGGAACGGATGGGCGCTCTCCAGCGGGCTGCTCCGCCGTCGCCCTCACCGACGGCGTACTCCACTCGCGCCTCAGAACCCGGCCCGGTAACGCTGCTCCAGCGGCTGTCCCAGATTCCGACCCCGCGGAGTGCGGTCGCGCCGAGCTCCCCGGGACGCCGGTGCGTCGACTGCGGCGAGCCGCTCGGCTCGCCACCGCGGTTCGAGCCCTGCGGCGATTGCGGCAGGGCGCTCTGTGCTCGATGCTACTGGAAGACCTCGTCGGGACCCCAGGCGCATCTCTGTGCCACCTGCGTGCAGAGCCGGGCCGTTCCGCGCCCGGTCTCTCCGGCCGTCACTTTCGGCCGGCCGACCGCCGCCGGCGTGCCGGCCCCCGCTCCGCGGACGGTGCAGCCCCGTCGTCCCGTGAGTTGAGCACCCGGTCCGTGGGAACCCACCCCCTCCGGGCCCGCCCGGTCGTGAGGTCGAGCTCGGTCAGGTCGTCCGGCCCGGCACTCAGTACCAGCCGCACGCCCGCTTCGTGGGCCCATCGAGCGGCGACCGCGTCCAATCCGTCGCTGCCCCCTGCCGGTGTCACCTCCAGCGCCACGTCGTGGGTGCGGCACCAGTCGATCCACGGGGTCACCAGCTCTCGGGGCACGTCCCGGCCCTCGGCCGCGAACCGGAGGTGGCCCACGAAGCGGATCGGAACGGGAGGCGCGACTCGCGGAGGCACCGGCGACGTGGCGGGCGCGTCTCCCCCCGGCGGCACGCCGACCCAGTAATCGACGGCAGCTCCAGGGGCTTCGGCCCCGGTCCCGAGAACGATCTCCTGTCCGACCCTGAGCTGGAGCGGGCCGGCGTCGACCCCGGACCATAGCGTGCGGAGTTCGGCGATCCGATCCGCGGTGCTGCGCGTCGACCGGCCGGGAGGGAGGACCAGGCCCAGATAGTGGAGCTCAAGGTGGCGAGCCGCCGCCACAAGTGGCCCGAGCCAAGCGGAATCCGGGGCGGGCGGAACATGGCGATGGAGTTCGCCGCGAAGCTGCCCGGTGTCGATGAGCGCCGGGACCCGATGGCGCTGTGCCACCTCGATCTCGCCCTGGTTCTCCCGGATCTCCGGTGGCATCCAGTCGAGCCCCATGGAAGCGTAGACCTCGACCTCCGTCCTACTGGCGACCCGATCCTCTCCGCGAAAGACCCCGTACTCGTTGATCTTGAGTCCCCGATCGCGTGCCAGCGACCGCAGCTGGATGTTGTGGTCCTTCGAGCCGGTAAAGTACTGGAGGGCGGCGCCGAAGCTGGCCGGCTCGACGACGCGGAGGTCGACCTGGATGCCGGGCTCGTGGATCACCGTCGCCTTGGTGTCGCCCTGGACGACGATGCTGCGGACCGTGGCGAGCCGCGCAAACACCGCGATGGTCTCCGGCGGTCGGTCCGAGGTGGCAAGGATGTCGAGGTCGCCGACGGT
>JASHOK010000033.1 GCA_030041175.1 Thermoplasmata archaeon | reverse complement strand
AAGAGAAAGTCCAGACCCGACTCTGTGGCCTTCCGCCGGGAGATATGCAGGAGCTTCCCTTCCTTCGCCACGATCGACGCCCGAAGCGCACGCGTGACTCGGGACCTGCCCATTTCTCCCAGGAACTGCGGAAACGCCACGCGCTCGGGGGCATGTCCATCGCCCGGAACCAGGGCCAGGCTCACGCCTCCGGTCATGATCTCGGACGCATAGCTCCAGAGGCCATAGGCCCGGAACCGACGGGCACGAGACAGAAGCAGATCGGCGTCGGCGAGGACCTCGTAGCCCGCGAGGCGTGCCGTGCCGTCCGAAGTCGACCTGGGCAGATTCTCTTCCATCCACGGTAGAAGGTCATCGGGCGTCGCGTCGAGTCGATTGCGGATCTCGACCGACCGATAGAGGCGGGGGGTGTCGAACACCTCTCTCGTTAGGTCGAAGAAGTCCGTGGTCGCATCGCGCGTTCCCAGCAGCGTTTCCTGATCAGGCCCGGGCGCCAGCACGGAGATCGCGTCGAGGTCATTCAGGGCCGCCCGAAGGTCTCCGTGGCTCCGACGGACGATCGCCTCCGCCGCATCGGAGGAAATCTGTAGGTGCTGCGACACCGCCACCCGGCGGACCGCCGAGCGGAGGTCATTGTCGCGCAGGGGCCAGAATGGGATTCGGGCAACGCCAGTACGGAACAGTGGGGAGTACCGGGTCAGCGTCTCCGGGTCGTTGACCGTCAGGACGATCGGTTGCCGAGTCTCTCGGACCAATTTGGCAATGGCTCCGAGGCCGCCGCGGTCGGTGAGGTCCGTTCGCGTCTTGCTCTGGCCCCAGTCGGCTAGATCGCGCTGGGCCGCTGGCAGCCGGAACACCTTCGACCTTCCTCCGGAAGCCGGGATGTCGGTCCACGCTTCGAGCTTCGCGGGTGCCGACGGCCCGCCGAGCCCCCATGCCGTCGCGAGGGCGTCGAGGGTGCCGTAGCGGGTCCGCAGGAATTCCCGGAAGGTGACCGGAGGGGCAACCTCGGCGGTCGAGCCCTCGGTATCCCGGGAGAAGAGACAGTCCGCCTCATCGAGGAGGATCAGGGTGTGCTGGCCCCGGCGGGAACTCAACAGCTCTCCACCGAGCGAGAACGCCTCGGTCACCGCGGTACGGCCCGCGACCTGCTCGATCGCCCGCCGGTTCCTGGCATCGGAGGCATTCATTTCGACGAGGCCCCAGCCCATGTCGTGGGCCAGAGCGATCGCGGCCGTCGTCTTGCCAACGCCGGCGGGCCCTGCGAGCACCGCCGCACGCAGTCGGGGCGTCGCTCCTTCGGCCGCCCACCCCGCGGCCCACTTCTGCAAGTGGGCGATCGCGTCGGGGTTTCCCGTCATCTCGGCGAGCGACCGGGGTCGGACCCGCTCGGACAGCGGGAGTGGGTTGTCTCCGGATGCCGCGCGCGACACGCTCGGTGGTAGGTCAGGCGGCCTTAAGCACCGCGACCCTGAAGGTCCGCGCCGGCGGGAAGGGGTTTCAGGGGCAGCGGCCCAACCGCTGTCCCTGAGGGATGGACTCAGTTCGGTCCGGCGAGCAGCTCGGGGTTCTCCTCGAGCGGGATCGTGGTGGTGCTTACTGTGGTCCTGCGCCGGAACTGGATCTGGGCCTCGGACCCGACCGGGAACTGGGACAACGCCTCCAGGAGGTCCCGCACTTTCCGGACCTCGAAGGGACCCAAGCGGGTCAGGATGTCCCCCGGCCGAAGACCGCCGCGGTGCGCCGGAGACTTGGGGACCGTTTCGGCGACCAGAAGGCCCGAGTACGGTTCGAGGTCATACTGGCGCGCGACCTCCGGCCGCAGCTCAGAGACGGACACGCCAATCCAGGGACGGACCACTCGACCCTTTTGCCGGATCTCGTCCGCGATCCGACGAACAGCGTGGATCGGAATGGCGAATCCGACACCCTGAGCGAATGGGACCATGGCCGTGTTGATGCCCACGACGGTTCCGGTGAGGTCCGCCAGTGGACCCCCGCTGTTGCCGGGGTTGATCGCTGCATCGGTCTGAATCAGACCCTCGAAGATGAAGTCCGAACCCGGAAGCGGCCGACCCAGGGCACTCACGACGCCGGTGGAGACCGTGGGTCCTCCCGGGAGCCCCAAGGCGTTCCCGATCGCGAGGACGATCTGGCCAACTCGCAGTTCCTCGGAGGCTCCCAGGCGCGCCGCCGGAAGGCCTTCCGCGTCGACCTTTACGACCGCGACGTCGGTGACGGGGTCGCCCCCAACAACCTCGCCGATCAGCTCCCGGCCATCCTGGAGATGAACCCGAAGTTGGGCCGCCTGATCGACCACGTGCTGGTTCGTGATCAACAGCCCCTTGGGGTCAATGACGACCCCCGAGCCCTGTGCCGGCTGCATGAAGGGACCGAAGCCGCGTCGTCGCCCGACTCGGACGGATTCGACGCTCGCCACGCTCGGGGCAATGGCATCGACGGCGGAGGTGATCCGTATTTCGAAATCGGAGAGTGGCATGGGCTCTCACGCCCCCCGGTCCAAGCGTCGGTTCGCCCGGATTGTCCGCCCGCCGGCGACGTTGGGTCCGGTCGGCAAGGGCTCCGGGCCCATGGGCGGATGGGGGAACGGCTGGAGCGGAATCGGGACGGGCATCGTCCTCACTCCGAGAGCAGCTGGTCGAGCTTGGCGAGCAGCTGCTTCTCTTCGCGTCCCTTCTTCCGGCCGCCTTCCCATCGCGCGTTTACGATCTCGACCAGCACGTCGGCCAGTCGGTCCATCCACGGACCTTCCTGCGCCTCGAACCGCTTCTTGACCTTCTCGCGCAACAGCTCGTTGTACGCCCGATAGGCCGTCCAGACCCAAGGGCCGTAGTGTTCTCTCGGAGACGTCTCCGCGTCGTCGTTTTCGTGCGGCATGATTCTTCTCCTCGTATCGAGGTCGACGGCAGCGTCCACCCGCCCGTGGGGGATATTGAGCGGGTGACCGCAAGGTCGGTCACACGGACGCAGCTCCGGACGGGCGACTGTGCTCGGAGGCCGGACCCTGCGGGCAGTGGCGCCTCCGTAACCCGCTGCCTAAATGCAGCCCTCCCCACTCCCGGCGATGCCCCGACCCCTTGCCGATCCGGCGCATGAACCTACCGGATCACTGGATGACCGGATTCTCGGAGCCCTTCAGGGCCTCCAAGGCCGGGTGGCGTTCAGTGGGCTCCGGCGCAAGCTGGGCGCGCACCCCGAGTCGCTGGCCCGTGCGCTTCGACGCTTGGAGCGCGAGGGACTCGTCGAACGCGGCGCCGGTGGATATCGCTCCTTGAACGGGGGCGGTCTCGACGGCGTGCCCGAGGCCGAACCTCTCCGGGCCATCGCGCGGATCGAGCTGCCGGCAGACCTCGATGAAGCCACCGTGGTCGGTCGGCTGGCCGGTCGCTGGTTTGGGTCGCTGCGGTGGGTCGGAGTCGTGGACGAGCCGGGGCGCCGCCTGCTGGCGTGGGCGCGTCGGGACGGGCATGGAGAGGTCCTTCTCGGTGTTCAGCGGGGGACCCTCCGGGTCTACGTACCCGAGTCTGCCGGCTCCGACGACGCGGGCGAGGAGGAGGCCCTCGCCTACGAGCTGCTCGTCCAGGCCGTCGAGGCGGTACAGCCGTTCGCCCGACACGGGGGCACGGCGTACTTCGTGCTCGGGCCCGGACGGGCCCGCTCGACCAGCGACGACAACTGACCCCGACGCTTTCGGGCCTCAGGCGAGCCTTATAATCCCCACACGAGAAATCCTAAGAGAGCCCGGAGGCCGGGCCCGGGACATGGCCGCTCGCGAGTCGCTGGTTGCAGGTCATCGACCGCTCGTCGGGCGAGTCGAGGTCCGGACGGCGATCGACGACCGGCTGTTGCGTGCCAAAAGCGGACACGGCTCGATCTTGGTCATCACGGGGGACGAAGGCGTCGGGAAGAGCACGATCCTGGGGTACGGCGCCGAGCGCGCCGCGGGGGAAGGGTTCCGGGTCGGCGTTACCCGGGCTCCGCCGACCGAGTTCCCGCGGCCCTTTGCGGTGGTTCAAGAGATGCTCCAAGGCCTGCGGCAGCCGGACCCCGTTCACGCCGACGGTCCGAGCCCAGACGAGGAGCGCTTCTCACTGTTCCTGGCTCCGATGGGACGTCGAGAACAGGCGGGAGCGGCCTCGGTCGAGGCGCTGGGACCGGGCAGCGACGACACGCGCCGGCTCCTGGCGGCTCTCGCCGAACTCCCGCGCCGGAACGACCAGAGCCGATTCCTGCTGATCGACCGTCTCATCGAGGACCTCGCGACCATGGCGAGCCGGACCCCGTTGTTTCTGGGCATCGACGACTTCCCGTTCGTGGACGACTCCTCGCTCGAATTTGTCACCGAGCTGCAGCGCCACGTCGATGAGCACGGCATCGTCCTGACGCTCCTGGCGGGCCCGGCCGTATCGCCGCGAGCACGCCCGCGCCGCTTCCTCGACTCCATCCGACCCCTCCCCACGACCCACTGGGTCGAGGCCCGGCCGCTGAGCGTCGCGGAGACCGGCGAGTTTCTTTCCTGGCTTCACGGGGGGGAATCGCCCTCGTCGGATGACGTGATCCGCTGGCATCGCCGGACGAAGGGGAATCCGTTGGCGCTCGAGCAGCTCCTTCGAGGGACTCCGCTCGCCGCTCTCGCATCGTCCACTCCGGAGGAGGGGACCCGGCCACTGGACGCGGTCGACCGGGCCCGGGCGCAGACGCTCTCCGAGGAGAGCCAGCGAGTCCTGTGCTATGCGGCCGTGGTCGGGAACGACTTCGGCGTCGAGACCCTGGGTCTGGCGATCGGGGTCGAGGCCGGAAGCCTCGGCCCGCCGCTCGAGCAGCTGGCCGCCGACGGCCTTGTGCGCGAGGTCCGGGCGGGGACCTACGAATTCGTTCGGGAATCGTTCCGTCAGGAAACGTACGCGGGACTCACCGAGAGCCGCCGACGGATCCTCCACCGCAAGGTCGCTGAAGCCATCGAGGAGACCGGGACTCCCGACTCCCGACAGGTCTTCGAACTCGCGCGCCATTTCTATCTCGCCCGCGACTGGGGTCGCGCCCTCGAGTACTGCCGTCGGGCCGCCGAGCTCTCGGCCGTGGCGTTCGCGTTCCCGGAGGCGAAGCTTCACCTCGAACGGGCGCTCGAGTGCAGCCGCAACCTCCCGTCCCTGGATCCGTCCATCGTGTTCCGCATGGACACGGAACTCGGTCGGATACTGTTCGAAATCGGTGAGCTGCGTCCGGCGATCGAAGTACTCACCACGGCCATCTCCCGGGCGCGCGGAGACCCGCGGCTGGAGGCCGATCTTCCCGTCGCGATGCTCTGGTCGGCGTCGGCGCATGCTCAGCTGTGGGAGCATGCCCAGGCCCGCGAGCTCGCGACCGCGGCGCTGGACCTTTTCGAGAAGACCTCTAACCCGACCGGCAAGGCCATCGCCCACCGGGTGCTGGGCTCGGCGGATTGGGATACGGGACGCTTCGAGGACGCCGAGCATCATCACCGGGAGGCTGCCCGGCTGGCTGAGGCCGCCGGCAACACCCGGGTACAGGCCCACGCGTTCATCGACCTCGCGAACGTGCTCATCTATTCGGGCCCGGCCCGGGCCGAAGAGGCGCTCGAACTGTACGACCGGGCGGCCGCGCTGTTCCAGTCCTCCTCCGACCACGCGTCGCTGGCACGCGTGCGGATGAATCGGTCCATCCAGCTGAATGGGATGGGCCGACGCGAGGAGGCTCTGCACGAGATCGAAGAGGCCATCGTCCACGCCGAGGCTTCGGGATCACTGCTCTGGCGCGTCTACACACTCCTCAACGAAGCGACCTTCCGCGCGGAGGCCGGCGAGACGACGCGGGTGCGCCTGTTGATCGACAAGGGCCGGGAACTCAACCGTCGGCTCCGGGATCGTCTGTCGGACGAACAGATCACGATGATCGACGGCATGGTTCTGGAAAACGAGGACGACCTCGCCCGCGCCCGGGACCGCTACCTCGAGGCACTCCGGCTCGTCGAGGAGCTCGAGATGATCCCGGACGTCCTGGAGATCCGGTATCGGATCGCGAATCTCGCGGTTCGGGCCGGCGACTGGTCCGAGGCCCGACGGCAGATCTCGGCTGCTCGGGAGGCGAAGATTGAGACGATTCGTGCCGACCTCTACCCCAAGCTCGTTGCGCTCGAAGAGCGCCTTCCGCACGCCGACGCCCCGCGAAACAGTGCGCCGGACGAGGGCGGGGGCCGCGGCCCGGCCACGGGCTCTCGCGGCCTCGGCGGGAAGTAGCGGACTGCTTCCGGCGACCCGAGAACTTAAGCAGCGAGTGGATTCGCCGCGCCGATGGCCTCAGCGCCCTCGAGCCGCCGGTACCTGGCGGAGCTCCAGGAGGAACGGAGATTGAAGGACCGCTTCATGGCGGAGCATCCGGAGTCGCCGTTCGTTGACGCGCATATCGCGGGTTTTGCCGGGCTCCGGTACTTTCCACCGGACCCTCACTATCTTCTCGAGGCCGTCCTCGACCGCGTCGAGCCCCCGCAGTACGCCTACCTTCGGACGAACCGGGACAATCAAGCCGAGATGCGCCTGGTGGGTCACCTGCGGTTCTCGCTCGGCCGAAAGCCGTACCGCCTCGGCGTCTACCACGCGATCGGCTCGGCGAGCACCTCGGTCTTCGTGCCGTTTCGAGACCGGACGTCCGGCATCGAGACCTACGGACCCGGCCGGTATGTCACGATCGACCTCCACGATGCCGATCGGTATGAGCTCGATTTCAACCGAGCGTTCAATCCGTACTCGGCGTACACGGACACCTTCGAGTGCAGTTTTCCCCCGGCCGAGAACGACCTGCCGATCCGGATACCGGCCGGAGAACGGGTCTGGTCCGCCGAGCGGAACCCCTCGTCGCCCGAGGGGGCCGTCCGCGAGATGGTCGACAAGGCCCTGCGACGCCCGGCCCGGGCGAAAACCCCCCGGCGCCGACGCCGAAGCTAGCGGCTCCCGTCCGCCGCTCGGCCCATATAGGACCCGAACCTGGGTCGGGCCGATGGCGATGAAGAGCAGCGCCGAGGCCGTCTGGGAGCACGACCTGGTGAAGGGAAGTGGACGCGTCCGGTTGAAGAGTGGTGTGGCGCCGGACCTCCCGGTGAGCTGGGCGTCGCGGACGGAGGCGTCGAACGGCAAGACGAGCCCGGAGGAGCTGCTCGCGGCGGCGCATGCGGTCTGCTACTCGATGGCCTTTTCTGCCGGCCTCGGAAGGAACGGCACCCCGCCGGACCGGCTCACGGTCCAGGCGGTCGCGACGTTCGACAAGGTCGGAGACGGATGGAAGGTCACGGTGATGGAGCTCGACGTGAAGGGGCAGGTCCCCAAGATCACGCGGGAACGCTTCGAGGAGCTCGCCAAGGCGGCCAAGGACGGCTGCCCGATCTCCGGAGCCCTGAAGGGCAACGTAGAGATCCGGCTGACCACGCAGCTCCTCTGACGTTCTCTCGACGGGAGCCCGCGAGGATGACCTGTCGCAACGATACGGGGGATCCCCGGCGGTGCGATCGCTGCGGCGAGTTCCTCTGGACCACGGAGGCGGGCTGGTTCTGCGGGGAGTGTGGAGTGACCATGCCGTGCACCCTGCGGGTGCTCCCGCCGATGTCTCCCTGACGCCCACAACCTACATTCGGGCCGGCGGTACCCGGTTCGGCAGCGATGGCGGATCCGGAGCTCGACTCTCGGGCGGCCCTCCCGACGGGTCGGACGGTCTCGCCGGGCATCTTGAAGCTCCAGGAGCTCAATCGTCGCGCGCTCGCCGACCCCGAGGGCTTCTGGAACCCGGTCGCCAGTGAGCTCGCGTGGTTCGAACGGCGAGGGCCGCTGTTCGAGCCGACCGAGGAAGCCCCCTATGGCCGGTGGTTCCCCGGCTGGTCGACGAACCTGGCCTACAATTGCTTGGACCGCTGGGTGGAGTCCCCGCGACGCCACAAGGTCGCGTTCTACTGGGAAGGGGAACCCGGCGACCACCGGTCGATCACGTACTACCAGCTCTTTCGAGAGGTGAACCGGCTCGCTCTGGCGTTGCGAGACGCCGGCGTGGCGGCGGGCGACCGGGTCACTCTCTATCTTCCGATGATCCCCGAACTCCCCACCGCCATGCTGGCCATCGCGCGGCTGGGCGCGATTCACTCCGTTGTCTTTGCGGGGTTCGCCGCTCCGGCGCTGGCCGACCGGATCAATGACTCGGGGTCCAAGCTGGTCATCACCGCGGATGGGGCCTGGCGCCGGGGAAAGGAGGTGCCCCTGAAGCCGATCGTCGACACAGCGCTGCACCAGACTCCCTCGGTCGAGCGCGTGCTCGTGGTCCGGAGGACCGGTTCGGAGGTCGCGATGGACCCGGATCGTGATGACTGGTACCACGAGGCCGTGTCGCGGAGCTCCGGAACGATCCCGGCGGCGCCACTCCCCGGGCCGTCTCCAAGCTTCATCCTCTACACCTCGGGGACCACGGGTCGACCGAAAGGCGCCGTGCATTCCA
>JASHOK010000032.1 GCA_030041175.1 Thermoplasmata archaeon | reverse complement strand
TGAGAGCCTTCCATCATCTCAGGCCTATCGGGTATTATTCCCAGTTTCCCGGGATTATCCCCGTCTCGAGGGCAGATTGTCCGCGTGTTACTGAGCAGTGCGCCGAGGGCTTACCCCTCTCGACTCGCATGGCTTAAGCGAACTCCAATAGCGGTGCCCGCCGGCAGGATCAACCGGATTTCATTGTATGGGTTAGTGTGACGGTCAAGGAAACCGAATCTTCTCTGACTGCGGGAATTTGCTCTTCACGAGCTCGTCCGTGGACGAGCTCAACTCATCTAAGCGAACTCTACTCTACTTCCCTCGTCAGTCCCGAGAGGTCACTCCCCGTCTCCAGGGAGGGGTTCTCGGGGCTCCACGCCCCATCGGGCCATCTGTGACGTTCCCTGGAGCGCTCGGATCATGGGTCCCCGGCGCGCCGTGGGAGCGTCGCCTCGTCGGTCCCCGTTCGGAGACCGGCGGAGCAGCGTTGAGAGTCGGGGGCTCTATTTAACTGATACGGCGAGACGGCCGCTGCGGCGTTCCACCGAGCCCGTCGTCCATCGGCTCCGGGCCGCCCGGCGCGAAACCGCGTCCCGACACCTCGAACTGCGTGATCCAGATCGGCACCTCAGCGAGCGACGTGATCTCGGGCGGGTCGTCGCCGAAGCCGGTCCCGTCTCGGTGCAGCCAGAGGCCGTGAAGCCCCGCCCGCTCGGCCGCCCGGACATCGGTGTTCGGCTTGTCGCCGACATAGAGCGTCTCCGCCGGCTGCACCTCGAGCCGTTCGACGCCGCGCTGGAAGATCCGCGCGTCCGGCTTGGCCACGCGCTCCGTGCCGGAGGCGACCACGGTGGCAAAGAAGCCGAGCACCCCGGCCTTTCCCAGCACCTCCCGGGCCGACACCTCCGAGACGTGGTTCGTCACGACACCGAGCTTGAGCCGCTGGTCCTTGAGCTCGTCGAGGCAGATGCGCACGTCCGAGAAGAGATGGGCCGGGAACTCGTGCGCCGCCAGCTCCGCGTACAGGGTCTTCCACTGGGTCTCGGGCAGCGGCATCCCCGCCGCCCCCTCGAACACCTGGCGCCAGTACTGCTCCAGGCTCCAGCTGTCGCCCTGCCGGTCGTTCTCGTCGCGCATCTCCGAGCTCCAGTGTGCGAGGACGTCCGCGTCCACGTGCAGGCCCGAGCGGTGCGCCATCTCTTCGAGCGCCGGGAAGTCCCGCATGTCGACGAGAGTACCGCCGAGGTCGAACAGCACCGCCGCGATCCGGTTCGTTGCCACGGTACTCCCTGGCCTCGCCGGACCGGTTCCAGGATTTCAACGTTGAGGGGCCGTCACGCCACGCTCACGGAGACGATGTCCGAGTGCCGCATCAGGACCGCTCGGGCGATCTTGAGGTTCTTCCCCGCCTTCCCGATGGCACGGGCCTTCCAGGCCGGGTCGACCGTTACCGTCACATGCCGGCCCTTGCCCTTCGCCGCGAACTCGACCTTCAGCGGACCGAACGGATAGAAGACGTTCCGGGCGAGCGTCTCCGCATCGTCCGAGTACTCGACCACCTGGATCTCCCGGTGCGTCTGCCCCTTGAGCCGGTCCACGACGGCACCGCCCGGGCCGACGGCCTTCGGGATCTCGCCCGGGAAGACCAGAAAGACGATCTTGTCCTCGGCGTGGAGGCAGTCCTTCACGCGCGCCCCGGTTCGCTCCTCGAAGAGCCGGATGAGGCCGAGCGTCTCGGTATCGAAGCTGATCTCGGTCATGGAACGGGTTCCCGGCCTTTCCCCGGCCGCTCAACCGGTCTCGAGCGAGAGGATCGCCGAAGATCCGGGGTCCAGGATCGCGAGCGCACTGATCGGGAACGGCTTGCCGCAGGCGGCGCCGAGCTCCACGCTCGTGCCCGGGTAGTGGTAGACCGGGACCTTCTCGAACCGGCTCTCGTGGAGGAACGGCTCGTAGGGGCAGCTCGTCGACGCGATGACCAGCCGGGCGTGCTTCGTCTTCGCCGCGTCGATCGTCTCGGTGACGCCGATCCGCACCTTGCCGGTCTGCAGCGCCACCTTGAGCGCGTGTCCGAGGTCCATCGACTCAGCCCTCCGGCACCAGCGGCTCGTCGTCGTCGGCCGCCTCGACCGGTGGCGGAGGCTCGACCGCCTGCGGCGGCGACTTGGGCGCGACGGTGGGCCGATAGACCAGGTTCACTGCGCCGGTGCCGAGGGTGATCGGCTGGCCGACGATGATGTTCTCGGCCACCCCCTTGAGCTCGTCGGCTTCGCCGGTGATGGCCGCGCGGAGCAGATGGGCCGCCGTGATCTCAAAGGCGGCTCGCGCGAGGACGCTGGTCTTCTTGCCCGAGATCCCGTGCCGACCGATCGCGCGGATGTCCCCTTCGTTCGTCATGACGTCCGCGACCAGCATCAGATGCCGGATGTCGACGGTGAGGCCTTGCTCGGCCAGCGTTCGGGAGGTCTCCTGGATCAGGGCGGCGCGGGCGGCCTCGATCCCGAAGACCTTGTAGATCTCGAAGATGGAGTTCGTGGTCGTCCGGTCTCCGTCAACCCCCTCGATCTCGAGCACATCCTCGAGATTCGACCCCTCGGTATAGATCACGTACTCGTCCTTCTCCTTCTTGATCAGCGCCCGCTGGATGCCGGTGAGCCCCTTGATGCGGATCGCCTTCGCCGCCTCACTCGCGGCAAGCAGCCGCTTGAACGGCATCTCCTCGTCCGGCTCCTCTTTCTTCGCCTTGCCGGGCGCCGGGGCCGGAGTCTCGGCGAGGAACAGCTCGAACGGCCGGCTCTCGCCCGAGCCGGAGCCGTCCTCGACCTTGAACTTTCGCGGGTCGATCCCCTCCTTCAGGGAGCGCTCGATGTCGGCCCGCTTCACCCCTCGGCTGTGCATCAGGCTCAGCTGGGGCGTGACCACGACCTTGAGCTCCTCGACGACCGTGCCGATGGCGGCGACGTCCGGGATCGTCGAGACCTCGATCTGGAGCGCGATCTTCTCGACCGCCTCGCGGTCGGCGCGGTGCTTCCGCTCGACATAGACCGTCATCATCGGGGTGGAGGGTACGCGCCGCGCATCGACGAGCTCGATCAGCCGGGGCAGTCCGAGCGTGACGTTCATCTCGGCGACGCCGGCGTAGTGGAACGTTCGCAGCGTCATCTGCGTGCCCGGTTCCCCGATCGACTGGGCGGCGATGATGCCGACCGACTCGTGGGGATCGACCCGGGCCCGACCGAACCGCGACGCCACCTCGTGGACGACCCGCTTCACGTCGGCCGGCTCGAGTCGGAGGTTCTGCAGTTTCTCGTGAACGGCCTGGAGCACGAGCGGCGGAAAGACGACGCCGTCGTCCTCCGCGTACTCCGCGATCTGGGTCGTGAGCTTCGAGACCGGCTTCTTCTCGTCCTTCGCCATGCCTACTCTCCCTCGAAGCCGGGGCCTTCCTCGGGCGACGGGACCTCTTCGGCCTCTTCCTCGTCGCCTTCCTCCTCGAGCTGGGCCTCGGCCAGAAGATCCATCTCTTCCTCCGTCACGGGCGGCGACCCACCGCTGCTGTCGGGCTTGTCCTCGGACACGGCCTTCACCCGGCGGCCGAGCGCCATCGTCACGATCTCGTCCAGCGCGACCGCGAGGCCGCCGTACGACCGCGTCGGGTCGATGCCATCCTCGCCGTACTTGTACTCGATGATCGTCCCCGCTGTGTTCCGGACCGTGCGGTCCTGATCGACGTGCAGGTCCTCGAGCGCATTGATCAGACGCCGCTGCATGTAACCGGACCGGCTCGTCCGGACGGCCGTGTCGACGAGACCCTCGCGGCCTCCCATCGAGTGGAAGAAGTACTCCGTCGGAGAGAGTCCGCGCTTGTAGCTCGACGAGACGAAGCCCCGGGCATCGGCACCCAGGTCGCCCCGGCCGAAGTGCGGCAGCGTCCGGTTGTAGTAGCCCCGGAGGAGCCGCTCCCCCCGCACGGACTGCTGGCCCACGGCGCCGGCCATCTGCGTCAGGTTGAGCATCGACCCTCGGGCGCCGGAACGCGCCAGGATGACGGCGGGGTTCTCGAGACCCAGCTGCCCGCCGGCGATCTCGCCCGCGTCGTCTCGGGCCCGACCCAGCTCGCGCCGGACCAGCACTTCGAGCGTCTCCTCGAGCGAGCGGCCCGGCATCTGCTCGAGCTCGCCCTTGCGGTACTGGTCGACCAGCTCGTTGACCTTGAGACGCGCCGCGCTGAGCACGTCGTCGATCTCCTTCCGAGCCGCCCGCGGCACATCCTCGTCATCGATCCCGGTGGACAGGCCCCGCAGGTCGATCGTCGCGATCGCCAGCCGGCTCGCCTCGTCCAGGAACTGACGCGCCCGGCCCACGCCGTAATTCCGGGCGATGGCGTCCAGCAGGGCGCCCTTCTCGTAGGCCACCGACTTCTTGTCGATGGCACCGGCCTTGAGCTCGCCCTTCTCGACGACGACCCAGGCGTCGTGGGGACAGTGGAGCGGCGGGTCGGTACACTTGTTCCAGATGTTCGCCCGGTACTCGATCGTGAGCTCCTTCGGCAGGAGCAGGGAGAACAGCTGCTTTCCCAGCCAGAACTCGGCACCGTCCTTCTCGGTCCCGGCCGGTGGCGGAACCGGCATGTTGATCCGGGAGAGCATGTAGGTGACCTCGGCCCGGTGGAAGTGGGGGTTCTGGTAGGTCAGGAGGAACATTCCGGTGATGTGGTCGTGGAGCATCCCGATGATCGGGCCGCCGTAGCGGGGAGAGAGGATGTGCTCCTCGACCTTCATCAGGACCTTCGCCTCGGCGCGAGCCTCCTGGCTCTGGAGCACGTGGAGGTTCATCTCGTCGCCATCGAAGTCGGCGTTGTACGGCGGACAATCGCAGAGGTTGAACCGGAACGTCTTGTGCGGCAGGATGCGCACGAAGTGCGCCATCATGCTCATCCGGTGCAGCGACGGCTGCCGGTTGAACAGCACGATGTCGCCGTTGATGAGCTGCCGCTCGACCACGCAGCCCGGGGTCACGAGCTCGGCGCAGGCCTCGGCGTTCTTGTCCATGACCTTGATCCGCTGCCCGTCCTCGCGGATCAGGTAGTTGACGCCGCACTGGTAGAGACCCTCCTGATCGGGCGGCGTCGGGCCCCGCTTGACGAGCGACTTGGCCACCTCCACGTTGTACGGAGTGACCTCGAGCGGGACCGTCAATGCACGACCGACCTCGACGGGGATCCCGACCTCGTTGATCGAGAGCATCGGGTCGGGCGAGATGACCGTCCGCGCCGAGAAATTGACCCGCTTGCCCGAGAGATTCGACCGGAAGCGACCGTCCTTCCCCTTGAGACGCTGGGCGAGGGTCTTGAGGGGCCGGCCCGACCGGTGTCGGGCGGGAGGAATGCCGCTCGTCTGGTTATCGAAATAGGTCGTGACGTGGTACTGGAGCAGCTCCCAGAGGTCCTCGACCACGAGCTGCGGCGCGCCCATGTCGCGGTTTTCGCGGAGCCGCTGGTTGATCCGGAGCACGTCGACCAACTTGTGCGTCAAGTCGTCCTCGCTCCGTTCCCCGCTTTCGAGCGTGATGGACGGACGGACCTGCACCGGGGGCACCGGCAGGACGGTCAGCACCATCCACTCCGGTCGCCCGGCCTTCGGATTCAGTCCGAGAGCGCGGACATCGTCGTCGGGAATCCGCTCCAGTCGGGCGCGGACCTCCTTCGGCGTGATCTTGTGGCCGTTCTCGCGGAAGGTCGTCGGCTTGTCGAGTACGATCCGCTGCTGGACCTCGTGGCAGTGGGGACAGGTCCGCTCCTCCTTCCCCTCGCGGGGACTCGGGATAGCCGGCCCTTCGTCGCCCTCCAGGGCGATCTCCGCGCGGCTAGCACTCGGCGCGTCCGGCAGCAAGCGGCCGCAGGCCCGGCAGGTCAGCTGCAGGAGCCGCTTGACCTCCTTCGCGTATCCGACATGGATCACCGGCATCGCGAGCTCGATGATCCCGAAGTGGCCCGGGCACTCGTTCACGCGGCCGCCGCAGGTCCGGCACCGCAGGTTCGGCTCGATGACGCCGAGGTGGAGGTCCATGAGACCCATCTCGATCGGATAGCCGTCGTCGTCGTACGTGTCGGCCGTGATGACCTTGACCGCATTCATCCGCCGGATCTCGTCCGGCGACAGGAAGGCGAACTGGAGGCTCTTGATCCGCTTGGACAATCCCTGCGCCATCTTCG
>JASHOK010000031.1 GCA_030041175.1 Thermoplasmata archaeon | reverse complement strand
GTAAGTATCATAGGGGTGGGGCCGCCTCCCCCGTCGATGCCCCGGCGTACCGACCGATCGCTTGTCGCGTTTTGTGGGAGCGAGACCCGGGTCCGCACGTTGGGCACGCTCGCGAACGCCGAGTTCCCAATGACGGGCTACCGAATCGCGAAGGTGGCCGGTCTGCCGGAGCCGAAGGTTTACCCCGAGCTCCGTCGCGGCGTGGAGGCGGGGTTCGTCAGAAAGGAGAGCGGCGGCTATCGGCTCACCGACCCGGACCTGCGCACGCTGCTTCGGAAGCGTATCCGGATCTACTGGGATGTCGACTGGGATGCTTCTCGCAAGGGCTGGAACGACGAGACACCCCGCCTCCTGAAATCCGGCCTGTCGGCGATTCGCCGGCGACTCAAAGCCAACCCTTCCTACCTAAGGCCAAAGGGTTGGAAGCCTCCGGCCGCGTCGCGGCAATGGGCGAGGGAGATTGCTCGGCTTCCGGATAAGGACGCCCGGATTCGACGCCGCGGGCGTCGAGCGTCCGAACGTAAGGACTGGTCTACGTGACGAAGGACGAATTCCGCACGATGCTGAAGACAGAAACGGAACCCTATCTTCGAGATCGGGCATTCGGGGCTCTTCTCGCGAGGGAGTCCGGCCTCGGCGATCAGCGCATGACGGTCGTCGGACGGTCAGCCCTTGAGATCTACACGGCCGGGGATTACGTGTCCGACGACATCAACATCGTGGCTGAGAATGTCCCGAAGGTCGAGGCAATCCTCCGGTCGTGGGGCTTTCAGAAGAAGGGCATGTACTGGGAAAGCCCGGACTACGGAAAGTCAGTCCAGATTGTCGGACGACACGATTCGGGCTCGCGCCTGCGGAACGTGGTGGTGTCTACTAGGTACGGGCCGCTCCGCTTGGCTTCGATGGAGGATCTCATCTGGAAGCGCACCTACGAGGCCCGGGGTTGGAATCGCCCGGCCGCCCTTGACGAGGCCGCTCTTCTCGTTCGACGGTACTTCGACCGGCTGGACTGGGAGTACATTGTGCGGAAAGCTGCGGAGAACGGAGTAGAGGATCTCGCCGCCGATCTCCAGCGTACCCGGGGGACGCTGGAGGCGCTGGACGAGTGACCCTTGGCCGCGGAGCCCGGGGCGTACGACGCGGGATGGGCGTTACCGGGCGAAGCGGCGGAAGAAGCTGTCCGGCTTCCACTCGGGACGACGATCGGCGTTGGCGACCTTGAGCGTGAGCTGCTCAAGGATCGCGTTGAACTGGGCGGCCGCGACCCGGTCCACCGGTTGCCTCAGATTATCCTCGGGGGAGTGGTACCGGTCCCTCGACCAG
Organism: Thermoplasmata archaeon; assembly: GCA_030041175.1. Classification (GTDB taxonomy): domain Archaea; phylum Thermoplasmatota; class Thermoplasmata; order Lutacidiplasmatales; family UBA184; genus JAKIWV01. The sequence goes on along the minus strand of JASHOK010000031.1, from coordinate 2,655 downwards.
TCCTTCGTGAGCTGTTCCTCCGGCGAGCCGGGGGTGTAGCCGAACATGGGGAACAGGCCGGGAACGCCCTCCTTGATGAAGCTGTACTGGTCGCTTCGGATGAACAGGACGCGGTCGGGTTCGTACTCGGCGTGGACCCCAACCCCATATTGACCCGCCACCGTCCGAATGTCGTCGCCCAGGGTGGACTCGGCCAGCCCCTGAATCTGGAGGAACTTGAGGGGGTACAAGGGAAGGGTCCCGTCGGCGTTGATGTTGGCAACCATGGGACCCTTGACGGTAGGGTGCGTGGCAAAGTATTGCGAACCCAGCAACCCCTTTTCCTATCCTGTGACGACCACGAAGAGAATCGAGCGCCGGGGCGCCGCTCCGGACTGTTTGATGCCTCGTGCGACCTCAAGAAGCGTCGCCACGCCGGAGACATTGTCCATGGCGCCGTGGTAGATGGGATCACCGTTCACCGGCTCGCCGATTCCTAGATGGTCGAGGTGGGCGCTGACGACCACGTATTCCTTCTTCAGTTCCGGATCCCGGCCCGGCAGCACGCCGACAAGGTTCTGGCAGGTCGCATCCCACCGCTTGAATGCCGAGTGCGCCCGCAGCCGGACTGCCAGAGGAAACCGAGGCAACGGCCGGTCCGTGCCGAGCTGAGCGCGGACCTCGTGGAAGGTGTGGCCGCTTCCGGCGAAGAGCATCTCGGCGCGCTCGTCATTGAAAATTACGGTCAAGGGCAGCATACGGGGCACGTCATGGCCCGGGTCGGTCAGCTCCATCCTCGGAAGTCCGAGCCCCGATACGACTCGGGGCCACGGCAGCTCGGGAACGGTCGGATTCGGAATCGCCACGGCCCCGACGATTCCGGCCTGCCACGCGAACTTCAGGCGCTCCTCGAGAGACTGATAATGAGCCTTGATCGGGCCGGGAATGCTGGTAGGCCCTCCCCGAACGAAGACAACGATCTTGCCCTTCAGGTCCAGGCCAGCGAGGTCGTTGTAGTTCAGTTCGGGGACCACCAGCCCATAGCCCGCAAAGACCGCATCCGCCTCGACCGTCTCGGCGGTTCCCGAGCTCACCGATATCGTCGCGTCGTCGCCGAGCCTCACTGATTTCGCCGTTCCGTCTTGCAGCAGCTCGAGGGTACAGTGAGGCGAGTCAACCTGCGTAATGTGAAAGCCTACAGGCTGCCGGTAGCCATTCACGCCCGCGGGTTGCAGCCCTAGCGCCCGGAACTGGCCGATCACATAATCGGCGGCCCTCTCGTACCCGGGCGTCGCGGTGCCGCGACCTTCCAGGCGGTCGTCGGCGAGGACCTGAATGTGCGACCACCAGGCCCTCCCTTGCGCTTCCCAATCGGGGCCCGGTGCGACAACGGCTCCGCCAAGCAGCAACGGCAGCAGTCCAGCTCCTTCCCAGTTCGAGCGCTTCATCCGTACGTTCCCCCGGGGTGGGCCCGGATAGAGCCCCGGAATCGACGGGAGGAATAAACTTCCTAGGGTATGTTTCCGGGAGCGCTGCGGTCCGGACCCCGCGTCTCCAGGCGCCCAAGAGTCCGTTCGATGTGGTGTCCGTCGACTCAGTGTACCGCGGGTGCCGCCCGGCGCCTAGCCGAAGCGAGCAACCATAAGTGCCGCTCACACCCTCAGGGCGAATGAGGACAGAGCGATGGATTCCGAGCTGGAGTTACTTCGCAAGTGGTTCGCGTACATCGCGGTCGCTCGCCAGGGTTACCTCGAGACCCTCGCCAAGCTGCCTCCTCTGGAGCTCACCCGGGATCGTGGCGCCTCGTTTCCGAGCATCTTCGACATATTCGCTCACTCGCAGGGAGCGCTCTACTTTTGGATGCAGGACTGCGCAAAGTTCCGGTTTCCGGAGCAAGAGGGAGACCCCAACGCCCCCCACACGATCGAGGTTCTGAGGACCGACGAGACATACATCCAGACTCAGGTCCAGCGCGTCATGGCGGAGCTGACCGAGGACGACCTGTCACGAACGATTACCCGAGTAAAGGGACGGGGGTCGGATCACGACTGCCAGGTGCCGGTACGGGACGCCCTCTGGCATCTGGTGGAAGAGGAGCTCCAGCACCGCGGGGAAGTTAACGCGCTGCTCTGGCAGATCGAAGTCGACGCCCCGGTCTATGATTGGATCCGTTGGGCTCATCTGACGGGGAAGATCAGGGAATCACCCGCATAGAGACCCCTGAAGGCCCTTCGACCGCTCGTGCACGGCGAACGCGTGCGTTTAGAGCAGCACGCTCCGCGAAGAGTGCGATGACTCTTGCAACCTTCCGGCCGCCCAGCGTCACTGGGGCGCGTCGCCGAGAGAGTGGTCGGGGTGCGCCGCTTGCCGGCGTCTGACTATCGGTGCACGCCGTTCAGGTCCTGGCTGTCCCGCCCTGACTCGAGCTTCAGCTCGCGCAGGAGGTCGCGGAAGCGGGGGTCCTGTCGCACAGCGGCAAGACGGGGATCGAGCTGGAGTTCTTGTGCCGGCAACTCATGGTTCTTCGCCGCCTTTTGCCAGCAGCGGAAGCAGCCATCGAGATCACCCAATTCGGCGTACCACGCGCCCACGAAGGCAGGAGTCAGGGGTCCTTTGGGCGCTGCTTCGAGCGCTTCCAGGATGGATCGGGCACGCTCCTTGTCACCGGTCAAGATG
>JASHOK010000030.1 GCA_030041175.1 Thermoplasmata archaeon | reverse complement strand
GAGGGACGGTTGTCCAGGAGGCGCTAGGACAACCCCTCCGACCGTACCCCCTCGGATAGGCTCGGCGATCTTGCCATTCCGGATTCGGTACCCGATCCGGACCTCCCCCCCAAAGGCGCCGGAGAGGGGATCTGGAATGGCGCTGCCGAACTGCTGGAGCCAGATGCCCTCCCCGGCTGCTTCGGCCAGCTCCTCGTCCGAACCCCCCGTTCCGGGGTGCAAGACGAGCGTCGTGGATGCGAGAGAAGGGGGCGCCAGAAACCGGCGCCAGTCGAGATAGATCCCAGCCCGTCCCCGGAGTGCGTTTCCGGTGGACCGAGTATCGAACGCCCCGGCGTACCGGGTGTCGTACAGCAGCTCCGAGACTCGGCCACGGTCGAGAATGGTGCGGGACCGCTGGACTGTACCTTCGTCGTCCGTCGGGCCGGACGCGATCCCCCAAGGAATGCGTCCGTCGTCGGTCAGGGTAACACGATCGGATCCCAAGGCCGCGCCGGGTTCCGGAGCCATCTGGCGGAGCCGTCCCGCGCCCGAGCACCTGAGCCCAATCACCGGGGGCAGGATCGTACTGAGGACCTCGGCCGGCAGGATCACCGGAAGGTCTCCGGTCGGAGTGGGTTCCGCCGATCTTACCGCCCGGGCGTGCCGCTTCATCTGCTCGGCCAGCGGACCGGCCCGCTCGGGGCCGAGCCGTCGTGAGGTCTCATTCACCCAGTACTCGCCCTGGGGTCGTCCTTCCGGCCCGCCGACTGCGCGTACGGCGAATTCGAGCTCCACGAGCGTGTGTCGGAAGGCAGTCTCGAGCCCGGCGGAGTTTCGGAGGCTGGACTCAAGTAGGGTCGCGCGGACCGAGCCGAACGTCGGCAGCACGTCTCCCGGGCCCTCGAAGGGAGCCAGGAGCGACTCCACGAACGCCTGGACCGAGTCCATGGGACTGGCCCACAGTGTCTCGTCGCAGACCTCGACCCGTCCGTTCGAGCCTGCGACCGGCCCGGGAAGCTCAATCCGCTTGGCAGGAAACTGCGTGCGAGGGGCTAGGCGCTCGGCGTCGGTCTCGGCCGCGCGGATACCCTCCTCCGACAGGTCCGTAGACGCCTGAAAACCAATCCCGAACCCTCCATCGCGGGGTCGGAACACGCGCAACCCGAACCCGTCCAGCTCGAGGGGCCCCCGAACGAGCTCAACGCGGTCCCCGACAAAGTGGATCTCGTATCGGCGGGCACGCTCGCCGTACACCTCCCAGGGTCCTGGCAGGTGGAGGCGGTCGGCCACTTGGAGCGCGGTAGGTGACGCCGCATCGGGAGGCGTCATGCAGGGCCCACCACCGCGGTCGACAGAAGGTAGGTCCCGCCGCTCCCGACCGGCAGGGTGTCCGTGTGCCCCTTTCCGCAGAATCCGGGAGTCATCACGAAGTCCGATCGGCGCGAAACTCCCCGCACGTTACGCAGAACATCGAGGACCTTCCCCGAGAGGGCCATGGACTTGACGAGGTCCGTGAGGCGGCCATTTTCGATACGCCGACCTTTCTTCACCTTGATCTGCATCTGGCCGCCGAGCGGATCCTCGATTCCGCTGGTCGTGTGCTCCAGCAGGACCCCGTTCTTGACCTGCTGGACCAGTTCCTCGACGCTCTGGTCCCCCGGTTCGATGTACGTGTTCGTCATCCGGACGAAGAGCCGGCTCAGGAAGTCTGACCGCCGCGCGTTGCCGGTTCGCGGTGCGTGGAGGGCACTCGCCGTCACCCGGTCGTGGAGCGCCCCGACGAACCTCCCCCGGTCGATCAGCACATTCCGCCGAGTCGGCGTCCCCTCGTCATCGAACCGGAGTGTCCCAAAGCCTTCCGGGTGCGTTCCGTCGTCGACCAGGGTGAGAGACTCCGGTCCCAGGACCTGGCCCATCAGCGGACTCAGATACGACCGGTCGCGCAGGAACTGGTCGGCCTCTGTGCCATGCCCGAATGACTCGTGCGCAAACGTGCCCGCGGTGGCCGGATCTAGGAGGACTTCCATAGGTCCGGCCGGAGCAGTGCGCGCGGTCAGGAGCCGCTTGGCCTCCCGGGCGGTCTCCGTCACCGCCGTTTCCGAGAATACTTCGTAGCGTTCCCATCCGCCGATCGCTGCAGTCGTCATGTAGTCGAACTCGACCTGACCGTTCTCCACGGCGACCGCAGTCACGAAGCCTCCGGCCCGGCAGAGGAGCTGGTACGCCTTCGCACCCGCACTGTTGAGGTAGAACCGCTCTTCGTCGTTCCAGTTCAGCGTCACCGCGCTTTCGGTGACACCGGGAACCGAGGTGGCCCAGGCGAGGATGTCCCGGCCCAGGGCAGTCAACTCGTCCGGGTTCGCATCTCCCACGGGACGGACGGGGCGCTCTGTCCACTCCTTCCGGAGCGTCGACGCCTCTCCGGGCGGAGGGCCACCGGTCGTCGCTTTGGCGAGCTGCGCGAGCACGGAATCGGTGGCGCGAGCCAGAGACGACGGATCCAGCGAGGACGTCGCGCCCTCGATCCAGCGCTGGCCCGCCCAGACCCGGATGACAGCCCCCCTCAGCCGGGGGGTCTGAGACGCCGTCACCGATCGTCGATCGATGCGCACTCCTGCCCCGCGTTCAGCTTGGGCTAGGATTTCGGCGAAGGTCGCCCGGACTGTCAGCCGGGCCAGCGCACCGGACAGGTCCGTTTCCAACTCGCGGAGATCGCCCATCGAAGCCCCTGTGTTCCGTGCCGCCCAGACATCGGCGCCATATCTACCCGAGCGCATCCCACGCGAAGACCGAAGGCCGCCCGTGCTGTCCGGCGAACTTCAGGCATCCATCTGGAGGAGCTGCTTCCCGACGTTGGCCCCGGAGAAAAGCCGGGACAACCCCAGCGGAGCCTTCCGGAGCCCGACGAGCAGGTCTTCCTTCGACTTCAGGCGCCCGGAACGGAGAAGGGGGAGCAGCGCGTCGACCACTTCCGGGACCCTCGGCAGGTAGTCCCGAGCGAGGAGGCCCTCCATCCGAGCATTCAGCATGATGAGCTGCAGATAGTTCGAAGGGCCGGGGAGCGGCGGGTTGGCTCGATACCTCGACGTCGCGCCACACAACACGATACGACCCCCACCGCGCAACCGCTCCAGAACAAGATCGAGAATCGGGCCGCCGGCGTTGTCGAAGTAGATGTCGATGCCGTCCGGGGCCGCCTCCTTGAGACGTTCCGCGACGTCCCCCTTCTGGTGGTCGATCACCACGTCCGCTCCGGATTCGTTCCGAAGCCAGTCGCACTTCCGGTCTCCGCCTGCGATCGCGACGACCCGAAGACTGCGGAGCTTTGCGAGCTGGACGGCGATGGACCCGACCCCGCCTGCCGCCCCGGAGATAACGAACGTTTCGCCCGGCTTCGACTTTGCAACCTCGGTAACGCCAAAATACGCGGCTACGCCCGTGATGCCGAAGACTCCGGCGGCCCAGTTTGGAGGCACGCCCTCAGGAACCCGGTAGGCCGGAGCCCACCCCGTGCCGTCCCCAACGGTATAGTCCTCCCAGCCCACGTGACTGTGGATAAGATCGCCCGTCTTGAATCCCGGATGGCGCGACTCGACCACCTCGGAGACCGCGAAGCCCCGCATCACCTCACCGAGCGGGATGGCGCCGGACTCCGAGTCGGGACGGCCCGCCTCCCCTACCAGGAAGATCTGCGTCGGATCGAAGGAATACCAGAGATTGCGCACCAGGTACTGGCCCTCGCCGGGCCGAGGGATTGGGCTCTCGGTCCACTGAAAATTGTCCTCGCTGATCTGACCGTCGACCCTTTTGGCGACGAGCCAGCGCCGATTGGTCGCGCCCGCCATCCGCTCCTCCTGCTTGGTCGCCCGCCGGATCTAGACGTCCGGGGAGAGCTGGAGTCCCCATATACCCCGCCGGGTCCGAGCGTCCGGGCCGCCGAAGAGGTGAGCGGGCCCGACGCTCACATCTTATGACGCCGCCCGATTAGTGCACGGGCCCGCACGCCCCCAGGCCTGCGGAACCGGAGCTGAGATGCTGACGGATGCTTGGTCCGCGACGACTCCGTCCGGAGTCTTGCCGCCTGGGGTCGCCGAGCACTTTGTCGATTCAGGGGGCGTTCGCTTCCGGTACCTCTCCGGCGGGGCGGGGAGTGGCGTTCCGCTCGTCCTCCTTCACGGCTGGCCCACGTGGTCGGAAGTCTGGCTGCCGGTTCTCGGTGTGCTCGGTAGAACGCACCCGTGGATAGCCGTGGACCTTCCCTGTCAGGGTCGGACCTCGCTCCTGCCGAAGGGGAGCCGGACGCTGCCCGGATACCGGGCGGCGATCGGGACCTTGATCGACGGGCTGGAGCTGTCGTCCTTTGCCCTGGTAGGGAACTCGATGGGCGGCACGCTCGCGGTCATGTTGTCGCACGACCGGCCCGCCAAGGTGAGCCGGCTGGTACTTCTCGACGCGGCCGGGCTCACGCCCAGGTTGCCCCGGAGGACCGCTCGGATGTACCTTCCGTTCCTGATCCCCTGCTTCTTCCGGGCCCCCGGCCCGGCGAGCGTCCGGAAGCTGCTCACGCGCGCTGTATTCTCTGATCCCCGTTTCGCCGATCAGCCATGGGTTGACTCCATGGTCACCTCCTGGAGGCCCCGGGAACGGCGGGCCGCCCTGATGGATACGGCCTTTGCGTTGCGCCGGCCGGATGCGTCCGTAGCGGCGGATCTGAAGGGCCTCCGGGTTCCGACGCTCGTGCTCTCGGGTCGGGACGACGTCCAGTTTCCGTGGCAGTCCGCCGAGGCCGCCTCGCGAACGATTCCGGGTGCACAGTTTGGCGCCGTCGAGCACGCGGGGCACTTCCCGATGGTCGAACAGCCGGCGGAAGTGGCCCGGCTGATTTCCGGGTTCCTCTAGCGGTGAGCCTCCAGGTTCGACCATGCTGTCGGAGTCTCGTGGCAGCGTTCTCCATCAGCAGGCACTCTCCGTGATGGGCTTCTTCACCGGGCTCGTGCTCACGGCACTCGTGCTCACGGCACTCGTGCTCATCCTAAGCTCGCCGAAACCGTTCCATGTCGCCCTGGGACCGCTCTCTCCGAGTCAGTACTATCAGGCCCTGACGACGTACGTGGCGGTCGTGGGCGCGCTCAGCAGTGTTGCCATGCTCGCGTACCTCGAAGTGGCGGGAGGACTCTCCGGCGTGTTCAGCTTCGTGGATAAGTTCGGGACGACCCTCTTTCTGACCAGCGTGTTCGGATTCCAGGGCATCATCCCGCTGCTGCTCGTTTCGTACACTCGATGGGGAGCGCTGGTGGTGCTGATGCTGGAGATTGCCCTAAACCTCGTATACTTCATCGGGAGACGGGCCGGCCCAGGAGCCACGTCGGCAAGCTCCTAGTGGGTCGCCGGGAGCCCGGTACGGCGCGAGCCACGGTGGTTGCAATTCTCCTTGCAGCTACCGGAGCCGGTACAGCCGAAGGAGTCGGTCGGCCTGGCTGGGAGAGAGCCGCAACGAAGGCCCCAACAGGAAGGTGATTCGTTCGGGGGTCAGCGCGCTGACCTGAGCCCAGCTGTAGGCCCGCTTGGCCAACCCAAGATCGATCACCAGCCCCGTCGAGGCAATCCCGATCCGGCGGATCGACGGAAGTGCGTAGCTCAGGGCCACTAGCCCGATCATCGCCGCGAAAGCCGCCAAGCCGAGGAGCTGCAATGGGACCAGCGCGGCTGGATGGAGATTGCAGCTGCAGCTGAGAGACTGGTAGTCGATCCATGTCGCCAGCGACCAGGCCACTGCTGCAGTGCCGGCACAAATGCCGGGCCCAACACCCCGGAGGATCCACCAGGTTGGGGGACCCGGCACCCACTCAAACTGGGGCGTCGGCGAGACCGACACGCTCGGCCTTTAGCCCCGGAAGGCTGTTAGACCTTTCTCAGACAAGGGGGGTACCACCGACCGAGGGCCGGGGCTCCCTACCGTTGGGCTCGGGACGGCCCGGCACGCACCATCGGAAGAAGAACCGTGTCCTCGGACGGAGCGAACGGCGTCAATCCGAGCACGGCTCCCGGCTTCCCCGCAGCCACCAGCCCACCGGTCGGTGCCCGCCGGGGCCGCGTCTCCGGCCGACCCAGGAGCCGGCGGACAGTGTGACGAATGTCCGAAATGTAGAGATTGTCATAGGGGCAGTCCTCGACGCAGTCCCCGACGCCGCAGCACTTCGTGCTCCGGAACTCGCCGGTCTGCCGGAAGTGCCCCGGCATGTCGACCAGCCCGATCGGGCACCCCTTGGCGCAATCCAGTGTCTTGCAGTCCCAGCAGACCTGCTTGTCTCGAACCTTGAGCTTGAACGTCCCGATCTTCTGGAACGCGCCGGCAATGATTCCGGTGTAGCACCAGCCCATCGTGACGCAGTTGAAATTCCCGGCGTACGGGATTGCGACGAACAGCACGTACCAGGCGATCGAGAACGAGGCGACGAAGAAGAAGACGGATGGGTCCGTGCCGGCGATGTACACGTTCAGCCGACCGATCGAGTCCAGGTAGGAGAGCAGGGACGTGCCTGCCAGAGTCACCATCACCAGGCCCAGGGTAACGGAGTAGGCCGCAGAGAACCGGCTCGAGAGGTACTTTCGAGCGATCGGGCTCGTCCGGTTGAACGACTTCATCGAGTCGAGCGTCGTGCCGAGGTACATCACCGGCGCCGTGCAGAACACCGAGCAGATCACCCGGCGGCCGAATAGGGCGACAAGTACGCCCGTGATGACGTAGGTCAGCAGCACCGTGCCGAACACTCCGGCCGCCAGGGGGTACGAGCCGAGGCCCATGGGCCAGCCGAGGAACGCCACCTGGCTCGCGTTCGGGGAGTTCGGGAAGACCAGGGCGAAGTAGATGCTGGGGTAGAACACCGCAAACGCGGCGTAGGATCCTAGCATCAGTCCGAGCCGGATCCGGTTCTCGAGGTTCTTGGATTCGCGGAACTTGAAGACCACGAGGGCGCCCATCTCGAGCCCCATCATGATCAGGAACCACGAGGATCCGGCAGCCGTGGCGAAGAACCAGAAGCCGTTCGAGAGCGCGTTGAGCACCACCGTCCCCGGAGCACCGGCGAGCGGCAGGAACGGGAAAGCCCCGAGATAGTCCGCCGGGTCGAGCTGGACGCTCAGAACGGCGCCCATGCACACCTCGGCGACGAAGACCCCGGACAGGAGCGCAAACGTCCAGTTCGGCCGGAGCTGCCAGGGAGTTGCCAACGGGTCCCGGAAGATGGCGGGTCGAGCGATGGCCAGGTACACGACGACCATCTCGAGGACGATGGACAGTGCAAAGGCGGTCCCGTTGCCGAAGTACATCCAGACGAACAGGCCGGCCATCATGAGGCCGTAGACCGAGACCAACTCGACCAGATACGACCCAAAGGCGTTCGAGAATTGCCGGTAACGGTACAGGTACTCGAAGACGTAGACGAACAGGCCGATCATCAGCGCACTCGACACGTAGACCGACAACGCTGACCAGGTCGATCCGCCGAGCGCGGGAGGGGAGAACAACATGATGCCCGACTGCACCAGCAGCATCGCCAGAAGCGACTTGGGCAGACGGTTCCTCAACAGCAGCGCCGTCAGGAACATCTCGCCGGACATCGTGAAAATGAACCACGGGGAATCGACCCCATTCACAAACAGTCCGAGAGCGCCCGCAGACCGTGAGAGTCCCCCGACGGCAAGCTGGAAACTCCAGCTCATCAACAACTCACTCGTCAGCACGACGGCCGCGATGAGGACCGCGTAGCCGAGCCCGAGCTCGACCGGGCTGCCACCGACCGCGGTTGGCGACGCGCCTGAGTCGCGCGGTTTAGCTACACCAACGAACAATGGGACGAGCGACGCGACCATCAGGCCGCCGCTCAGGCTCAGGCCGGCGACCAGGCCTCCGACCGACGTATGAGCCAGGTACACCAGGGCCGCCGCCCACATCTCCCCCATCATTGCGAGCAGGTAGAGTGCGACCCAACTCCGGGCCCAACTCCGGGCCTCTACGGCTGCCCAGATCAGCACGGCGGTCGCGACCGCCATCCCCCCGGCGACAGCCACTAGGGCTTCGACCACTCCGAGCATGGCTGAAATCGGCGACGGTTACCCGCGGGCCCGGAGACGCCTGTGGGCCTTTAACTCCGCGTCGTACGCACCATGCGACCGATAGGGCGCGCCGGACTCTCACGGCTCCGCTAGGTCTTGCCCGGACGGGAGACTAGGAGACCCTCCGAGCCTGGACCCCCGGCAGGCGGGTTCGTGCCAGAGTACTGAGCTGGGTCCGCCACCGCGAGCAGGAAAACAGCCATCTGGGCAAGCAACGAAGCTGCGAAGATGCCGCTGTCTGCAAAGGCGATCCAGACATAGAGGCCGACGGCCATGATGCCGAAAGACCCGACTAGGCTCCCGATGTACCGGGTTACGCGGCCGGTCAGCCTTTGATCCCGGACCAGCGCCACGAGCCAGAAGGCGACGGCCAATGCCATCAAGGCGCTGGCACCCACTGCCGTCACGGTGACCCAGATCCCTCCGTGGAACGTGGGCGGAGAACAGACCATCACCGCGGGCTGTACCAAGAGGAACGGGCCCATCGAGCGGGGGAGGCTGGCCAGCAGCCATCGAAGGGTCAGGACCATTTCTAAGGCCATGGGAAAGACGAACCACGGGGAAACGATCGCCCCGCTCAGGACCGTCAACACCTCACGGCCACCGGGCCCAAGTCCCACCGGGAGACTCCCCGACAGCAGGCTGAACGACCAGCCCATCAGGAATTCGTTGAGGATAACCAGTCCCACGACCGAGCCGACGAAGGCCCGCCGATCCCGGGCCGGGCCTGCGGTGGCTTCGACGGAGGACTGGCTCCGGATTGCGGAGAGAAAGCTGAGGACGACCAGGACTACGCTGGCCGACATGATGGCTGCCGCCACCCACAGCCCCGCCACAATGCCGGAGACCCCTCCGATGGCGAAGTACACCAGGACTCCGACGAACATTCCGGCCATCATCAGCAGGAGGAACAGAACCGTTCCTCGGCGGAGGGGCGCGTCGGCAAGGGCCGTCCACTTGACGGAGACCGCGCTGACCGCAGTCATACCGACGGCGAGTCCGGACAGGACGAGCAGGACCTCAGCAGAGGCCATCGCTCCCCAGCGTGTCTCCCGGGGGAAAAGGTTGTTCAGAGGGTCTCGCAGCCATGGGGCGCCGGCAGAACGGGTCCCACCTCAGACCCGAGGGTCCGAAGCTTTCCGTGCGGTGAACGGAGCCGCCGCCACCGACGGGCCCTAGTTCCGTGCGAGGCGGATCATGACGTCCGCCGACCGATCGACGTCGGCGCGGGTGGTGGCCCACGAGCTTACGCTGATGCGCATGGCCGCCGTGCCGTGCCAGACAGTGCCGCCGCACCAACAGGTTCCCTCCTGCTGAACCTCGGCGATTACGCGACGGGTGGTCGCCTCGTCCCCGAACGACACCAGCACTTGGTTGAGTACGACATCGTTCAAGATTCGGAAGCCCGCCTCTCGCAACCGCTGCGCGAACCGCTGGGCGTGGGAGCAGCAACGGTCGACTAGGTCGACCACCCCCGCTCTGCCCAGGTGGCGAAGGGCGGCCCACGCGTCGATCCCTCGAGCCCGTCGAGACATCTCCGGGACGAGCTCGTAGGGCTCCACCGTCTCGCCGCCCGCAAGGTACGGGGCGGGCCCGGTGGCAACTGCCGCCCTCAGTGCCGCCCAGTTTCGTACGAAGACTGCTCCGCTGTCGTAAGGCACGTTCAGCCACTTGTGGCAATCGAGCGCCCACGAATCGGCCGAGTCGACTCCCTCGGCCAGCCCCCGGTATCGGGGTGACGCCCGAGCCCAGAGGCCGAAGGCACCATCGACATGGACCCAGGCTCCTGCGGCGTGCGCGGCCCGGCAGATGTCCGGTACGGGGTCAAAGGCGCCCGAGTTCACGTTCCCCGCCTGGGTGCAGACGATAGTCGGGCCGTTCAGATCCGGAAGCCGGCTCGCGACCATCCGGCCCTGGTCATCTACCGGCACGCGTACCACCCGATCCCGCCCTAGGCCGAGAAGGGCGATGGCCCGAAGGACAGAGATGTGGACCTCTTCCCCGACAATCACCGTGATGGGGGGTGCACCGCTCATGCCCTGCCGGGCGACGTCGTGGCCGACGCTCTCCAGCACCGACTGCCGGGCCGCCAGGAGGGCAGTACAGTTCGCCACTGTGTCGCCGGTCACAAAGGCCCCTCGCACCTCCGGCCCCAGGCCCACGAGATCTCGAATCCACTCGAGCGCGGTCCATTCCAGGCGAACTCCGACCGGGGACATGACCTCCATCGCCGTGTTCTGGTTCCACGCACCGGCAAGCCAGTTGGCAGCTACAGACACTGGGAGCCCGCCACCGATCACGAATCCGAAGTATCGGCCACCGGCGTTTGCCACGGCGGCCGGGCCACCGATCTCGTCGAGTTCGGCAATGACCCGGGCTTCCGGCATGCCTTCCGGGGAGATCGGCCCGGTGAGGCGGTCCAGCGCAGCGACGGCCTCCGGAGTCGGGGCAGCTCGCCGGGCGGGTAACGTCTCCGAGTAACGGTTCGCTCGCGCTGCGGCATCCAGCAGAATCGAAGACATAGGTGCCTGCCTCGCTCCCGGGATACTCGACCGCCTGTTAAGTCACGCACAGGCCCCGGCCGACGAGCCGGTCAGCTGCTACTCGGGCACGCCCCAGGCGACCCGCCAGACTCTCCACAAGGCCGAGGGATCTGTTAGAGGGTCGCCATGGATCAGAAAGAAGTCTGCGGGACCCCCTGCACGGAGTACGCCGGCATCTGCCTCTCCCAGCAGTTCCCCGCCGCGGCGCGTCGCGGAGGCCAACGCTTCCCATGGCTGTAGCCCTGCCTGGACCAGCGCCTCGACCTCCCAGGCCAGCTGATTCGCCCGGAGCGAGCCGCCACCGAAGTCCGTACCCGTGGCGATCTTCACTCCCGCTCGGTGGGCGATCCGAAGGCTCTCGTACGCCCCGTCCCTCCGCTGAGCGATTCGCTTCCGCGCCTCGTCGGACACGAAGCGCGCCTGGTTCGTGGTCTGTGCGAACGTCGCCCAGGAGCGAAATACGGCGAGAGTGGAAACGAGAAACGTGCCCTGGGCCACCATCCGTCGGGCTACGTCCTCGTCCAACGACATTCCGTGCTCGATGGAATCCACGCCACCGTCCACGCACACCCGGGCGCCCGGCAATGTCGTGGAATGCGCGGTCACCTTGGCGTTTCGAGCGTGCGCCATGGCCACGACCCGCCGGACATCCTCCCCAGTCCACGGCGCCTCGTCCGGCTTCGGGCCGTCGAGATAGAGCTTGATGAGGTCTGCGCCGTCGTCCAGCTGCTGTTGGCTGAGCGAGAGAAGTTCGTCGGGCGTGGACGCCTCGGCGGCAACGCCTCCGGGAATCGTTCCCGCTCGCTGCACCCATGTACCGGCCGCTCGGACATACGGTCGGTCCGTTCGGCTCTTCCACCTGTCCCGAACGCCGAGCGCCAGTCCGCGGCGTCGACCATCGTTGGGATCGAGCGCAATCGGCGATCCGACGTCCCGGGCCCAACGCACGCCCGACTGGCGCAGCAGTTCTCCGTTCAGTTCGGCCTCTTCGAGCAGCCGCTCGGGGGGGTCGGACCCACGGTCGATCCAATGCGAACCCCCGGGGAGCGTGATGTGGCTGTGGCAGTCTACGAGGCCGGGCACCACCGTTGCTCCGCCGGCGTCGATGACCTTCGCGGCAGAATCTCCCTTCGGCTCGTTTTCCGTCGGCAGGATCCATACGATGCGGCCGGCGTCTACGAGGATGCTCACCCCGACGTTCAGGTTGGGTCCAGACCCATCCGCCAGTGCCGCGTCTCGGTACAGAGTCCGACCCGGCATCGCGAGGCCACGGGTCTCCGAGTATTCAGCACTGTGCGTGCCCGCTGGGCGACAGTCTCCCGGGGGCGCCCGTCGAGGGCCGCCTTTCAGCGCTGGTCAGGAGTCACCGATACGGATTCCGGCGCAAAGATCGCCTGACGGCTCACGAGCCCGACAACGTGGACGGGTTCCTCCGCAGAAAGTACGACAGCAATGTTCGTGCCGGCCTCCGACATGCGCTTCAAGGCCTCCGCCGCCGTGAGATCGCTCGAGAGCATGAGCTCGGCCGGCCGCGCGATCTCGCCCACGGCGATTCGCGCCCGACGCTCACTCGGAATGGCGAGCAGATCATTGAGGTAGACGGCGCCGTGCCACGAGCCCCCTTCGTCGACCGAGAGGGCCACGCGGCCGTGCGCGACCGCCAAGTCGAGGGCGGCCGCCACTGTAGTCGAAGGCGGAACGGTCTCGGAAAGCTGCCGGGCCAGGGCTCCAATCGGCGTCACGCCCAGCAGGTAGTTGCGGTATTCCTCCAAATGTGCGGGGCTCTGGAGCCGGGTGGGCAGCTGTTCTTGATAGATGTGATTCCTGCCGGTAACAATGTAGGCTACGAAGATGGAGACCATCGCGGCGGGCAACACCGTGTAGCTCCCCACCATTTCTACGACCATGATGAGCACGCCGAGAGGCGCCTTCGAAATTCCGCCGAAGAACGACATCATTCCTACGATCGAGAAGACCGCGACCACGGGGAGCGGGATAAGCGAGGGCAACAGCACGTGAGCGGCGCCTCCGACGATGGTCCCGAGGAACGCGCCCACGACGACGCTCGTCCCAAACAGTCCTGCGCTTCCGCCGCTCCCAACGACAAAGGACGTCATCACCATGCGCAGGGCGATAGCGACGAGGAGGACCGAGAGCACGACGAGGGTGAAGTTCCCCTGAGAAAGCTCGCCGAGCATTGCGGCCTGTACGAATCCGTAGCCGATGGTCAGCGAGGACAGCGCGGCGAAGTGGTTCTCCTGAGGAACCAAGAAGTACGCCCCCACGAAGATCGCGCCGGCGCAGGCCGCCCCCACGGTCGGGCGGAGGTAGGCGGGCCACCGGCGGGAACCGAACCAGCCGTCGGTGCGTCGGTAGAGTCGCACGAACAAGATGCCCGCGGCTCCGCATACGATGCCGAGTACGCCGTACAGCGGTAACCGGGCCGGGTCGAATTCATAGCTCGCCAGCGCCGCCGGGGTTGCGAAGAGCGTGTGAAAACCAAAGATCGTAGAGTAGACCGAGTAGGCGACGACGGACGCGATGATCGCGGGAACGAAGACCTCGGGCTCGAAGTCCCCGGTATACAGGATTTCGGCGGAGTAGACCGCGCCACCCAGGGGAGCTCGAAAGATGGCCCCGATCCCGGCCCCCATGCCGGTCGCGAGGGCGATCCGCCGGTCCCGGTCGCTCAGACCAAACAGATCGCTGAGGAACGATCCGAATCCGCCTCCGATTTGAGAAACCGGTCCTTCCCGTCCGCCGCTACCCCCGGTGCCAAGCGTGACCACGCTTGCCAGCGTCTTCAGGAGCGGCACCCGGTAACGAACTTTGCCTGCGCCTTCGTGGAACGCCTGAATCGTGGCGTCCGTGCCGTGGCCGGCCACCTCGGGTGCGAGTCGCCATACAATGAGTCCCACGGCCAAGCCCCCCAGGACCATCACCGCCGGAACTAGGAACAGCCGGGGGTAGGAGGCCCCCCACTGGAGCAGCGAGGGAACGGTGGTCCCTTCCATCGGAAGCGTGAGGCCCGCAACCGTCGAGAGAAAGAGGTCGGATGCGAGGTTGAGCAGATAGTAGAAGAGCGCCGCGCCCAGGCCCGCGACGACCCCGATGGGTACTGCGATGGCCACCCAACGCGTGAGATCTCTGGTGACCCCGACGACCCCGGTGGAGGGCCGCCGGAACGCTTCCGTGATACGCCGATGCCATCGGGCTAGCGGGTCCTCGGGCGCCGTGTCCTTTGGGGGCGCTGCCTCCGAACCCCCGGCGTCCAGGGATGAACTGGCCGTGACATCACCCAACGCAGGAGGTCAGCCCGAGGAATCTAAGCGATTTTCGCACTTCCGGGTCGGCCGTACGAACGGGGCACCGTGCGGGGCGTCCCACCGTGTGGGCTGGACTATTGCTGCTTATCCTCGTCCGAGCCCTTGTAGCCCTTCTTGGCCCCAGCCGCGAAACCCTTGACGCCACCGACGATACCGCGGCCCACTTTCCCGGCGACCTCACCCGTCTTTTCGGCGACATGTTCGGTTTCCGCCCCGGCCCGTTGGCCAAAGGTGGTCGCTCGGCCGCAGGCAGTGCAGGTCTTCGCGTTGGGAGCTAGCTCGGCACCGCATCCTTCGCACTTCATGGTCGTCGATGGGCGCAATCCGACCTCCCGCTTACGCCTTTCGGCGGGGCTGTCCTACGGAGCCGCTTGGTTCCAAGCCGTACTCCTGCCCGTGCGGCAGGACTAAGTCCCAGGTGAGTTGGGGCGATCCAGGCGCAACGATGGAGCCGGCCGAACCGCGAACCCGGGCCTCTGGGACGGTCCCGACGAGTCGCGAGGAGATGGGGGCGGTGCTGTCGAATCTGTACGGCGCATACGCGACCTGGGTGCTTCAGCGGCCGAACGCGCACATCGTGCCCTCCCCGGACCTGACGCTTATCGACTCTGGCAGGCCGATTCCGGAGTTCAACATCGCCTTCGTAGAGTCGGTCTCGACGGGGTGGACCGGCATCCAGCGAGCCGCCGAGTACTTTTCCGCGCGAGGGAGATCTTGGCGCCTGGAGACGCCGTCCGAAATCGAGGCTCAGGTCGACGCCCAGGCCGCGAAGGTCGGTCTGACGGCGCGGACCCGGCGGCCCGGCTTCCTGCTGCGCCCGGCCGGGCTGGTACAGGGAGCGACTCCCGAGGACCTGGAGATCGCCCCAGTCCGGAGTTCCAGCGACGTTCCCGTCTTTCTGGCGACCATGGTCGAGGGGATGAGCGGGGCACCCCCGTCCCCGTCGCCGCCCCCCTCGCGAACCGAGCTGCCCGATTTCCTTCGCTTCCTGGGCCGGGTCGCCGGCACCCCTGTTGCGACGTCCGCCGCTTTCCTCCACCGAGGGGTGGCCGGAGTCTACGCAGTCGGCGTCATCTCGAAATGGCGGGGCCGCGGATACGGTCGCGCGATCACCGAGCGGGCCATACGCACGGGCTTCGAGTTGGGGTGCACGCTCGGATTCCTCCAGTCCACGCCGATGGCCGAGTCCGTCTACGAGGCCATGGGCTTCCGCTGGGCCTTTGACCGGGCCGTCTGGCAACGGCCGGCGTCGACCTAGTGATCCGGAAGGGTCGCCGGTCAAGCTCGGACCGGGCGACCTTTGGACGACGGCCACTCAACCAGTTCGACCGTGGCCCCGTCCGGGTCCGAAACGTAGACGACCCGTGCCCCGGCCCACCATCCCGGGGCCTCCAGGCGGACCGGGTCGAATCGAGGGGAAAAGCCGGCCGTGGCGAGGATACGGAGCGCGTCGTCGAGGCTGTCCACCTGGAGGCCGACGTGACCACTGCCGGGGTCGTGGACGGAGACCCGGCCCGGCACCCCGTGGGGTTCGAGCCACTGCAAGAGTTCGAGGAGTTGCCCCGTCCCTAGGTCCAAATCAGCGAAGCGGAACCGGCTCCGGACATCCCCGCTCGGCCCGGACAGTGTGGGCCCTTCCTCCTCGCCCCGACCCAAGAGCGGGAGACCTAGGAGACCCTGGTAGAAGCGGAGCGACCGGTCGAGATCGCTGACGGACACGGATACGTGATCGATCCCGCGAACTTTCATCGCGTCGACTCCGGGATGCCGGCCGCCAGGTGCTCAGGTACCACATCTCTCCGGAAGACGTCCTCGACGGACTCGGGCTGGCGTATCACCCACGCGTCGGCTCCGCGCACTAGGACGGTCCCTGGCCGCGGCATGGCATTGAAGTTCGCGGCGGTTGCGTCCTGGTACGCCCCCGTGGCCAGGAACGCAATGTGGTCGCCCTCGCCGACCTCGGGCAGCCGGGCATCGGGTACGATAACGTCGAAGCCGCAGGAAATTCCGACGATGTCCGCCGTCACCGTTGGCGCCTCGCGGGCTCGCTCGACAACCAAAGTGTCCCAGCGGTTGTGCTCGATCAGCGTGTCGAGAAGAAACATCTCGGAGGTATCCGTCTCTACCCAGGTTCGGGCCACGGGCCGCTGTTGTGTCTTGATGTTCCGTACGGTTGCGAGATGGATCCCAACGTCCGCATAGAGGCTCCGTCCCGGTTCCACCTCGAGGACCTTCCCGGAAGGGGAAACCCCTTGCCGGCGCAGCGACTCGCGGAGCGCCCCAGTCAGGGCTTCCGCATACGCTTCGATCTCGGGAGCCGGGGCCCCTGTGGCCTCGTGCCGCTCATACCGGACCCCCTCACCGGTCGGGTCCCGGTGCGAGGGAAAACCGCCCCCGAGATCGATCTCGGTGGGTTCCCAGCCCGACCAGGATTGCGAAAGCTGACCGATGAGGGCTCCCACCCCGGCGGCCATGCGCCGCCAGACTTCGAGGTCACTAGTGTGACGACCCAGGTGGACCATCACACCCCGGACGTCCAGCTCCGGCGCCCGGATCGCGTCCTCACCCACGCGGAGCAGGAGCTCCGTTGGAATCCCAGGCTTGTACGCCTGGGCCGCGTCCCGGATGATCACATCGTGGCCAAAGTCGGAGGGAAAATCGAGGTCGGCATAGTCCGGTCGCAGCCGGAACCGTACTCGTGCTCGAACCCGGAGGTCCCGCGCAACTTGGCGAACGATTCCGATTTCTCTCTCGCTGTCCAACGTGATTCGCGCGCCGGACTGCACCGCCCGCTCGATGAGCGCGCGGTCCTTGCTAGAGCCGTTGACGGAGATCAATTCCGGGCGGACTCGGGCCGCGAGGGCGACCTGAAGTTCCGGCATGCCGAACGTGTCGCAACCGACCCCCTCCTGAGTGAGCAGATGCCGGAGAGCGAGCGCAAAGTTCGCCTTGAGCGACGGAAGTACGTGGACCTCGCCCTCCGGCCATCGCGTCGCAAACGCCCGGACGAAGCGGCGCACCCGGTTCCGGAGACCACTCTCCGAGACCACGTAGACCGGAGTGCCGAATCGTCGCGCGATGGCTGCGGCGGAGAGGTCCTCCACATAGAGATGGTTGTCCCGGACCGACAGAATGTCGTCGATAGCGGCCGACTCCATTCCCGGAGGCTCCTCGCCCGTCCCTGACCGCTTGGGATAGGTAAGCGTGTTGCCGCCGCACGACGGTCTACCGGTAGGCCGGTCGCTCGACCTCAGCTTCCGAGCGTTTTCCCTTGAGGAGTCGACGCTGCGCCTTCTGGTTGGAGGTTCGGGGGATATCCTCGATGAACTCGAGGTACCGAGGGACCATGAATGCCGGCAGCCGGTCCGCGGCGAATCGGAACAGCTCCTCCGGGTCGACCCGGAGACCCGGCTTCAGCTGGATGAACGCCTTCACGTCCTCCTCGCCGACCTCCGCCGGCACGCCGACCACGACCGACTCGAACACCGATGGGTGCTGGTTCAGAACATTCTCCACGTCGTAGGGCGCGATGTTCTCCCCTCGACGTCGGATGACGTCCTTCTTCCGGTCGAGGAAGTAGAAGTAGCCGTCCGCGTCCTGCTTCATCAGGTCGCCGGTGTGGAACCAGAGGTTCCGCCACGCCTCGACCGTCTTCTCCGGCTTCCGGTAGTATTCGAGAAACATCGTGAACGGCTCTCGGGGCCGGACCAGGAGCTCGCCCGGTGTCCCGGGCGGCACCGGACGGTCCCAATCGTCCACAACCTGTGCTTCAACGAAGCCCAACGGCGTGCCGACCGAACCGACGCGGGGCGCGGAGGGCGGATTCATGATCGTGGTGCAGCCGCACTCCGTCATGCCGTAGCTTTCCACGATCGAGATGCCGAAGCGTTCCTGGAAGTCCGCCCAGAGGTCCGCCGGAGTACCCGAGGCGGTGGCGATGCGAACCCCGTGCGTCCGGTCCCGGTCCGTAGGCGGCTGCTTGTAGAGAATCGAGATCATCGAGGTGAGCAGCGAGACATGAGTGGCGCCCGAGGCGGCGGCCTGGTCCCAGAAAGTAGACGCCCGGAATCGGTCGGCGATGACGGCCGTGAGCCCATGGAGCAGCGCGACCAGTACGGTCTTCTCCTGGGCGTTGCAGTGAAAGAGGGGAAGCGCCGAAAACAGGACCGAGCCCGCATCCAGCCGGGCGCGCCCCCCGATCTCGCGGGGGGTATTCAGCAGCCTTCGGTGCGGCAGAACGACTCCCTTCGGACGGTCGGTCGTCCCGCTCGTGTAGATGATCTCGGCGGGCTGCCACGGCTCGACCGAGAGCTCGGGCAGGGATCTTCGCGCAGAACGGAGCGAGTCAAACGGCACGGTCCCGGGCCCGGAAGGGGACTCTCCGACCACCCATGCGGGGATGGCCGGCAGGCCGGCCCGAACCGCGGTGAAGGCCGACAGATAGGTCTGCTCCACTAACAGGCCCTTGGGCTGGCAGTCCTCCAATTCATAGGCCAGCAACTCCCCCCGGAGTGCCGTGTTGAGCGGCACGAGCACCGCTCCTAGTTTCGCAACCGCGAACCAGAGCGCGACGAATTCGGTCCGGTTGGAGGTCAGGGTCGCGACCCGGTCGCCCGCGCCGATCCCGCTCTCCAAGAGGCCCACCGCTAACTGATCGGACCGGCTGTCCAGCTCTCCGTAGCGGAGCGTCCCATCCCAGCAAACGAGAGCGACCTTCTCGGGGCTGATGCGCGCCCGATCTCGGATCATCTGTCCGAGATTTTGGTAGACCTCGGGAGTCGCGCTCATAGTTGGCAGCCTACCAAGCCGTTCCGGCGCGACCGGCCGAGAGGCAGGATCCCAGCTCCCACTGTATCTTCCTGAGTTTCGCAGGGCCGGGCGGGATTTAGCGTTCGTACGTGTCGGTCCGACCCTCGAGCCTGAGGACGAGCCCACGGCTCAACCCGGGAATCGGACCGGCCGGAATCCCACTTTTCATGTAGAGGGAGGCCATCGATAGCGACGCCGAGCAGGCTGGGTGGGGAAAATCCGGACCTGGCAATCCCATGCCCTGCCGACGGCCCCTGAAGGGATGCGAGCGAGGCGGCAAGGCGCGGCGGTCGGAGTTCGAACCTCGTCGGGAGGGGAACGCTCGTGAAGCTCTGGACCTACATCATCCGCCGAATCCTGCTGCTGATCCCCGTGCTGGTGGGCGTCATGACCATCACCTTCGTACTGGTCAGCGCCATCCCGACGGAGCAGCGTCTGTCGTCGCAGTTCGGAATTTCGAAGTTCGGGAATGGCCCGTACGTCCTGTGCTCTCGCTTTGGCTTCACCTCGCCGAACGGCTCCCGGTTCTGCCCGAATCCTTGGTACTGGAACGGTATCCGAGAGCTGGGTCTCAATCAGCCGTTACCGGTGCAGTGGGCGCGGTACATGTACAACCTGTTCACCGGTCAGTGGGGTTACACCTCCGCACATAGCCTCCTCTACGAGATCGCCATTCCTGGCGGCATCCCCGTCCTCACCGTTCTCTCCTGGTACCTACCCTATACGCTCGAACTCGCGGCCCTGTCGCTCGTGATGATCTGGCTGATGTCCTTCCCGATCGGGAATCGGGCCGCCGTCCGGAGGAATCGACCGTTTGACCAGTCCGCCCGCCTCCTCTCCTTCTCCGGCTTCGCCCTTCCGACGTACCTGCTCGGAGGCGGAACGCTCCTGCTCGCGGTGCTCGCCACCGGCGGCTTCACGCACATCTGCGGAGGGACCGCCACGCCCTGGGATCTCTGGTACGGGCTACCGCCGGACCCGAGCGGCTACGCCTGTCCGCCATACAACGGCGTCCAGCCCAGCTGGATCGGCATCTACGGTCAGACCAATCCCACGCATTTTCCCACGATCGACGCGCTCATCCACGGCCAGCCGTTGATCGCGCTCGACACCATCCGGCGACTCTTGCTGCCCGCCTTCACCGTGGCCTTCGGCTCGGCCGCCGGCATCCTCCGGTTTGTCCGGAACAGCATGCTCGAGGTCCTGTCCCTCGACTACATCAAGCACGCACGCGCCATCGGTGTGGCCGAGCAGCAGGTCATTCGTCGCCACGCGGGTCGGAACGCGTTCAACGTGACGCTGACGGTCCTCGGCCTGACCTTCGCCTTCTTCCTCGCCGGGTTTCCCGTGACCGAGGATATCTTTGGGCTTCGGGGCATTGGACTGCTCTTCACCTACTCGGTTCGGCCGCCCTTTGACTTCGGGGTGATCTTCGGGACTACAATCGTCTTCACGATCATCGTCGTTGCGGCGAACATCATCGTCGACATCCTCTACGCCTACCTCGACCCCCGGGTCCGGCTGGGCTGACGCGATGGCCACAGCCGAGGACTCTCCCGGTACAGCGGCGACGAAGCCCCCGGCGACCGAGCCGGAGAAAAAAGCCGCCCCGCGCCCGTTTAACGCGCGCGTGGACCAGCTGAAGCGAACCTGGCACCTTCTCCGCCAGAACACCCTCGCCATGGTCGGGCTGGGCCTCCTGATTTTCTTCGTCATCGTGGCCCTGGGGTCCTTCTTTTACCCCGGCCCCTCGGACTCCATGACGCTGTACTGCGGGACCTACCTCTCGACCGCCACCAACTGCGTTCAGGTCTGCACCTACGCCGCACCCGAGCTCTCGCCGGGCGCCGGCTGCTACCTGGTCTCCTCGCTCGAGAAGTCGCTCGTGCCACCGACGGAGTCGTTATCGCCGCTGGGGCTGGGCCCGCTCCCATTAGGTTCGCTGGCCATCGAGCCGGCGAACGGGCTCTTCTACAACACGGCGACCGGGCTGATCAAAGGCGCTCCTTGGTCGCTGGGAATCTCGGCCGCGATCGTCGGGAGCGGAGCCCTCATCGGCCTGATCCTGGGGTCGGTGTCCGGCTATCAAGGGGGTTCGACCGACGAGGTGATCATGCGGCTCACCGACATCTTCCTCTCGATCCCCGGCCTTCTGCTCGTGCTCGTCGTCCTGGCGGTGCTCCAGACCACGATCGGCAGCCATGTCTCGTTCCTGGGCCGCGTGGGCGTGCTCATCGCCGCCTTCGTCGTGACCTGGTGGCCGTTCTACACGCGGATCGTACGGGGCCAGGCGCTGGTCATCCGGGAACAGAAGTATGTCGAGGCTGCCCGCGCGGGCGGCGCTCGAGCGGGTCGGATCCTGCGGAAGCACATTCTGCCGAACGTGACCTATCCGGTCATGGTCCAGTTCTCGCTCGATGTGGGAACCGTGCCGCTCCTGCTGGGCGTGATCGTCTTCCTGGGCTTCCCGATCTGGCCGACGACCCCGTTCCCCGAGTGGGGCACGCTCTCCGCGATCTCGGTGATGTATCTCGAGACGTTCGTCGTGGACTGCGCGTACCCGGGGATCAGCTGCATCTTCCCCTGGTGGCAGATCCTGTTCCCCGGCCTCACGGTCTTCCTGTTCGCCATCAGCGTGAACTTCCTCGCTGACGGGCTGCGCGACGCGCTGGATCCGCGGCTGCGCCGCTAGGCGGAGCCCCTCGACCGGGTCGTCTTAGGTCGACGACGCGAGGACCCCGTTACCGTTGACCAGCCACCACCAGAAGAAGCCGGCGTAGATCACGTTCGTAGAGACGGAGGACGGATTGATCCACGACGCGTACGGCACGACGATGTTGATCTGGTACTCGCTGATCATGATCGCCAGCTGGTTTGCGATCTCCTCGCCTTCGGTGTACTCGAGGACCCGTTGCGGGCCCGCCGGCAGCGCTCCCGCGGCCGTCATGAGCCCAACCATCGCGTCGTAGGCCGCCCCCTGGCAGGATTGGGGAACGACCGCGTAACCGGCAGCGGAGATGTTGTCGTAGAAGCCGGCGTTGGTCGGACATGCCTGGCCATTGGGCAGCGTCGAATTGAACGCATTGGGAGTCGTCGTAACGTACGACGAGCCCAGGCCCTCGGCGGTGGACTCGGGCAACGTGAACGTCTGGTCCGGGAAGTAGAAGATGCCCACGTAGTCCGTCGGGTCGGGGTAGTCGGGGTACCAGACCCCGGTCTCCATCGGCAGGGCGTTCGTCCCGGGGCCGGCCGTGCCTTCCAGCCCAAGCGTTTCGGCCGGAATGTCCACGAGCGTCATCTGGATCTTGCCGCCGCTCGCGTTGGCGACGGCCGCGGCGTAGAGGTCAATGCGCGAGTCCTCGGCGAAATCGCCGGCTGAATTGTAGATCGAGAACCGGCAGGGACTCGCGACCGTGCAGCTCGCGGCGTCGGGGTCGTAATAGGGGCCCGTCTTGTTGAGCATCTGCGCCCACCAGTACGCCGGACAGTTCGGATTCGTCGCGTTCGCGCACGGATTCCCGCTCGGCCAATCGATGTTGTGCGGGTAATAGTCACCCATGAAGTCCGGGATCGCGCCTCCGAAGTCGAACGCGTATTGGATCCCGTCAACGGTGTTGACCGTGGACTGAACCGACGCATACGGGTAGGCGTGCACCATGAACTGTCGCATGCCGAGATAACTGAAGAAGTTCGACGGGATCGTGAGCGGGTTGGGCGAGAACGAAGACGCGGCAGACTCGCTAAAGTTGAGGGCGAAGAAGAGGGTGTTCACCGCCAGAGACGGAATGATGAGCGCCTGGGCCTTCCCGTCCTCGATGAGCTGCAGCATGAAGCCGGTATCGGTCGCCGGGAAGCTGGCGAAGTCGGCTACACCCGATGCAAAGGACTGCTCTCCGATCGTCGGGTCGGATTCCCAGACCACGTGGACCACCGGTGCATACTGTCCGGCGGGCGGTTGACACTCCGACCAGGTGCAGAGCGGGTTCGACTGATACGCCGGGTTGGCGCCAAGGTCGTAGCTCTCGCCGAGCTCGAAGCCCGACAGATAGTACGGGCCCGAGCCGACCATTCTCCACTGCGTATTCCCCAGGTACTGGCCGGTGACGGCGTTGTAGTACGACGTTTCCCAGTTGTCGAAAGAGGTCGGCGACATCGCGGCGACCTGTGCGGCCGTGGGTGCACGGCACGGATGGGGGCCCTGGTCCGAAGCATTGTCGAGGGTCCAGCCCGGGATTCCCTGACCCTGCGCCGGGCTGCTGAACCATCCGCACGAGACGATGCTGCCTCCCTGTTGGTCGGAGATGAGTTCGAGGAAGAACGGCCATGAATCACCGTAGCTGTTGCTGGCGTTGGCGTGGAACGTGATGCATCCGTGCTCTTCGGTGAGCGCGATGGACGGACAGTCGGTGCCGTTGATCGTCATGGAGGCGAACATGTACTCGGGGGTGTTGTTGAAGGTCGCGTGGTAGCCGCTGTCCCAGCTCGAATTTCCGCCTGGAAGCAACGACTGGCTGATGATCCATCCGTTCGTGAACGAAACGTAGGGCTCGTTCACGAAGCCGAGCGTTCGCAGGATGGAGAACAGCACATCCGACGGATAGACCCCCCAGGACGGATGGACTCCATTGACCACGTCGTACGGGTCGTAGAACTGCGGTGTACTGCTGATCACGAAAGTGTAGTTCGTTCCCTGAACCAGGTCATCGCCGTTGTACAGCGTCGCGCACTCCTGGCTGCCGGGTACACACGTGGCGATCTCGGGGATGTAGTCGCTCGGGTTCGGGCCCGCCGCGCTTCCGTTGTAGAGCACGAGCTGCTGGTAGACGTTGCCGACGACCTCGTACCCTGCGAGATCGTAGTCGATGGCCGGGTCAAAGGTCGTGGCTCCGCCCGAGTAGTCCTCATACGAGATGATCTGACCCGGGTGCGGGTCGACGGCCGAGGAGAGGCCGGCGAACGCATACCCCGCTCCGGACGTACCCACTTTGATCGTGTAAGAGAAGTTCAGGTAGCTGGTCGGGAGTCCCGCCGCGACTCCGGAGCCGACGAAGGTTGCCTCATAGGTCCCGGGCTTGGAGTAGGTGTAGGTGGCTGCCAGGCCCTGAGAGGTGTTGGTCGAGCTCGTGAGCGTTCCGCCCGGCGAGATGATGCGGGCCGTCCCGAGCGAGTACAGCGGGTTCGTCGGCGGGAGCGTGTAGGTTCCGTCAAACGTGACACTTTCTCCCGTGAGGATGAGGGATGTGGGGTTCGAGGTCGACGTGGTGTTGGACACCAGCGAAAGCACATCGGTCGGGATCGTACCGAGGGAGTCCGATGCGTAGGACGTTGCGACGGCGATCTCGGCCAGTGCGTGGTCGTTCGTGTGGGTCACTCCGCTGATGTCGGCCGAGACCGACACGGCGTAGACCCCCGGTTCGGCGAAAGCATGCGTCACGGTCGGTGAAGTAGTGTTGTTGTAGGTTCCGTCGCCGAAGTTGAAACTAAAACTCGTGGCGCGATATTGCGAGGGAACGATGGCGGTGAAGGGTATCGGCACGCCCTGCTGAACTGTTTTCAGCGGTGCCAGGAGACCCAGGTCATCGGTGCTGAGCGCGGCGGGGACGCAGACGGGATCGTTGACCGGCTGACAGGTCGTCTTGGTGCCCGGATAGGCGACGTACGTGACGGCCCCTGCGACGACAACCACCAGAACCAGCACGATGACTGCCGCGACCCGCCCGAGAGCGCGGTCGTCGCCAAGCGATCGGGAACGGCGGAAAGACCCGGGGCGGCCCTCGGGATGTGCCATCGGAAAAACCCGGCAGGCCGGTGCATTTTTTCTCGCTATTTAGGACCTTTGGAGTCCCTCGACAAGCGGTCTGCGCCGGACGAGGTCCCGTCGATAGGAAGACTCGGCCGGAAGCGGGACCGGCTACCCGAGGCGCCCGTGTCGTTTCAGGACGGATCTGAGGCGATCGTGGGGCAGCGCGACTGCCCGGCGATGGTGCAATCCGCTCATCGTCTCGGCCGCCACAAGGGAGTTGATGACAGACTCATCGAGCCCGGAGACGACGGCAGCGAAGAAGGGATTCAGTGCGTCCTCGGGCAGTGCCGCGAGCCGCCGCTCCTTGGGTCCCTCCACCTGGCCATCGTTCGCCGTGGAGAATGCGAGAAAGAGGTCCCCGGAGCCGTGGCCCGAGACGCTGCCGCTCCGCGCGAGCCCCAGAGCACACCGGCGGGCAAGCCGCTTGAGCTGATGGGGAAGGAGGGGAGCATCCGTGGCGACGATGCCGATGATCGAGCCACTGTCGGGCTCCTTCGTACGGTCCTCGGCAAACTCCCGGCCGACCGGGACCCCGGCGATCTGGAGCTGTTCCCGGCGCCCTTGGTTCGACTGTACCAATACGCCAAGAGTGTAATCGCTCGCGCTCGAGACCTTCCGAGACGCCGTCCCTATTCCCGCCTTAAACTCGTAGGCGATCGTGCCAGTTCCGCCGCCGACGCTACCCTCTGCGACGGGCCCGTCCTGGGCTTCTGCCAGCGCTGAGAGCACGTGTTGACTGGTCACGTTGTCGCCCCAGAGGTCGTTCAGGTAGCCGTCCCACGTCTCCCCCACCACCGGAAGGGACCAGCGCTCTTCGCCCAGCCGTCGCCCATGGGCGTAGGCGGCGATCGCGGCATGAGCCACGCCGACGCTATGAGTGTTCGTAGTCACGACCGGGCCGTCCAGCAGACCGGCCTCATCGATCCATGCCGTTCCCGTGAGCTCGCCGTAGCCATTGAGCCGGAACCAACCGGCGAAGACTGCCTCCTGTTCGGTCCGAGGCTTCGGAACGACGACCGTCACACCGGTACGCACTGCGTCGGACGCGTCGGACTTCCCGTCACGGATGAGCGTCGTGTGCCCTACGCGCACCCCGGGAACGTCAGTAATAGCGTTCCAGCGGCCCGGTGTGCCTTCGAAGGGTATGTCCAGGTCACGGGCCCGGACTTTCCCGCTCATCCGGCGCTCCGCCCGGAAGGGAGCTTCCGAAGCTGCCAGATGGCCTCTCTCGGCCACTGACGCGACCAGCGGGACTCTGCAGCGGTCAGGTATTTGCTACGCGTCCGAGGGCCCGGTCGGGGCTCGATCAAGCGATCGATGACGAAGCCATTGTTCCGGAAGAGGTCGATCCATACCCCATATGGAAGCTGAAACTCGACCTCCCGCGAGTCCTCGATCCGGTAGAGGTCGAAGTACGAGCGTCTCAGCTTGCGCGTGGGTCGGTCGTGCCGGCGGTCGTCGGTGATCACAAAAATCGGAGTGCTCGTCGCGAAGACGAATCTCCCACCCGGGCGTAGGAGTCGGGCCACCTCGGGTACGGTGCGGTACGGGTCGCAGAAGGTCATGGCCCCCCAGTCGCAAAAGACGAGGTCGAACGACGCATTAGGAAACGGCGTCTGCTCGGCGTTCGCGCGAACGAGCGATACGGCCCGCCCGCCCCGAGCGCGTTCACGGAGAGCGTGGCGCAGTTGCCCCCCAGACTGGTCCAGGCCGACGCAACGCGCCCCCAGCCGACTGAGAGCGATGGACCAGCGCGCCGCCCCACATCCGAGCTCCAGTACCGACTTCCCCCGCACCGGGCCGAGAAGACCGAGGTGGCGCTCCGGAATGCGCCAGACTCCCCAGGCACGGGCGAACCGACCGCCGAGGACCCTACGATATCGTCGGTCATACGAGGCACTGAGCCGGTCCCAGTGTCGGCGGTTGACCCGAACGTGGTCCCGGGGGCGACGCCGAGAACGGGGAGGCGAGGTCTTGACCCTCTGCACCACGAGGATTCCCTCGGACAAGCTCAGCCGGACCGGGCTATGAGCGATGCGGATTCCGGGAGGACGTCACGTGCGCTTGACGGTCTGGACTAAAACGGCCGCCGCCTGACGAATCCTGTGTCCGAACTTCGCTCGATGGTGGTGGCAATCGATGGTTCGCCGGGCGCCCAGCGGGCACTGGACGAGGCGGTCCAGCTGGCCAAAGTTTTCTCGGCGGCGCTGACGGTTCTGGCCGTGGTGCCGGCCCATACGGTCTATTCGGTGCAACGGCGAGCCGAGGTCGTTGAACCTCGAGAGGAGGACCTCCGACTGTTCGAGGAGCTCCTCAGTCGTGCCCTGGAAGCGGCCCGTCGAGCCGGCCTTTCGACCGTGACAAAGGAGCTCATGCAGGGCGAACCGGTGGAGGAAATTCTGACGTACCTGGACGATCGCCGGCCCGACCTATTGGTCATGGGAGCTCGGGGGTTGTCGAGGGCGCGGCGCCTTCTGCTGGGCAGCGTTAGCGACGGGGTCATCCACCACGCTAAGTGTTCGGTGCTGGTCGTGCGGCCCGGGTCCGCCTAAGGCCGCTAGTGCGGGGGTCGGCTCCTCGGAGCTCCAGCGAGGTCCGGCATTTCTGCCGGGGCAATTCCGGCAAGAGGTAGACCGCTGGGCCGGGCAAACACAAAGAACTCCCTTCGCGGAGTGGCCATGCTCAGCGGCTGACTCGAAAGCTGACGCCGATCGCCCTGTGGGGTGTCGGGTCCGTGCCTCAACTCCGGGCAGTCCGGGGTTAAGTAGGAGCCTCGGACTGGCCCGGGGGCTAAGCGATGGCGCGAGCCCGGGCGATCTCTAATGTCAGCACTCTCTAGAAGTGGGTGGAGGCGAACCTGAGCGCGGATCCCACAACGTCGGGGCCGACTTCCGGAGCTCCCTTGGTGCCCCTCCGGATCCTCGCAATACCCGTGCTGGCGCTTTGGATCGCGGAGGTCGTACTCGGCAATACGCTCGCCATTGATGGTAGCCCCTATCCCACGGATCTGCTCGCGGCACACGTGATCGTAGCCGTACTCGCCGTCCTCCTGACGGGCTTCGCGGTCGGCGTCGCGCTGCGAAGCGGTCAGCGCCGAGGGCTGTATGCGGCGGGAGTAACGCATGGCTCGACCCTCGCTGCCACCGTTTCCGGTCTCCTCTTTCTCTTCGCAGGTCAGAACCAGTACGCCCTCGATGGAATGGAAGGCTTCGCGGGCGCGATGCTGCTCGGGATTATCTTGATGGCACTCTTTGGCCGGGCGCCACTCAACTCGGCTCCTTCAGCTGCACCGTAACCCACGCGCGGGCGAGTGAGGGCCCGGGTCGGCACTCAGTCCAGGGACCGAACCGGCCCGCGGCGTCAACGGCGGTGACGGGGTGACAATTCAGAAATTGTGCCGGGAGGACAATTCCTTCAGGGAACGTGGGCCCAGTCGGATTTGAACCGACGACCTCCCGGTTATCAGCCGGGTGCTCCAGCCAGCCTAAGCTATGGGCCCTGAGCGCCTCGCATCCGGAGCACCCCTTAGCCATTTCGGCGCGCAGGGTGGCGACGACGGGGCGTCGCTCGTGCCTCGATCGCCTCTCGAGGTCCGCCTCATGCCGGCTACTAAATGCGTACTCGGGGCGAGCGCGAGGAGCTCGTCGCGTCGGGGCCCCCGCGACCGTGCGGTTGTGTACGGCCACGGTCGCGGAGGGGGCCTTACGGCCCAGAGCCCTGCACTGCCAACCGCCTCAAAATCCCATCGGACTTTGAGACGGGTCGCAGGTTTCCGTAGGGGACCGTTCCCGGATCCGTTCGCCAGGTCCCGTCCTCCGGACCCGGGAAATGTCCCCGACTTCCCCCGCCCCCTGGAACGGGGGGAAGTTCAATCTACGGCGATCCCCGGGAAGTGGTCGTGAATGACGCGAACCCAAGCACCCGAAAGGCGGAGGGCGAGCCCCACGACGAGCGCATAGCCCGCGGCGATGACAATTCCTCCGAGGAAGAGGGTCCACTGACGGCTGAGGAGCAGCGCCAAGAGAACTACCCACGAGAACCCCAGCACCGACCCCGACGCGACTCTGCGCACGTTCGTGGACTCCCTTCCTCGGATGGTTTGCGAGAGCCAGTCGTACGTCGCCGGTGCGGGCAGGAAGGCAACCACGATCAGTACGCCGGGGCTGAACACCAGCGCAGGGGCGCGGCTCACCAGCAGCAAGAGCGCGGCGGCGGCCAATCCGCCTAGGAGCTGACCCGTGCATCGGGAACAGACGTGCACTTGAGCGCGACCCAGTCGGACTCGTAGTGTCCGGCGGTACCGGGCGGGTTCGTGGTGGGAAAGCAGGTACTCCCATTCCGGCACGAGGTCCGGCGGACTGGACGGTTCTTCCAACACCCCACCCGGCTTTACCCCGAGGTTTATGAGGTTAAAGCGGATGGGCCGCACCATGGGTTACCCACCCCAGCCTCAGCAGATGTCTGCGGTAGCTGGCCCGATTCAGTACAAGCGAAAGTACACCCTCTGGATTCTGATCCTGTTGGTGATCATTTGCTGGCCGGCGGCGATCTTGTACTATTTCACGCGAGAGAAGGTGCCCGTCCAGGAGTTTCAGACCTACGCGTCGCCAGCCCCGACGGGCTACGCCGCGCCCGGCGGCGCCCCCGGACAGGCCAACGGGCCCCCGTGCCCGAAGTGCGGCAAGCCCACGGTTTGGGTCGCCCAGTACGGGCGCTACTACTGCCCGACCGACCAGCAGTACGTCTAGATCGGCGCGGCAACCGACTGCCGGAAGACTCAGCCAAGTCCGTCGCGGAACTTGATGCTCGCGTGAGTACCGTCACAAAACGGCTTGTTGCTGGAGCCGCCGCATCGACAGAGCGCCACGCGGTTCCGAACCTCGTAACGACGTCCGTCCGCAGACTCGACCGGGATGCCGCCCCGGACCCACAGCCCGCCACTGCACTCCATCGCCGGATCCTCGACAACCCCGACGGATGGAGGCAGGTCCGGCTCCACCGCCTTCCCCGACGGCTTTTCGTGAACGACGAGCCGCCCGCCCGGACACCGCATGCCCTCCCTCATCGCGAGCTCGCGGGCGCGAGGATCGTCCGAAGCCGGGACCAGACCCCAGATCTTCCCCTCCGGATCGCAGAAACGGGCAAACGCACACAATGGCTCGGCGTCTTGCAGAGTCAGCGTGGGGCCGTCGAGCACGCCCGCCTGACGATCGTACGACTCTCTCGAAGCTCGCTCCCGACCGTTGAAGCGGACCTTGGCGTGGGTTCCATCGCAGAACGGCTTGTGCCCCGAGCGACCGCACCGACAGAGGTAGTAGGTCTCCTCGGTGTCGAACGTACGCCCGGCGACCCATTCCCAGGACATGCCCTCTGAATTCGATTGAATCGTCTGGAGCTGAAGCGCGATCCTTCCCGAGACCTCGTACGGCCCGTTCTCCGTCACGACGATCTTCGGGCTCTGGTCGTGGGCGGCCTCCGTCGCGGTCCGACGCGGGGGCATACGGCCGGGGTAGGCCGGCGCCTCATGTAAAGGCAGTGAAGGAGGAGTGCCGCATTAGTGCCGAGGGCCGGGTTCCGGTTCCCAGTGGAACTCGAGCAATTCGACATCGAGCAGGCGACCAAATTTCTTCCCGACGCGGTGCATCACGCCGACCGGAACAAATCCGACCTTCAGGTGAAGACCTCGACTTGCCGGGTTACCGTCGGCGACTCGAGCCAGGACGGTCCGAAGGCCCCGTCGACAGCCCGCCTCCAGGATCCCGACCATGAGCGCCTTCCCGAAACCATGGCCGCGATGTGCTGACGCCACGTAGACCGAGAGCTCCGCCGTATCCTGGTAGGCCCGGCGGTCGGACCACGCGCTCAACGACGCCCAGCCGACCACTCGGTGCTCCGCCTCCACGACAAGGACCGGGTAGCGCCCCTCGTGGGCAGAGTACCAGACCCGCTGCTCCCGGCGCGTCCGCGGTACCGTATCAAACGTCGCCGTCGTGGTCCGAACCGCCTCGTTGTAGATCGACCGGATGGCCTCCAAGTCGCGGGACCGAGCCGCCCGGATACGGGGGGGAGCCCCCCCGGATGCATCGGTGTTCCGGGGCATACGCCATGCACCGAAGTGCGGCTTAAAGCCCGGTCGCTCGGAGACTCAGTGCGTCGCCTCGAGGGCCGCTCGAGACGGGCGCCAGAGGTACCCCAACCACGGCGCCGGCAGGTCGAACGAGTAGGCACTGATCATGAGAGTCAGGATCTCGCGGCTTGGCCTCAGGTCGTAGAGCCGGGATTCGAGGCGGCGCCTCCAGACCAGAGCCGCCTCGTCATACGTGGAGGCGCCCTCGGGGTACGGATAGTCCGGATACATCAGGACGACCGAGAGGTCCGGGCCGGTCCGGGTCAGTTGCGCGAGATCCTCCGTCAGGATCGTCAGTGCAGCCTCCGACGTGCCCCAGATGACGACCGACGGACGGTCGGTGACGCCGGGCAGGTACCACTCAAGCCGCGGATGTCCCCGGGAGTCCGGGGCCTGCGCGAGCCCGAGGTCACCGGCTAGCTCTCCGAACAGCGTGGACATGACGCGGTTCCATTCCTCGTCGGTGTACTCGGGATTGTCCGGATCGCTACGCTGGCTGTATTCGACGAACTTCCGGTGCCGGTCGTAGAAGATGCCGAGCTCCGTCAGCGGGCTGGCCGCGGACGCATTGTAGAGGGCCCGAAACCGTCGGAACCAATCGACGCCATCGAATCGGGTTGGATGCCTGCCTTCCACAGTATCGGATCCGGCGGGCCATACCGGGTCCACTCCAGACTGGCGACGGTGAGGCTCAATTAAGTTGCGGTCGACAGACGGCGCACGGTCGCACCTACGACGTCCGGTCGACTGGCCGTCGCGGTTGCGAGGGTGGAACCCTTAACCCCCGCAGGACGTACAACCGGCGTGGCGACCGACGAACCCTCGGAGACGCGCGAGGAACGACGGCCGCCGTACCTGTCGAGCATCATCGCGGACGCTCTTCGGGACAGCACCGAGCGTCGGCTCCTGAAGTTGATCCGCCAAGAGCCCGTGCCCCGACACCTGGGCCTGATCATGGATGGGAACCGACGCTACGCTCGCGGCCACGGGCTTCTCGTGGAGGAGGGACATCTGCGCGGGAAGGACAAGCTCGAGGAGCTGCTGAACTGGTGCCTCGAGGTGGGCGTCCGGATTCTCACCGTCTACGCGCTCTCGACCGAGAACCTGGACCGAGACCCGGAGGAGGTGTCGCAGCTGATGGACCTCTTTGCCGAAGCCTTCACGGACATTGCCAAGGACCCCCGGGTTCACCGGCACCGGATCCACGTGGCGGCGATCGGGAACCGAGCCGTTCTCCGCCCCGACGTCGTGGCGGCGATCGAGCTAGCGGAACGGGCGACGCAGGACTATTCCGAGTACCGGTACAACGTGGCAATCGCCTACGGTGGCCGAGAGGAGATCGTCCACGCGATCCGGCGCCTCGCCGAGCAGGTCGCTGCGGGGACGCTCAGGCCGGACCAGATCGATGACCGGAAAGTTTCCGAGAACCTGTACACCGCGAATCTGCCGGACCCCGACCTCGTGCTCCGGACCAGCGGAGAGGAGCGGATCTCCAATTTCCTGTTGTGGCAGGTCGCCTATTCGGAGCTCTACTTCTCCGATGTCATGTGGCCCGGCCTCACGAAGACCGAGTTCCTGAGGGCCATTCGTGCTTTCCAGCTCCGGCACCGGAACTTTGGGAAGTAAGCCTCAGGGCGCCGGCTTCGACGGCCCAGAGCCCTGTAGGACCGACAGCAGGGCGGTCCCGTCGGGCGATCCCCAGCCGGTACAGGCATCCCACCCGGGGCCGGCATCAAAGCCGCCGTTGTTCCCCTCCGTGATGTCATGGAACGTAGCCTCCTCGGCCGGCGCATACAGGAGAGGCTGGAGGAACCCGACCGGGGCTCCGAGGGCTTCGTTGAGCCGTGCCACGAGCGCCGCCCAGAGCGGAGCTACGGCGCTGGTGCCGCCAATGACGGCTGACGATCCGTCCACAAACACAGCGTAGCCGGTTTCGGGGTCGGCGTCCCCGGCCACGTCCGGCACCCCTCGTCCTTCGAAGCCACCCTCCCCAGTCGGCACTCCGACATCGGCTTGGTACGACGGAAGGGGAAAGACCTGGCTGACTCCGCCGCCGGTAGCTCCCTCGCCTTCCGCGAGGTCGTTCCAGACCACCTCTTCGGTGATGGTCTCCGCGGACAGCAGCAGGCGGGTGCCCCCGCATCCGAGGACGTACGGTCCTGAGGCGGGAAAGTCGACGGCAAGCGCTCCGCCGCCTTCTCCGTCGCTCGCGCCATCGTCCCCGGCCGCGGCGATCACCGTGACACCGAGACCGGTGGCGTCTTCGGCCGCCTGGCTGAAGGCGGTGAGGGTGGCCGAGGTCCACGTCGGCTCGGGTCCGCCCCAGCTCACGGAAACGATGGACGGCTTGTTCGTCGCATCGTGAATGGCGGTCGACAGGGCGTCGACGAAGCCTTGCTCGGAGTTGGGTGCAAAGTAGACGACGATCGTCGCGCCCGGGGCGAGAGCACCCGCCAACTCGATGTCCAGCTCGACCTCGGCGTCCGGCCCGTCCGGGTCCCCGGTCGGCGCGTTGGAGGCGCCGTCGACGGAAACGGAGACAACGTTCGGCAGCGGCAGGCCCGCCTGCTGGAAGAACGTGGCGAGATCGCCCGGAGCGTATCCTCCGCCAAACTCGAGCAGTCCGATGGTCTGCCCGTTCCCATTCTGAGCCGGGGGAAAGTCGTAGGCACCGGCGACTTGTCCGGGAGGGTACCCGGCGGTTCCGGCTGCGGCAATCCGGAAGTGGGTGTGGAGAACCGGCTGAGCGTCGAGTCCGAGCACCGCCACGACCGGTCCGTCAAGCTCGGGCGGGAGGATGAGCTCCCCTTCGTGCCCGATGTATCGGCGGGGACCGCGGGAGTAGCGTCCGAGCACGACCTGAAACGCCCGGTTCCACGCACTGGCCGGCCCCTGAACGCGAACGGTCCGCCGCGCCGGGTCAGCTGCGACCAGCGCAAGCCCTCTCTCTCCGATCCAACGGGTGACCAGCGCAATGTCGTCGGGGTCAGCCCCGAACCGGGCGGCGAACTCCTCCCGCCTCAGATACCTCCGATCGTGCGGTCGGGCGCTTCCGAAGGAATTCAAGGCCGACAAAACCTCCGAGCTGTGCCTGCGCCGCAGGTAGAAGGTCGCGGCAACGATCTCCGCTGCCTCAAGGTCGGCCTGTCGGACGGGTGGGTCAGAATCGCCCCGCCTTCCGTCGCGTTCCATCTCAGACCTACCCTGCCGGCCCCCGGACCTTCGGGCTGTCGGGGCGCCGGGGTCGTGTCATCCCTCGGCCTGCTTTATGGCTGTGTACAGCTTGTCCGTGCTGGGTGCGCCCGATGTCGATCTCGACGATAGTACACTTTGAGATACCTGCCGCCGATCCGGATCGTCTCTCTCGCTTCTATACGGAGGTCTTTGGGTGGACGTTCACAAAGGCCGACATGCCGGACATGGACTACCGGTTGATTTCGACGGGGCCCCGAGGCAAGAGCGTCGGCGGTGGAATGTATCGCCGCATGGGCGCGGAGGACCGGCCCCGGAACTTCGTTTCCGTCGACCGCATCGACGAGGCCATCGCTCGCTTCCAGCAGGCCGGTGGCGCCCAGATTGTCCCCAAGATGGAGGTCCCGGGAATGGGATGGAGCTTCATCGGCGCCGACCCTGAAGGGAACGTCATCGCACTCTGGGAAGCCCGTATGCCGAGCGCCCAGCCCCGGCGCCGCCGAGCGCGCACTCGGGCTGCCGCACCTCGCCGGCGTCCCAAGCGTCGTTAGGCCCCTGGCATGTAGTCACGGTCCGGGTTCTGCCGCGCGTCGTCCTGCCGCGGAGTCATGCGTTTGAAGCCAGAGAACAGGGCCCGGCCCGCACTATCGGTCGAGCCGGCCCAGGTCGCTGCATTCCGGCTGCACCGGCACCATCTGCTGGCTCGGGCAGCACGGTCCTCCATGGTCGCCGTGGCCGGCGACATCGGCGGAGTGCACGCGCAGCTCGCCTCAGCGGCCCGGCTCTCCCTCGCCACACGCGTCCGCGGGTTGGCCCCTGCCGATGTTGACCGGGCGCTGTCCCGGACCCGGTCCTTGGTCAAGGTCTGGTGCATGCGGCGGACCCTCCACGTGGTGCCGGCCAAGGCGGTATCGATCTTCGTCCGAGGGACTTCGCTCCGGGCGGATCGGGATGTCGGCTACGTTCGCCGTCGGGGCTACTCCGCTGCCCAGGTACACCGGCTGGCGTCGGCCCTGTTACAATCGCTCGACGAGGAATGCACCGTCGATGCCATCGCGGACCGCGTCGGAGTCCTGCTCGGGGCCAAGAGGACCTCGAGGCCCGGCGGGGGCTGGGGCAGCCGGCGGGACGTCCCGGCAGTGGGGTTCGGTAGCCTAACATTCCCGGCGGGCTGGTTGTTGCACCTCGCCGGGGCTTACGGTGTAGTCTGCGTAACTCCGGGCTCCGGGAACGTCCCGAAGTACATCCGGGCGGACGCCTGGATCCCCCACTGGGAGGATGTCCCGGTCCCCCAGGCTGAGGACGACCTGCTCCGCCGGTACCTTAGGGTAGCCGGACCGGCCCAGCTCCGCGACTTCGCCTGGTGGACCGGCTTACGGCTGCGGGACGCGGCCCGAGTTTGGTCCCGTCTGCTTCCCGAAATGGCCGGGGTCGACACCGGCGAGCAACGAGGCTGGGTCTTGGCGTCCGACCTCTCCGCGCTGGAATCCGCACGGCTCCCGTCGCCGTCGGTCCGGCTGCTGCCATACTTCGACTCCTACGTGCTGCAGCACGAGGACAAGACCGCGCTCCTACCGCGCTCGCTGCACCACCGTCTCTATCGCCCGCAGGGATGGATCGCCCCCGCGCTGTTGGTGGACGGCCGAGTAGTCGGTGTGTGGAGTTACGCGGCAGCCGGTCCCAGCACTACGGTACGGGTGGAGCCGTTCGGTCCGCTCTCAAGCTCCATCATCGACGGGATCGAGCGGGAAGCCGACGAGCTCGGACGGTTCCTCGGCCGCGGACCAGTGACTACCGCCCTCCTTCGACCGGGGACCCGGGCCCGGTCCTCGGTCGATGTCGGCCGCACGGCAGAGGCTAAGGGAGTCGGTGCGCTCGCCGGCTCTCGTGGAACCGGAAGGGGCGGACCCGACGGCGCCCATCGAGCCGTATCGCATTAAGGTGGTCGAATCGATCCGGCTGCCCTCTCGCGCGGAGCGCGAGCGGGCCCTGGAGCGCGCCGGATACAATCTGTTCAACCTCCTCTCGGAAGAGGTGTACATCGACCTGCTCACGGACTCCGGTACTGCCGCCATGAGCGATCGGCAGTGGGCCGGGCTGATGGTCGGCGACGAGGCCTACGCGGGCAGCCGGAACTTTGTGCATTTCGAAGCCACCGTGCGGGAGCTCACGGGATTCCCGCACATCATCCCGGCGCACCAGGGCCGAGCCGCGGAGCATCTCCTGTTTTCGCAGCTCGCCAAACCGGGAGACATCGTCCCGAACAACATGCACTTCGATACCACGCAGGCGCACGTACTCCGCGCCGGCGCCCGGCCGCTCAACCTGGCGATCCCGGAGGCGTACGCCTGTGACGATCCGCACCCCTTCAAGGGCAATGTCGATGTGCCGAAGCTCCAGCAGCTATTGGAGTCGCCCCAAGGGAGCCACGTTCCTTTGGTCATGGTCACGCTGACGAACAACACGGGTGGCGGCCAGCCGGTCTCTCTCGCGAATCTGAAGGCCGTCTCCGAGACCTGCCGTCGCTTCCAGAAGCCGCTCTATCTGGATATCTGCCGCTGGGCGGAGAATGCCTACCTGATCCGGGAGCGGGAAACCGGGCAATCTTCGCGAAGCGTCCGCGAAATCGCGCGCGAGGTCTGTGACCTGGCCGACGGGGCGACGATGAGCGCCAAAAAGGATGGGCTGGTCAACATGGGGGGTTTCATCGCCACCCGGAACGCCGGGCTCGCGGCCCGATTCAAGGAGGAACTGATCGTCTTCGAGGGGTTTCCGACCTATGGGGGCCTCGCTCGCCGAGACCTGGAAGCGATATCGATCGGGCTCCAAGAGGCGCTGATGGAGGACTACCTCGAGCACAGATTGGGCCAGGTTCGGTTCTTGGCCGGGAGATTGACTGCCCACGGGGTCCCGATCATGCAGCCGCCGGGGGGGCATGGAGTGTATCTCGATGTGACGCGCTTCCTATCGCACCTCCGCCCTCCGCAGCTGCCCGGGCAGGCCCTCGCCGTCGAACTCTACCGGGAGGGTGGCGTACGGTCGGTCGAGGTGGGTGCGATCATGTTCGAGGACGTCACCGCGCCCTCGTCGAACCCCCTCGAGCTCCTTCGGCTCGCCATCCCCCGCCGGGTGTACACGGAGAGCCATCTCAGGTTCGTGGCGGACACCGTCTGCCGGGTCTGGGACCGACGAGCCTCCGTCCGCGGAATGCGGATCGTGGAAGCGCCCGAACACCTCCGGCACTTCACGGCCCGCTTTGCCCCCGAGCCACCGTAGACGGCCCCGACGATGCTGCGGCGGCCTCGATCGGCACCCAGGACGTGGCTCCGACCTCCCGCCCTGCCCGCTTTCCGAGGGACTGTGGCCCACGAAGCAGCGCGGGGCGCTCTGTTTAAATACAAGTGCATATTCAGCGCTCCTGACAACCGAGAGGATACTCGGGAGAAGCGAAAACCATGCTGACAGGACAGACACCGATTCTGGTGCTAAAGGAAGGAACCAAGCGGGAACGGGGGCGCGGCGCGCTGTCGAACAACATCGCGGCCGCGAAGGCGATCGCGGACGCTGTTCGCTCGACCCTCGGGCCGCGTGGCCTCGACAAGATGCTCGTCGACTCGATGGGCGATGTCGTGGTCACGAACGATGGCGTCACGATCCTGAAGGAAATGGATGTCGAGCACCCGGCCGCCAAGATGCTGGTCGAGGTTGCGAAGACCCAGGACCAAGAGGCCGGCGATGGTACGACCACCGCCGTCATCCTCGCGGGCGAGCTGTTGAAGCGCGCCGAGGCCTTGATCGAGCAGAACATCCACCCGACGATCATCTCGCAGGGGTACCGGCTGGCCGCCCAGAAGGCCCTCGAGGTGCTCAACGGGATCTCGGAGCCGGTCAAGATCGAGGACCCGGACACCCTCAAGCGAGTCGCCGTGACCTCCATGTCGTCCAAGTCGGTCTCCTTCAACCGGGACCTGCTGGCCGATATCTCCGTGAAGGCCGTCCAGTCGGTCGCCGAGAAGCACGAGAAGGGCTACTCGGTCGACCTGGACGACATTCAGATCGTCAAGAAGCAGGGCGGAGCGATCACGGATTCCCAGCTTATCGAGGGCGTCATCGTGGACAAGGAGAAGGTCCACTCGGGGATGCCCCCGCGCGTCGAGACGCCGAAGATCGCCCTTCTGGATGCCGCACTCGAGATCAAGAAGACCGAGATCGACGCCAAGATCGAGATCAATGAACCCTCCCAGCTGAACGCCTTCCTCCAGGAGGAGGAGAACATGCTGCACCGGATGGTCGACCAGGTCCAGAAGTCCGGGGCGAACGTGGTGTTCTGCCAGAAGGGCATCGACGACCT
This sequence comes from Thermoplasmata archaeon, assembly GCA_030041175.1. Classification (GTDB taxonomy): domain Archaea; phylum Thermoplasmatota; class Thermoplasmata; order Lutacidiplasmatales; family UBA184; genus JAKIWV01. The sequence goes on along the minus strand of JASHOK010000030.1, from coordinate 47,852 downwards.
GGCCCAGCACTTCCTGGCCAAGGACGGCATCTACGCCGTCCGCCGAGTCAAGAAGTCGGACATGGAGAAGCTTGCCAAGGCGACCGGTGCGAACATCGTCTCGAAGGCCAGCGAGCTGACCCCTGACGACGTCGGCACGGCGGGTCTGGTCGAGGAGCGGAAGATCGGTGAGGACTCGCTGACCTTCGTGACCGGCTGCAAGAACGCCAAGGCCGTGTCGGTTCTGCTGCGCGGCGGCACCGAGCATGTCCTCGACGAGATCGAGCGGTCCGTCGACGACGCGCTCAACGTGGTTGCCGTGGCGGTCGAAGACGGCAAGATCGTCTACGGAGGCGGCGCCTCCGCGGAAGAGATCGCCCTCCACCTGCGCGACGAGGCGGCCAAGGTCGGCGGCCGGGAACAGATGGCGTTTGAGACCTTCGCCGAGGCGCTGGAGACGGTGCCCCGGACACTGGCCGAGAACGCGGGACTGGACCCGATCGACATCCTGATCGAGCTCCGGCAGTCGCACAAGAACGGCAAGAAGTTCTCCGGCGTCAACGTGCACTCGGGCAAGGTCGACGACATGAAGCAGCTGCATGTGGTCGAGCCGATCCGGGTGGGGCGTCAGGCGATCGAGTCGGCAACGGATGCGGCGGTCATGATCCTCCGCATCGACGACGTCATCGCTTCGAAGGCGACCTCTCCACCGGCGGGCGGACCCGGCGGTCCGGGCGGCCCCGGCGGCATGGGCGGCGGGGACTTCGGCGAAGACTGAAGACTCTGGCCGGCGCGATCAGCCCCGAACCTCTTCCCCCTCCCCGGGGTCTCCTACGGGGAGGGAGCCCACTTTTCGGAAAGGCTACGACCAGCTGTGGATGAGCCGGCCGATACGACGGATCGCGTGCGCGCGGTGCGACAGTTCGTTCTTCTCGGTCGGGCGCATCTGCCCGAAGGTTTGCCGGTGCCCCGCGGGCACGAAGATGGGGTCGTACCCAAATCCGTGGTCGCCGACCGGTCGTTTAGCGAGTCGTCCCTCGCAGGCGCCGGACCGCAGCCATTGTCGCCCACCGTAGGACAGTCCGGCGACCGTCTGGAAGCGCGCCCTCCGGTCCGAGCCGACCAACCGAAGGACCCCCTCGAGCCCGATCGTCTGCAGCGCGTAGGCAGAGTAGACGCCCGGGAATCCTCGCAGTGCGGGAAGGAAGAGACCGGAGTCCTCGACCAGAACGTAGCGGCCGGGCCGGCTGGCGGCTCCTAGCTTGGCTCGCACGACGTCGTCCAGCCGCGCTGCCTGGATCTCGGGCAGCGATGCGCGACGCCAGCGAACCCCGACGTCGTACTCCGCCAGGATGGTACGGACCTCTCGAAATTTTCCGGCGTTCGTCGAGACGAACGTCAGGTCCATCGAACTACCAGGGGTACCGGTCGTAGGCGATGATCTCGTCGGGGCTCTTCCGGCCCTCCGCCGCGGACCCGTTCGTCTCCCCGGCGTAGCCGAGCGGGATCACCGCGATCGGGTGGATCCCCTCCGGTACCTGGAGGGCCCGTCGGATCTTGGCTTCGTGGAAGTCGACGATCCAGTTCGTGGCCAGGCCCTCCGCGACGGCCGCGAGGCGGAGCTGGTGCACGGCGACCGCCGTGTCGAGGGGATAGGAGGAGATGTACCCGCCCACGGTCATCGGAATGTCCTCCTCCATCGCGAACGCCACGATCACGACCGGGGCTTCCGAGACCAGCTTGCCCCGAGGGCATGCCTGCGCGATCTGGTGTTTGAGCTCCTCGTCCCGCACGACCACGAATCGCCACGGTTGAAGATTGCTCTGCGAAGGGGCGAGCCGGGCCGCGGCGACGACCGCACGGACCTTCTCCTCGGGGATCGGCCGCGACTGGAAATTCGAGCAAGGGCGGGACGCCCGTATCGCCTCGTAGAGGTCCATGAGTCGGACGAAGCAAAAATTCGAGAGCAAACAGGAGGGGCCGTTAGCCCTCCGCCCGAGTCGAACGCATTCGGAGAAACAGAGTCCGGCGGGTCTTAAAAGGGTTTCCGCGGCTGCGAAATTTCCACGCGTTCGAGGCCGCCGTGGACCCTGCCGGTCACCGGGACCAAACCAGCGGCGAAGCGAGGGTATGGAGGATCCCGGCAAACGTATGGTCCAACCAGGCCCCCACCAAGACCCCCATGAAGGCGAGCAGGACGAGGGCACCGACGATGACGAGGATGAAGGTCGCCCATGCTTCCGCACGCTCCATCGCGGGCCTCGGGGTTTCTCCGATGGCGGCCAGGTGATAGATAAACCACGAGGTCGACTCGCAGTGGATGGGGCCCCGGGCCCGTTACCGAGAACCGTGGGGCCGTTGGTGGCCGGAAGGTTGATTACTCTCGACCGTTAGGGCCGCGCGCGGTGCCCTGGTAGTCTAGCGGTCTAGGATCTAAGCCTGTCGAGCTTGGAACTCGGGTTCGAAGCCGTCCGGGTCCGCCCGGAGGCGAAACTCCCGACCAGGGCGTCCGCCCTATCGGGGGGCGAGCTCCTCGTAGACCGACCGGAGCTGCGACCCCACCCGGGAGTACGAAACATAGTCTGCCACCTGAGCCGACGGGGGGCGGAAGGGCGCGGCCAGCGCGGCACCGAAGGCCTCGTCGAGCGAGGGCCGACTGGTCGGGTCGTACCAGAATGCCGTGGGCTCCGGGTAGATGGAAACGTACGGCTCGATCCGGGGGATGACGATGTGAGAGCCCCGCAGATAGGCGGCCATCACCGGGATATGCCAGCCCTCGTAGGTCGAGGTTGAAACGTAGACCCGGGTGGATCGGTAGAGCTCGTCCATTTGGGCCTCCTCCAGGAATTGCGTAAAATTCTGGATGTTGGCCGTCGCGCCGATGGAGCGAGTGAGCTCGGCGTTGGCTTCCGGCCGACCCGGACTCCGGGACCAGCGCACAGCGAAACGGGCTCTCGGAAACCGTTGGGCCAAGGCGACGTATTCTTCGAGACGCTTGTTCGGAGCATTCCGCCCGATCCAGAGAGCATCGTAGACTGGTTCACGGCGGTCGGCGGACACCGGCGCGTGCGGGATGGGGACCACCTGCATCTTTCCGCGAGTAAATGCCGGAAACCGGACCGCGAGCTCGTCGAGCGTTGCGCGAGAGTCGGTCACGATACGCCGAGCCCGTCGCACGGCGGTCCGGACTGCGGATCGAATGAACCGGTCGGCAAACCGGGTGTCCCGAAATGGATAGAGGTCGTGAACGGTGACGACGTCCACCCCTCGCCACGCATCCTGGTCGATGTGATGGACCAGCCTACCTTCCCGGTTCGGGTAAGAGCGGAACGTCCGTCGCGCCAGTGGGAGCAGTAAGCCTCCAACGGGCATGCCCACGAGGGATGAAATCGGAAGGGGGACGGCATCCACTCCGACGCTCTGCAGGGCGCGTAGGACATCCGTCGAATACGAGTACATGCTGGTCATGGGACTCGACCAGTTCTGCGAAGCGAGCGCGACCTTCATCCGATTAAGGCCCCGGTATGAGCCACTGGCCTCGGACGCCCGAGCATCGACCAGGGCCGCACGCTTAGTCTCTTCCCGGAAGGGTCACGGGGCTGAGCGCCAGAGTCCGGTCCGGCACCAACGCTGGCCCACATCTCCCTACAAGTCACCGAGTCAGCCCGTTCGCCAGCCCATGACGCCGGGCGAGTGCACCGACCCGTGCCGGGGTAGCGACCCCGCCGGGCGTGATGTAGGCGGTAACGTACCGGGCCGGCGTGACATCAAACGCGGGATTCCGCACCGGACTCTTCGCGGGAGCGACGGAGGCCCCCGCGAAATGTCGGACCTCGTCCGCGCTACGCTCCTCGACGGGGATCGAGGCGCCGCTTCGACGCTGAACGTCAAAGGTCGTCCAGGGCGCGGCGACGTAGAAGGGGATGTGGTTCTCGTGCGCCAGCACCGCCTTCTCGTACGTACCGATCTTGTTGGCGAAGTCCCCGTTGGAAACGATTCGGTCGGCCCCGACGATGACCGCATCGATCTCGCCCCTTCGCATGAAGTGACCCGCGGCATTGTCGGCGATGACCGCGTGAGGGATCTCTTCCTGGAGGAGCTCCCATGCGGTAAGCCGCGACCCCTGCAGCAGCGGTCTCGTTTCGTCCACCCAGACGAAGATGGGCGCTCCCCGGCTCTTGGCCACGCGAAGCGGCGCCAGGGAAGTGCCCCACTCTACGGTCGCAAGCGCTCCCGCATTGCAGTGCGTGAGTACCCGCGGCCGGCGCAGGAACAGGGGAGCCCCGGCCTCCCCGATCTCATGGCACTCGTCCACCACCTGGTCCCGGTAGGCCATCGCGGCCCGACCGGGATCCTCCCCACGCGCCCAGGCGGCCCGAACTGTTTCGATCCCCACGAACAGATCATAGGCTGTCGGCCGCGTTGAGCGCAACAGGCGTGCAGCCCGGTCGGGAGTCCAGCCACGCTCGCGGGACGCGAGGACCATTCCGAAGGCGGCGGCCACGCCGATTGCCGGCGCCCCGCGAACGGTGAGCGTGCGGATGGCATCGGCCACCTCCTCGACCCGGCGCAGGTGACGGATTCGGGTACGTTTCGGAAGCTCCCGCTGGTCGATGACGTGGAGCCGGCCTTCCGTGAACCAGAGCGCGCGAACCGACATCGGATCAGGCGTCGAAGGTGTGCAGCAGATCGAGCCAGTCGGCGGTCACGAGCTTGGGACTTTTGAGCGCCTCCTCCAGTGGGACGCCCATGACGCGTTCCCCGCGGAGCACCGCGACGTGGCCAAAGCGGCCGTCGAGGACGAGGTCCACGGCCTGGACCCCGAGGCGCAGCGATAACAACCGATCGAACAGCGTCGGCGGGCCTCCCCGCTGGATGTGGCCGATTTGTACGCTCCGGGCCTCGACCCCGGTGCCGGCTTCGATCCGCTTCGCGAGGAGCGCCCCGACGCCGCGTTCCCGAAGTAGCTCGTGGCCGAACTCGTCCGCCGCCCCGGAGGTCCCCTGGGCCGCACCCACCTCCACCCCCTCGGAGACCACGATGAGGGCGTACCCCCGTGCGGCGATTGCACGCCGGACGTGGTCCATGAGAGCGGTCTCGTCGTACCGCTCCTCCGGTACGAGGGTAGCGTCGGCTCCGGCCGCTAGCCCCGTGGCCAGCGCCACCCAGCCGGCGTGGCGGCCCATCACCTCCAGTACGATGGCCCGGTGGTGGCTTCGAGCCGTATCGCGGAGGCGCTCGGCCGCATCCATGGCGACCGACGCGGCCGAGTCGAAGCCGAACGTCCAATCTGTGCCGCCGACGTCGTTGTCCATCGTCTTGGGAACGCCGACCACGCGTCCCCCGCGCTGATAGAGGGCGAGCGCCGCGGAGAGGGTATCATCTCCGCCGATCGCTACTAGCGCGTCGAGTGCCTGGGACCGGATCGTGGCCTCGACCTTAGCGACATCCTCCGGCTTCTGGAACGGATTTGTCCGCGAGCTCCCGAGGATCGTGCCCCCGTCGCCCACGATCGTGACCACCTCGGCCAGCGCGAGGGGACGGGCAAGATTGTCCCGGACGCCTTTCCAACCATCCAGAAAACCTACGACCTGGTGGCCCTGCTGCCCCGCTCGATAGACGACCCCCCGGATGGCTGCATCGAGCCCCGGGCAATCCCCGCCGCCCGTAAGAACGCCGATCTTCACGCCGGAACCTCGAGATACCCCCGAGGCGCGGTGGTGAGGAATTCGTAGCCCTTTTCCGTGACGAGAATATCATCCTCGATCCGGACACCGCCACGGCCGGCAATGTAGATACCGGGCTCGACCGTCACGGCCATCCCCACCTCGAGCGGCTCTTCCACGCGGGGGTTCATGGCAAAGCCATCGTGCACCGCAAGACCGATCGAGTGTCCGACTCCGTGGTTGAACAACCCTTTCCAAGGGCTCGCATCGATCACCCTCGCCGCGGCCAGGTGGACCTCCTTCGCCGCCACCCCCGGGCGGACCTGGTCGAGCGCGGCTTGCTGCGCCTCTTCGACCTTCTCGTGGACCCGTTTGAGCTCCGGATCGGTCGGTCCGAAGTGGTAGGACCGCGTGATGTCACTGACGTACCGCTGGGACAGGGCTCCGAAGTCGCAGACGATGGACTGACCCGCCGCCAACGGAAACGGTTGAGGGGAGAAATGCGGCTCGGCACCGTGAGGGCCGAAGCCGACAATCGTTTCGAAGCTCCGTCCCGAGGCACCCGCCCGTGCCATGCGGTACTCCATCTCGCCCGCCAGCTGCAGCTCCGTGATCCCGGTACGGAGCAGCGAGGGGATCTCCCGAGCGACCTCCGAACCGATGTCGGCGGCCCGTCGGAGTCGCTCGATCTCGATCGCGTCCTTCACCATCCGGGTCTTCCGCACCGCGCTGCTGGCGTCGACCCAGGTGGCCTCCGGGAACGCCCCGGCAATGCTGAGGTAATCCTCGTGCGTCAGCTCGTGGTAGTTGAGCGCGATCCGGTCGTTGGATTCCATGAGTTGTGTAAGCCGCTTTTCGCGCTCGTCTCGGCCCCGGATGAGCTCAACCTCGACGTCCTTGTCCCGACGGGCGGCTTGCCGGGCGCTCTCCTCCTCGAGGGGGCTCGTGAGCACCGTGAGAGAGCCGTCGGGCCGGGCAACCGCCGCGCAGCCCTCGAACAGTCCACTCGGGACGTCAAAGACGTAGAAGAAGCTCGAGTCCAGATGGGGGCTTGCCGCATTCACGAAGACCAGCGCATCGGCGTCCGCTCCGAGCTTGGCAAAGATCCGCCGGATCCGGTCCTTCATGGGCGGGGCGCATCCGGCGGGGCGGCTTCAAGCTTTGCCGCCGCCTGGAGGTCCTTCCGTGAAAGAATCGGCTCGCGAGCGGCCCGTACCTCATCGACTCGCCGTACCGATAGCGAGTGCGGTGCGCCGTGCAGATTCTCGGGCGTGTCCCGGACGCACCGCGTGAATGCCTCCACGAAGCGGTCGAGTTCCGCCCGGCTTTCCGTTTCGGGAAACTCGATCATCAGCGCTTCGTCGACGAGCGAAGGGAAGTAGATGGTGGGGGCGTGGATGCCCTCATCGAGCAGACGCTTCGCCAGGTCGAGTGTTCGAACGCCCCGCTCCTTGAGGGGACTTCCGCTGAGGAGGAATTCGTGCTTCACGAGCGGCCGGAAGGGTCTCGGGAGAACGGTCCCGAGACGCTTGCCCAAGTAGTTCGCGTTCAGCACGGAGCGGTGGGCGATGTGTCGCAGGCCGTCTTCGCCGTGGGCCAGGATGAAGGCGTAGGCGCGGAGGTCCAAACCAAAGTTCCCGAAGGCGAACTTGATCTTTCCGATCGACTTGGGCCGGTCGTAGTCGAGGGCGAACTTGCGGCCCCGTTTGACGATCCTCGGAACCGGTAGGTAGGGCGCCAGCGTATCTCCGGCGGCCAAGGCCCCGGCGCCCGGCCCTCCTCCGCCGTGCGGTGTCGAGAACGTCTTGTGCAGGTTGAGATGGGCGACGTCAAAACCCATGCGGCCAGGACTGGTCACACCGAGAATGGCGTTCAGATTCGCCCCGTCATAGTAGAGGAGGCCGCCGGCCCCATGCACGATCTCGTCGATCTCGGCGATATCCGGCTCGAACAGCCCCGCGGTGTTCGGATTCGTGAGCATGAATGCCGCGGTCCGGTCGCTGACCGCCGCGCGGAGCGCTTCGGGATCGACGCAACCGTCCTTCGATGGGATCTCCCGGGTCTGGAAGCCTGCCATCGCCGCCGATGCCGGATTCGTTCCGTGGGCGGTATCCGGCAGAATCACCTCCGTCCGGCGTCCCAGCTCGCCCCGTTCCTGCAGATGAGCCCGGATCATCAGGAGGGCGGCGAACTCCCCATGGGCCCCGGCCGCCGCTTGGACCGAGACCTCCGTCATTCCCGTGATCCGGGTAAGCGCTCGCTCCAGCCGCCACAGCAATTCCAGCTCCCCCTGGAGCGACTCGACCGGCTGTGAGGGATGGATGTCAGTCGCGTGGCGCCGGCGAGCGAGCGTTTCGTGGACCTTGGGGTTGTATTTCATCGTGCACGAGCCGAGCGGATAGGCCGAGGTATCGATTCCGAAATTCATCTGGGACAGCCGTGTGTAGTGCCGGACCACCTCGAGCTCGGAGATCTCCGGCCAATCCAGCGGCTGCTTCCGGCGCAGTGACGCGGGAATGCCGGGAATATCGCCGATGGGGTGAGGGTCGTCATCCGAGGATGGGCGCTCCCAGATCAGTGGCTCATCCCACCGCGCCTGCCGGAAGGTCAAGCCGCCACCCCTCTGGGCAGTGCCGCCCGTGCGGCGCGCGCGAACTTCTGAATATCCTTCTCCGACGTCAGTTCGTGGACGGACGTTAGCAGCCACTGGCCGGGTGGGGCGGGGGCCCCCGGCCGGGGGTCGGCGAGAGGGACCCCCCCGAGGACCTTCCGCCGGCGGAGCCGGTCCAGGAACTCGGTGGCCGTGCCCTGTTTGACCCCGATCGTGAACTCGCTGAGATAAGGCGCGTCGAACCGGGGCGCCTCCAGGCCTGGAATACCGCCGAGGGCGGTCGCCAATGTTCGGGCCCGCTCGGCCAACGACCGCTGCAGCTCGGCCAATCCCCGTGGGCCCACCAGCGTGGCGTAGGTGACGAAGGCCAGTGCGAGCAGGGACTCATTCGTGCAGATGTTCGAGGTGGCGCGGGATCGACGGATGTGCTGTTCGCGGGTCTGTAGCGTCAGGGCGAAGGCCCGTCGCCCTTCGGTGTCTTGTGTGAGGCCCACGATGCGACCCGGGGATAGCCGAACGTGCTCCTTTCGACAGGCAAAGAGGCCCAGGAGCGGGCCCCCGCCGGCCGGCGGTATGCCGAACGGCTGGCCCTCGCCCACCACGACGTCCGCCCCCCAACTGCCGGGTGGTTCCAGTACGGTCAGCGCGAGCGGGTCCGCCGAGATCGCCAGCGGGATCTCGCCCAAAACGGACTTGAGCTCCGGCAAGCCCTCATCCACCACTCCGAATCCGTTGGGTAGGTCGGCCAGCATGCCGAAGACGCCCGGCCGTGCGATGGCAGCCCGAAGAGCCGAGAGGTCGAGACGCCCCGTGCGGGATTCGAAGGGAACCTCTTCGATCCGGGCCCCACTACCGGCAAGGTAGTTCGAGAGAACGCTCTTTTCCTCCCACGGCAGGCTCGCGGGGATCAGGAACCGCTCCCCCTCATGCAGTCGCTTGCACAGGAGAGCCGCCTCACCGATCGCTGTCGCGCCATCATAGAGCGATGCGTTGGCGACGTCCATGCCGGACAGCTCCACCCAGAGGCTCTGGAACTCGAACAGGGACTGAAGCATCCCTTGGCTCGCTTCAGGCTGATACGGCGTGTAAGAGGTGTAGAATTCGCTCCGTGAAATCACGGCATCCACGGCCGCCGGCACGTAGCGTACGGCGATCCGTCCGCCAAGGAAGGAGGCGAATTTGGAAAGAGGCCGGTTGCGGTCGAGTATCTTATCGACCGCCGCAACCACCTCGGGTTCGGAGTGACCCGCACCGATTCCCAGACGGCCCACCCGGAGCTTCTTGGGAACGTCGGCGAACAGCGCTTCGGTGTTTGGGAGGTCCAGCTCCTTGAGCAGCTGGCTCTCTTCTTGCGCACCGGATGGAATCCACCGAGGCATCCGCTCGACCCCGGGGGGTGTTCGAGAAACGGGCGCGCTAAAGGGTTTCGGAACCCGGGGTTGACCAGCCGGCCAGTGCCCGCGCTGTCCAAAGCGTTCTAAGGAACGGCCCCCTCGGCGCGGGGTGCCGCGCCGGCCGCACTATCCGAGACGCCGGAGGCCACCGCCACGACGTTCCGCACCGCACCCAACGGTCTCCGCCTCCGGCCGGCCGCTGCCGTCGGCCGCGATCCTGGACGCAGCTTTCCGACGCGGCCACCGGGCATCCGCGCACGGCACGAGCCGGCTGGACCGCTCCCGCCGGAACGCCAAGCTCCGAATCATCCGGAGCTCCGCGGTGGTGCTCCGCTCGATCCGTGCCCTCGGGCACACGGCGACGACCCCGCCGCTTACGGAGCTCGACCGGCGGCTGCTCGATGCGCACTTCCCCGTCGGAACGCTCGAGCGAGCCCTCCGTCGCGTCCACACGGCCGAGACCCGCATTCGGAAGCTCCTCGCAGAGGAAGAGCGGCGCCTCGCGAGTCTTTCCACGGAGGAGGAATTCGGCGAACTGGTCCGACGGACGTACGGCCGGCTCTCAAGCTACGTCCGGGAGATCGATCCGGACCTGGACCGACTCCACGAGATCATCCGATTCCGGCGCGATCGGCCAGAGGTTTCGCCCGAGGTCCCTTCCGTCGTTGTCGCGGGATTTCCCAATGTCGGGAAGTCGTCGCTCGTCGCTTGCCTCTCCTCCGCGCGGCCGGAGGTCGCCCCGTACGCATTCACCACACGAGCGATCGTGGTCGGTCATACGGATCTGGGCTTCGACCGGCTCCAGGTCGTGGACACGCCGGGCGTCCTCGGACGACGGTCCCGGTCGAACCCCGCAGAGCAGGAGGCGATGGCGGTGCTCGGAACCCGGCCGGCCCTGATCGTCTTCGTCCTAGATCCTTCGGGGAGCAGCGGGTATTCGCTCGAGGACCAAGAAGCGCTCCTCCGCCGGTGGGAACGGGAATTTCCCGGCACGCCGATCCTGCCCGTCGAAACCAAGTCGGACCTCGTGGCGACGGCGTCCGGACGCCTGGCCGTTTCGGCGGTCACGGGTGCGGGTCTGGAAGAGTTACGGCACCAGATCCACGCCCGGCTGCCGAAGGCGCCGCCCGGGCTTCCCCCGGTCATTGAGGGCTAGACCGTGTATCGGTGCCCGGTTTCTGGGAGCAAAACCTCGACCTCATTCTGGATCGCGGTAGCGAGTAGCTCCCGGTGGTCCCCATGCATGAGGACGACCTTCTTCGCTTTGGACTTCCGGATGAAATTCACGAGATCGGTGTGGCCGGCATGCGCCGAGAAGTCGTAGGAGTCGACCTCGCAGGCCGGCCGGACGGTTACCTCGTCGATCGTGAGCGTGCCCTGCTCGACCAACTGGCGGCCGTTCGAGCCCTCGACTTGATAGCCCGTCAACAGGATCGACGAGCGCTCGTCCTGGTACAGTTCCCCCACGTAGTAGAGCACCGGCCCGCCGTCCAGCATCCCGCCGGTCGTTACGATCACGTCGGCCTCGCGCAGGGCATGTCGGCGCTGGGATGCATGCTCGACCAGATGGACGGAGTCTAGCGCATGACGGAACTTTCGGGCGTCCCGCAGATACTCGGGGTGAGAGCGGTAAATTCCGTTGACCGTGCGGGCGAGTCCGTCCATCCAGATCTCGAACCCGGTGTGGGCCAGCGCCATGATGACTTCCTGGGCCCGACCTACCGCGAAGGCGGGGACGATGACCTTCCCGCCGCGCTCGACCGTCTCCTCGATCTTGGCCCGAAAGCGATCTTCCGTGGCCCGCCGGTCCGGATGCTCACGGCCGGCATACGTCGACTCGATGACGAGTGTCTCACACTCGGGGGGCCGTCCTCCGTCGACGAGGTGGGTCGGGATGGTCTGCAGGTCCCCGGTGAACAGTAGATCCCGCTCCCCTCGGTAGAGAAACATCGTCGCCCCGGGAATGTGCCCCGCCGGGTAGAGCTCGACCTCGACGCCTTGATGCCGGTAGGTTCCGCGGCGGTCCGTGGCCAGGAACCGACCGGCCAGACTGCGGATGTCGTCCGGCGTGTACGGCTCGAGGTATCCCTCGAGTCGGGCGACCTTGAGCGTATCCCGGGCCATGAGGTCCGTCACCGCGACCGTCACCGGCGTGGCGACAACTCGCGTATGGGGGAGGCGCGAGAGGACTGGCGTCATGCCCGAATGATCGAGATGGGCGTGCGACAGAAAGGCGGCGTCGAGATGCGTCGGAACGGGACGGGGATACTCTGGCGGGTCGCTCGGGGTTAGCCCATAGTCGAACAGGAGGGTGCGGCCCTGGTCCCGCACGACGAGACCCAGAGAGCCGACCTGCGACGCCCCGCCCAGAAACTGGAGTTCCATTCGGCCCGCGACCTAGGCGGTGGATTTAACCCCTGCCCGGCGGGTGGAACGAGGACAGCGTTCAACGGCGGGCTCGGGAGGCCTAATAGACTGGTCCGGGTCCTCCGATGACGTGAGCGGGACCGACGAGGGCGAGCTCGAGACCCTCATCCGCATCGGCTACGCCGTACGGCACGCCGTACGACAATCGGGCTCCTCACCGAAGCGCGGCGATATCGTGGCCATGGGTGCAGCCGGGAGCCCGACCGAGGAGCTCGACCGCATCGCAGAGGCCCAGATCTTTGCGTCGCTGGAGGAGGAAGGGCGTGACTGGAACGTCCTCAGCGAAGAGGCCGGCTTCGTCCAGCGGGGCGGTTCGCGACTACTGGTCGTCGACCCCGTGGACGGGAGTCATAACGCCCTCCGCGGATTCCCGATGTCGACGGTATCGCTGGCATTGGGTACCCGGTCCCTGTCCGACGTCACGGCGGGGGTCGTGCATAATCTCGACAACGGGGTCACCCACTGGGCCGTCAAGGGCCAGGGGGCCTTCCGCGATGGACACCCGATACGCACACGCGCCTGGGAAGCGCGAACGGAACTCTTCTGCGTCAACCTGGGGCGCCACTCGACCGCCAAGGCAGCGCGGCTCGCCGAACGCGGCCGGCGGGTACGGTCGCTCGGTTGCGCCTCGCTCGAGCTCGCGATGGTCGCCCAGGGGAGTGCCGACGCCTACTTCTTTGAGAACGACGACGAGGGACGGAACCTCCGGGTCACCGATATCGCTGCGGCCTATCTGATCGTGCGAGAGGCCGGGGGCGGAATCACGGACAGCGCTCAAAGCCCGCTCGAGGAGTTTCCACTCTCGCTCGACCGGCGCACGAGCGTGTTCGCATGGGGCGATCCGACGTTCGCGCAGCACGCCGTGACCGAGGGATACCTGTGAGAATCGGCCTCCACGCGAACCCGAACAAGCCTAAGGCACTCGACCTCGCGCGACGGCTCGTCGCCCTCGTGGGAAGCCGCGCGGAGGTGATCGCCTCGAAGGAGACCGAGGAATGTTCTCCGGGCCTCACTCCCACCCCAGCGCCGCTGAGCGCTCTCGGCGTCGATGTCCTCGTGGCCCTGGGGGGGGACGGGACGTTCCTGTACGCCCTGCAACGAACGTCTGCGCCGCTGCTTCCGATCAATGCGGGAACGGTTGGCTTCCTGGCCGAGGTGGACGGCGACGACCAGGAGGCGTTCGCCGCCGCCATCGACCGCCTCCTCCGCGGGGCGTACTTCCTGGAGGAACGAATGCGGATCGCTACGCAGGTCGACTCCACTCGCCTCGCGGACGCAACGAACGAGGTGGTGATCCATACCTCCCAGGTCGCGAAGATGCGGCTCTTCGAGATCGGAATCGATCGACGGGCGGTCGGCCGCCTCCGAGCGGACGGGGTCATCGTGGCGACGCCCACGGGCTCGACCTCGTACGCGATGTCGGCCTTCGGACCGGTGATCGAGCCGACGCTGGATGCCATGGTGATCACCGCCCTCGCTCCCTTCCAGACGGCGCCGCGAGCGGTGCTGGTCGAGCCGAGCCACTCCGTGTCCATTCGGCTCGTGGCGCCCGACAAGGACGCGGTCATCGTCGTGGACGGTCAGAGCGAGACGAGGCTGCCGGGCGGCTCCGAGGTCCTCTGCTACCGCTCTCCGCGGAAGGCCGTCTTCGTCCGTTTCGCTTCGCGGTACTTCCCCCGGCTGTACGGCACCGGGATTCTCCCCTGGGGTGCGGTAACCGCCACGGCGGAGCTCGACGAGGATACCGATGTTCCGGCCCACACGTAGGCGGAAGTCGGACGCGTCTCGCTTCAGCGCCCGGCTGACCGCGATCCGCCGGGACTGCCTGGACTCGGCGCTGGCGTGCGGCCGGTCGAGCTACCCGAACGAGTTCGGCGGCCTCCTCCGCTCCGAAGAGGCTGGCGTGATCACGGAGCTGCTCCTGCTACCGGGAACGACGGCCGGACGGCGGCACGCGAACTTCCTGCTCTACATGCTCCCCGCCGACCTATCGGTCGTCGGCACGGTGCACTCGCATCCGTCGGGTGCGCTCCACCCCTCCGACGCCGATCTGAGGCTGTTCCGACACTGGGGCAGCCGCCACGTGATCGTCGGCTACCCGTACAGTGTGGGGGCGTGGCGCGCCTACGACGGCAACGGGGAGGAAACCCACCTGGCGGTACGAGGGCCGGCCCTTGCCGCCCACCCGCCGGCGCTACCCACGTACCAGCCGCCGACGCGACCGGCCGGTTCGCCGACCGATACGCTCTCCCCGAGCGACGACGAGTAGGGCCGCGGCCTATTCGCGGACGGGGATCGTGGGCATCGGCATCCGTTCGGGATGGGCGAGCGGACTCTCGAGGTCCGGCGCCGCGCCCTTGGGCTCGCTCCAGAGCCCGTGGGCCTTCGCCACCCAGTTGAGGAATGCGATGAATCCCCGGAAGGCCGTCCGGTACAGCCGGGTGTTCTTCCCTTCCATGTCGAAGAAGTCGTTCAACATCTGCGGAGACTGGCGGAGCCCGTGGGTCAGGGCCCGCTTGAGGAGCTCCACCTGGACATCCGACAGCATGCTGCGGCTGAACCAGTCCTTCGTCTTGAGGTGCCCGAGCGGCACGAAGAACATCGGGACCAGGATGGCCCGGAAGTCCCAGAGGTCGTCGATGAGCTCGATCGTCTTCAGAACGTCGTCCTCGGTCTCCTGGGGAAGACCGACGATGAACGTACAGGCTGGATAGACGTGATTGTCGTTCAGCAGACCCGCGGCCTGGACGACGAGCTCGGGCCACTGGCTGGCCTTGAACGGCGCCACCTTGCCCGGCATCGCCTTCGTGATCATGCGGGGGCTGCCGGTCTCCACACCGATCTCGACGCCCCACCAGCTCTGGTTCTCGTCAAGGAGGACCTCGGCACACTTCGGGATCAGGTTCGGTTTGGTCATCAACGAGGCGACGGCCACGTGGCTCCAACCGACCTGTTTGTAGTAGCGCTTCGCGAGCTGTAGGAGCGGGAGCAGTTTCTCTTCGTGCGGCATGACGTTCGGGCTGCCGTAGAAGAACACATCATCCGAGTGCAGAATTCCCTTTTTGATGCCGATGGCAGCGTTGACCTTGAGCTCCTCCTCGACCTTCTCGAGGGGGTACCATCGGGTCGGCCGCTGGGTCACCGAGCAGAACGAGCAGCCCCGGCAGCAGCCGCGACCGATCTCAATCAGCCCATTGACACTCGGGTACCGGATCGTGGAGATCTCCTCCACCTTGGGTGCGCTCTTCGGGGGAAGGATAACGTGCGGAGGCAGGAATTCATCCTTGAGAGCCTTCTGGACGATCTCCCGGACATAGAGGTCTCCCTCGCCCTCGACGACGCAATCGACGCCCCCGAACGAGGAGACGAACTCTCCGATCCAAGGCAGCCGCATCTGTGTCGGAGGCGCGATCTGCCAGGCGCACGGACCGCCGGCGATGATCTTCATCCCCTGCTTTCGCGCCTCGACCACGGCGGGCTGGGTCATCATGCGCTTGAAGTTCGTGCAATTCAGCGTCTCCTTGCGCATGACACCGCCAAACGTCGACGACGGGGGATTGAGGCCGAAGTAATCGTGGCCCGAGATCAGGAGCAGTTTCGCCTCGCCGGGCATGTAGCGATCCAGGTAGCTCGGGTGGACGATCCGGGCGTCGAAGCCGGCGTCCATCAGCGACGCCTCGATCTTCCGCATCCCGTAGGGCGCCTGCTGGGGATACCCGTGCTCGTCGACGGGCATCGTGGGGTAGAACAGGCTCTTGTAGACCCGTTCCGGCAGCAGGTAGGGCGGAGTCGTGGTCCCGAAGCCGAGGAACTCCTTCCCGTGATGATTGCTCATCATGGTCCAGTCGCACGTGATCACGACTTCTGGCATCGGCTCCCCACTTGGTCCGGTCCCTACCGGGAGGGCTCGGTCGACTTCGATACCGAGGACGGTTTTTAATGGTTGTGCCGCGCGCGACGCGAACCCCACGTTATGAAGCGGACTTCACCAGGAGGCCCCGGCGCGAGGCTTATCCGAACTCTTCGTCGTCATCTTCCCGAGGCGTCGCCTCGTCCGGGGCTTCGGGTGCCTCCTCGGACGACTCTCCTTCGTGACTCCAGTCCCGGAATGCGGGATCCCGCTGGACCAGGTGGATCCGGACACACTCCCGGTGCGCCGGCACGCCGTTCCACGAACTGACTTCCGAACCTCGGGCCAGCGGCTCCTTACAGAGACAGCACGTTTCTGGCGGAGCCACGATCCAGGAGATACGTCGAGGAGGAGCCGTCACAGACTCTGCGGGAGTAGTACGCCGCAGGCCGACATCTAGGTTTCGGCCCGAGTCGACCGAGAACGCCGCGCCGGCCAGGGACAAAGTAGGAGTAGCCGGGCAGGGTGGCCTCTGCATGGACTCGCTCGCAGAGATTCGGAAACGACGGACTTCCCTCGGGCTATCCCTGGGGGAGCTCGCCCACGCCGTCGGCCGGAGCGATGCCACGCTGTCCCGGATCGAGCGGGGCCAGATTCGGCCCTCGTACGAACTGGTCCAGAAGATCCTCTCATACCTAGACGGACTCGAGGCGCGGGCAACGCCGCCGCTCCGAAGCGGCGATGTCATGAAGCGGGACGTGACCACGGTGGATGGAATCTCCCTGGTCGGAGAGGCCGCCCGAGTCATGGAGAAAGGCGGATTCTCTCAGCTGCCCGTCGTCGAAGCCGGTCGGGTCACCGGATCGGTGTCGGAGTCGACCCTTCTTCGAGCGTTGGCCCAACCGACTGGTCGACGGCTCCGGGTCCGGGACGTCCAGGAGGAAGCGTACCCCCAGGTCGGTCCGGATTTCCCCGCCGACCTGCTCGCGACGATCTTGACGCGGTACCCGGCCGTCCTCGTCCTCGGCAAGGGCAACCTGCAAGGCATCGTCACTCGCATTGACCTGATCCGCGGCCTCCGGGGAACAACCCTCCGGCGTTCCGAGCACTCGACCGGCACCCCGGAAGCCTAGCCGGCTCCGACCGCGGTCGACGCCGCCCGGGTCACGAGCTCCCCGGTCCTCGACCCGACACGATCCGCTATCGCACCGGGATACGGCTCTGTGCCCCGAGGACGCGAGCGACCGGTAGTTGCCGCGAAGACAACGTCGCCATCGGTCGCCGTGTGCGCCGGGATCACCGCCCGCGCCAGCCCATCGTGGGCCTGCTGGGCGATCCGCTGCAACCCGCGACGGTCCAGGTCCACATCCGTCACGACCGCCACCAGGTTCGTTCCCCTCGCGATCTCACTCCGTCCCGGACGCACCGGCGCTCCGCCCGACGGCGGGATGACTCGGCCGCGCGAGTCCCGAGCTCCCGCCAGCCAGCGACCGGTAGCAGTATCCCGGACGGCACCGACGGAATTGAGAACGGTGAGGGCCGCGACGACGCCGAGCCCGGGCACCTGGCCCACCGCATAGCCCAGGCCACCCGGCATCGCCCGGGAACGGCCCAGGTACTTGCCGACCGTCGCCCCGGATCCCGCCCCCACACGCCCCACCGCAATCCGGCCCGAACGCGCTCTCTCCGCAGCATCGAAGCCGAGAGGCAGGTAGTCTGCCACCGGCCCTTCCTCCGCCGGGAGATCGAACAGCGTCGCCCCGCTGATCGGTATCACTCGGTTGGGGTTCCGGAACGGCCGATAGCCCTCGCCCGCGGACAGCAGTGACGTGCGGATCCCCCGCGCCGCGTCCAATCCGTGCACGCTCCCGCCGGCAAAGAAGAGGGCCCACCTCCGTCCGAACGTCGCGTCTATCGATAGCGATGCAGTGTCGTACGTGCACGAGGCGCCTCCGCGAACATCGACCACGGTCGCCGCGGGCGGGTCGAAGAGCAGGACGGTAACGCCCGTGCTTCCGTCCGGCAACGACGAGTGGCCGACGCGAACCCCCGGCACTCCGACCGTCCGGAGCCGGGATCCTCCGCGCGCTGTCACCGGGCCGGCCCAGTTCGCCGGGCCCGCATTACGATTGTCGCCCGGCTCCGGACGCGAAGGTTATGCCTCGCCGCTCTTCGGGGGCGGTCGTTCCCGACCGAGCGACGCATGATTGTCCCCGAAGCGCCCAAAGAGTTTCGCATCGACCGCGCGCTCCCGCCCGGGCGCCATCCCATTTTGAGGGTCTTTCCCGGGCTCGGTGAGCTGCCGACGGCCGCTCGGCTTGAGCCAGATCCGGACCAGCGGGGCCGGCTCTTTCGGGAGACGGAGATTGCGTTGGTCGAGAACGACGTCTGGATGTATGTATCCCCGTGGGAGATTCCGTCGACCGCGCGCGGTCGTTGGAACCCGGTGCTCTCTCCCGGCACGGATTGCATCGTCGTCGGACTCGACCATCTCCGGGAGAGCCCGGCGTTGACGCTCTTCATGGACATTTTTCACGAGCTTCGCCACCTGCTTCAGCGCCATGCGGGCGCCCAGCTCTTCACGAACACTAGCTATGTACGTCGTCCCACGGAGCTCGAGGCCTACCGGTTCGTCATCGAAGAAGCACGGGCCTTCGGCGTCCCGGATGAATTCCTCCGGGACTACCTGCGCGTCGACTGGATCGATGATGCCGAGTACGCGGAGCTCCTGCGTGCGATGAGCGTCTCCGCCGTTTGACCGGCGGAAAACGTCGTGCGAATGGCCTCCCGGAGGCCGGAGATTTCCAGAGCGACCGAGTCTTTAAACGACCCCGCCCCGAGACAGACGCTGCCGGGCATCGGACGGGGCGAGCGCGATGGACGTCAAGACCCGGGTCTCGATCCGCCCGTCGAGCAACGACCTCTGGTTTTTCGCGTATCTGCCGCTCTCGATCTCCGACGGCATCGCGACCCCGCTCATCCCGCTCCTGGCCCTCGTGCACTTCCGGGCCCAACCGATCGTCGTCATTCTGATCATCGCCGCGAGCGGCATCAGCCAAGTCCCGTTCACGATTCTCTGGGGGAATCTGTCCGACCGGATCTCCCATCGGAAGTTCTTCCTCGTGGGCTCTTTTCTGGCGACGGGGATCGCCCTCATTCTGATCGCCCTGGCGACCAACATTTTCACCTACTTCTGGCTGAACGTGGGTGAAGGCCTTGCTTCGGCGGCGAGCGCCCCGATCGGGACGATGCTCCTGCTCGAAACGCGACACAAGCGCTGGTGGCCTCAGGATATCGGTCTCTTCGAGCTCATCTCCGGCATCGGCACGACCGCCGGCCTGGCGCTGGGCTTCGTCTGGCTGGTCGCCTTCGGTCCCGGCTCGGCAACGACCATCCTCGTCCACGCGCTCGAATCCCTCCTCGTCGTGGCCGGAGCTCTTGCGCTCGTCTCCTCCGGCCTCGCCTGGGCCTGGATCGAAGAGCCGCTGCACCGGATCGAACGGAGGACGGTTGCCGAGCTGCTCAACCTCCAGCGCGGAATTGTCGAGCGGTTCCGTGTCGTCCGGCGCCGGGTGACCAGCATCCTCGAACTCACGCGGGCGCCCGAGGAGCCGCTGCCCGCCCGGGAGTGGCTCTTCCTCGTGGCGCTGGCCATCATGTCGGTGGGGTTCTTCCTGTTCTACGGCCCCTTCCCCGTGTACCTGGTCCAGGTCGCCAAGCTGCAGGACGCCCAAGTGTTTGTGGTCTATCTCGCCTCCAGCGCCGCCTCGACCTCGCTGTTCTTTCCGTCCGGAAAGGCCGTCGAATGGCACTCGCCCAAGCTGGTGTTCCTCGGGGGACTGGTCGCCCGATTCGCCCTGATCCCGTTGTTCCTGCCGGTGCTGTTCACGCTCCTGTTCGTTCCGGGCTCGACGGGGCTCGTGGGTTGGCTCGTCCTGCTGAACGCCATGATGGGCGTGACCTGGGCCTTCCTGAGCACGGCGAGCACGCTCTTCCTGGTCCGACTGGCGGGCCGGGCGAGCCGGGGACGCGCCCTGGGACTCTACAACGCCATTGCCGGCTTCGGCGGGCTCCTCGGCACGATCATCGGGGCGCTCACCTACTCGACCTTCGGGGTAACGTTCACGTATGTGGCCGCGGCGGCGGTCGTGCTGGTCGGAGCCGCACTGCTGGTGCCGATTCCGTACCACCTCTTCACCGTCTCCGGCTCGAGCCACCACCGCCGGCTGGGCACGACGCGGGCTGTAGGGCTCGGCCGACGGCGTCCGCGAACTGCCCCGGTCGAATTTTCCCCGAAGCAGCCCTGACGAATCCCTCGACCGGACCGACGGGCTTCTAAGGCCCGCCGCATAGCCCTAGGTGCGGTGCTCGAGTTCGCCACGATTCCGGTCTCCCCGCTCGAGCTCGTTCTACTGCTCCTCCTCTTCGCCATCGCGGCAGGGGCGATGGGCGCACTGCTGGGGCTCGGCGGTGGCGTGTTCATCGTCCCGGTCCTGGTCGTGCTCTTCGCGGTCAACGTCCAAACGGCGGTCGTGGCGAGTTTGGTCAGCGTCATCGGAACTTCCAGCGGGTCAGCGGCGGCGTACGTCCGCGAGGGACTCTCCGACCTCCGGGTCGCGATGTTCCTGGAGATCGCGACGGTGATCGGCGGAATCTCGGGTGCGCTCATTTCGGTCACCATCCTCGCGGGCCGCTCCCAGTTGCTGGCACTCGCGTTTGTGCCGGTGGTGCTGCTCGCCGCCGCCCTGATGTACCGAGGTCGGGCGGTCGACACGGTGCCCAACCCGAGCCCGGACCGATGGGCCGACCGGCTCCGGCTCCACGGCCAGTACTACGACACGGCCCGCCAGGAGACCGTCGAGTATCGCGTCACCGGTAGCCGACCCGGACTGGCCATCTCCTGGTGCGCCGGCGTCGTGTCAGGCTTGCTAGGGATCGGCGGCGGCCTGTTCGTCGTGCCCGGAATGAACTCCGTCATGAACGTTCCCTTGCGGGTAGCCAGCGCGACGTCGAACTTCATGATCGGCGTGACCGCAACGGCCGGGGCGCTGGTGTACCTGCTCTCCGGTCACCTGGCGGTAGCTCTCGCGGCGCCGGTGGCTCTCGGGACCGTGTCGGGGAGCTTCCTCGGCGCCCGACTCCACCGGACCTCTCCGACGCAATCCCTGAAGCTGCTGTTCGTCGTGATCCTGGTGCTGACCGCCGTCGTCATGTTTCTGCGGGGGGTCGGATGGCTGGTGTAGGAGCGGCTCGTACGATGCCGCGTCCGGAAGACGTGGACGTCCCGCCAATCCTGCGGCAAGCCATCTACTACACGCTACGAATTGGCGTCGGGGCTGCCGTACTTCTGTTGCTCGCCGGGCTGGCGCTGCTGCTTTTCGAGCCCTCGAGCGGCTTCGCCGCCACGCTCACCCACGGAACCCCCTTTTCGATCCGGATGTTGTGGTCGGGCTCGGCGGAAGGCCGGGGCATTGGACTCCTGCTGGCGGGATTCCTCGTGCTGGTGCTGACACCGCTGGTCCGCGTAGTGATCTCTGCGATCATGTTCGGCACGGTCCACGACCGTGCCTTTACGACCCTGACGCTCGCGGTCCTGGTCCTGCTCGGCGTCAGCATGCTGCTCGGCGCCTATCCGTGAGCGACGGGCCGGCTCACCGCAGCGTAGCCCACCACAAGGTCCGGATCAGGTAGCCCAGCGCGAGATTCGCGAGAAATCCCTCCATCTCGGGTGGGTAGTCCCGGATCACGGCGGTCCGGAACAGCAGCTCGCCGGAAGCAACCAGTTCGGACCCTTTTAGGACCCCGAACTTGCCCGTCAGCTTTTCGGTGATCGTGTAGGCCGCCCCGCCGTAATCGAAGGTGATCGGTCCGAAGACCGTCGACTTCGTGCGCCACTTTTGCTCACCGACCTGGATGAGGATCTCGTCCTTTTTCGGATGATACGTAACGGTCGAGTGGACCTGGCCGCCATCGGAGGTTCGGGTCGTCTCGTACCGCGTGGAAAACAAGAGCGCGATGCGACGCGACAAGCCACCGGACTCGGTCTCGGCCACCGGTGCGCAGTTCCAGGTTTCCCCGCCGACCTCCATTTCGATAACGTTGCGGAGGACGCGGGCTGTCGCCCGTATCATGGGTCTTTGACTGAGAACCGTACGCTGGGGCTATCTCCTTTCCGCTCAAGGCGCCCTATACGCATGGCAGGCCCCGGTTGGCTCCCGCCGGAGGAAGAACGGCTCCTGGGGCTTGAGTTCTACGCGACGGCGCAGCCCGGGCTCGGCGGACGACTGAAACGAGAGGCTGCCGACTTCCGCGTCGAAGAGCTGTCGGCCTATCCCCGGCCCGACCCCGACGGCCCGATCACCGTCCTGCGGGTGGAGAGTCAAGGCTGGGAACAGCACGAGCTCACGCACCGGCTCGCGCAGGCACTCGGAATCCCGACGCATGCCATCCGATGGGCCGGCACGAAGGACCGCCGCGCCGTGGCGGAACGGATCCTGTCGTACCGCGGAGCGCCCCCCCAACCCGGCCAGGTCTCCCTCCCACGAGTCGAGGTTCGCGAGGTCTACCGGACGCGGGAGGAGCTCGTGCTGGGCCATCACTACGGGAATCGTTTTCGCATCGTGCTCCGGGAGGTCGCCTCGCCGCCGGAGGAGGCGGTCTCTCGGGCTCGGCGCCTCAAGGAGGAGCTCCACGGACTCCACGGGTTTCCGAACTTCTTCGGAGTCCAGCGCTTCGGCGAGGTGCGTCCGGTCACGCACTCGGTCGGCCGGGCCCTCGTGCAGGGCGACGCCGCCGGTGCCGTGGACATCTACCTCTGCGAACTCGCGCCTGGCGAAACCCCGTTGGGCAGCGAGGCTCGAGCTGCGTTCGCGGAGCACCGGGACCCCGCCCGGGCGCTTCGCGAGTTTCCGCCGGCGCTGCAGTTCGAGCGCCAAATCCTCGATCACCTGGCCCGGGGCCAGTCAGCTGCGCAGGCGTTGCGCGCCCTGGGGCATCCGCTCCGGACACTCTTTGTGCACGCCTATCAGTCTTACCTGTTCAATCGATATCTGTCCCGCCGATTCGCGGCCGGACTCTCCCTCGTAGAACCGGCATCCGGGGATTGGCTTCTCCGAGTCGCCCGCGACGGTACCATCCCCGGTCGGGACCCGGTCCCGGTCACGCCGGACAATCTGTCCGAAGCCCGGGCCCTGGTCCAGGAAGGCAAGGCGCGACTGGCCGGGCCGCTCGTAGGGTACGAAACCCCCCGACTCGAGGGACCAGCGGGGCCCCTTCTCGAGGAGCTCCTGGACGCGGACCATGTATGCCGGGCCAGTTTCGAGCTTCGCTCGGCGCCGGATCTGGCGAGTGCGGGAAACTGGCGACCGCTCTGGTGCCCCGACCCGACCCTCAGCCTGGAGTGGGAGAGTCCGCCCGAGGCCGCGGGGCTCCGCTTCGAGTTCAACCTTCCGAGAGGTAGCTACGCTACCGTGCTGCTCCGCGAGTTCCGGAAATCCGGCGCAACCGCAGCTCTCGGGAGCGACTCTACACGAGAGTTCTAATACCGGACCCGGCGGTCGAGACCATGGTTCCGGGACCCGAATGTCGGCGCAGCTTCCAGCAAGGTCCCTGCCGATCTCCTCCCTGCCGGCGCTGCGCGTTTCGACCGCGGCACCCACGGACGCCCGCATCCCCACGGGCGTAGGGGACTTCGACTCCGTTGCCGGCGGAGTTCCCGTAGGATCCGTTGTCCTGCTGACCGGGGAGGCTGGCTCCGGACATCAGGAGTTCGCCCTCACCTCGGCCACCCACCTCATGTTCTCCTATGACGCCGAACGACTGCACAAGTTCTACCTCGGCAGCGTCAAGGGAAACTTCGTCTATCCAGCCGGCGTCACCTACATCAGCCTGACCCGATCGAAGGATCAGGTCACCCGAGAGGTCGAGATCTCGTTCGAACCGACCCACACGGAGTCCTTCACCCGGCACCTGATCTTCCACGACCTCTCGTCGATCTACTTCTCGGACTCCGTCGTCCCACGGAACTGGGCGCAGACCTCGGTACCCCTGCTGGCCGAGCTGGCGGCCGGCGGCGGACCCTCGACGGCGACCGACCCCCTCGCGGCGATCGTTCAGGCCGTCGAGCAAGACGGGAACGGGAACGTCGTCATCCTCGACTCTCTCACCGACCTGCTCGTCCGACGCAACCTCGAGACCGAGGCGATCCTGACGCTCGTCAAGGGGCTTCGGCGCCGAGCCAAGGACTGGGGCGGTGTGGTCTATCTCCTGCTCTCGCGGGGAGTGGCACCGGCAGCGACGGAGCAGGCGCTCGCGGACTCCGTGGACGGCGTCTTCTCCTTCACCTGGTCGACGCATCCTTCCCGGTCGAGCCGGCAGCGGACGATGCTCATCGAGAAGTTCATGCCCGTGCTCTCGCACGTGCCGCACGAACACCAGGGCCGGTTCGTCATTCGGGTCAGCTCGCTGACCGGGTTGGTGACCACTCAGTATGAGCGAATCTGACGGCGTCGTTCGGGTCTCGACCGGCATTGCCGGTCTGGACGAGATGCTCGGCGGCGGCCTGCCCGCCGGCCACGTCGTGCTCGTGACGGGGCTTCCGGGGACGGGCAAGACCTGCTTCGGCCTGCAATTCCTCTTCGCGGGCCTTGCCCAAGGAGAGAAGGGCCTCTTCCTCTCGTTGGAAGAGGACGCGAGAGCCTTGACCGACTCCGCGAAGCAGTTCGGCTGGCCGGTCGAGGATGCCCTGGCAAAGCAGTCGCTGCGATTCTTCCGGCTGGACCCGAAGGAGACGGACCGGAATCTGCACCGGATCCAGAGCGACCTTCCCAAGGAGCTCGCCAGCTACGGCGTCAAGCGGATCGTCGTCGATTCGGTCTCGCTGCTCAACATGCTGAGCGATACCGAGGCCGGCCGCCGGAACACGCTCTTCACACTGGCCGCGGCGTGTCGCGCCGCCGGTGCCACCACCGTTTTCACGGCCGAGGCAAACCCGCTCCACCCCGAGACGAGCCGGGATGGGTTGTCGGAGTACGTGGCAGACGGGGTCATCCTGCTCGGCTACAGCACGGCCCAGGACGGCCACCGAGTGGGCCTCGCGCTCCGGGTCCTCAAGATGCGGCGCACCGCCCACGCCCGCAGCGTGCAACCGTACACGATCACGCAGTCGGGCCTCCGGGTCGATTCGAAGGCGGTCGATTTCGGGAACAGCTTCTAAGTCCGCGCAGCGTACCCCGTTTCACCCCCTCCTCTCCGGGGTTACACCCCTTCCCCAGGAATGGAACGGCGTATGCGCTGGTGTCTCTACGTCGACATGGACGCCTTCTACGTCTCGTGCGAGCTACGGGACCGGGGCGACCTTCGGGGCCTGCCGGTGGTCGTGGGTCCCGACCCCCGGCAGGGGCACGTTCGGGGCGTAGTGCTCTCGGCCAGTTATGAGGCCCGGAGGTTCGGCCTCCGCAGCGCGATGCCCGTGAGCCGGGCCCATGCGCTCTGCCCAGCGGCGGTCTGGATCCCGGCCGACTTTCCGAAGTACGAACGGGCCGCCCGGGAGGTCCGCGCCGTGCTGTTCCGCTTTAGTCCGGACGTGCTTCCGTTCAGCATCGACGAGGCGGCGGTCTGGGTCGACCTTCCCAGTGCCATCGAGGCTCGCGACCTCGGCGACCGTATCCAGGCGACCCTGCACTCGGAGCTGCAGCTCCCCGCGTCGATCGGCATTTCCCCCTATCGGACCGTCGCCAAGATCGCCACCGACACTGCCAAACCGGCGGGGATCCGCGTGGTCCCACCGAACGAAACCGCGGACTTCCTCGCCCCGCTCCCGGTACGGTCGATCCCGGGCGTTGGACCCAAGACCGAGGCCGTGCTCCAGGGGCTCGGCATCGAGACCATCGGTCAGCTGCGTACCGGCAACTCGACCTCGCAGCTCCGGCGGTTGGGCACGTTCGGTGAGGAGCTCCGGGCGCTGGCGTCCGGTTCCCCCCACGAATCGACGGAGCTCGACGTTGGGCCGCCCAAGTCCCGGAGTTCGGACCGGACCCTACCCGAGGATACGCGGGACGAAGCGACACTCGCGGACGCCGTTCGCGATCTCGCGCGCGAAGCAGCCGTGGGAGTCCAGTCCGAGGGGTTCCGATACGAGAACCTCACCGTACGCATCCGGTGGGAGGACTTCCAGCAGGTCCAGCGGGGCCGTTCCCTGGGGGCCGCGCGGGAAGGGACGGAGCCGAGCGTTGCGGAGGCAGCCCGTCTGCTGCATGAGCTGCTACAGGAGGAGAGGACCGGACGAAACCGTCGGGTGCGGCTCCTGTCGGTCCGCCTCGGTGGGCTCAGCCCCCGGGTGGGGACCCAACGCCGGCTGGACCGCTACCTACGCGCCGGCCGGCGCGGGCGCGCGCCGTTGGACGGGGCCCCGGACGAACCGGGTGCTTCGCCGAAACGATAAAGCAGAACCTCCGGTCCGACGGCTCGTGTCCGACCTGCGACAGCCGATCGTGTCGCTGCTCGGCCACGTCGACCACGGCAAGACTACGCTGCTCGACCGGATTACGGGGGCCTCCCGGGCGCCGCACGAGGCCGGGGGCATCACCCAGCACATTGGGGCGTTCGAAGTGCCCCAGGTCACATTGCTCCGGCTGTCGCACGGGCTCCTTCAACCGGGCCAGGTCGCCATTCCGGGTTTCCTCATGATCGACACCCCCGGCCACCGTTCCTTCGAGACCATGCGGCGGCGCGGAGGAGCTCTGGCCGACCTGGCGGTGCTCGTCGTCGATGTGAACGAGGGGGTAATGCCGCAGACCCGGGAGTCGATCCAGATCCTGCGTCGTGAAAAGACGCCCTTCGCGGTGGCCTTGACAAAGATCGACCTCGTCGAGGGCTGGCGGGAGCCGGCCGGGCACACGGCGCTGAAGACGCAACTTCAGCGGTGCGGGCCCTCCTACGAGAAGCAGCTCGACTCCCGGCTCTACACGGTCGTCGAAGAGCTGCTCTCCTTCGGGTTCTCCGCCGAGCGCTACGACCGAGTCAGCGACTTCACCCGCAACCTGGGGGTCGTGCCTCTCTCGGCGAAGTCGGGCGTCGGCGTGGCCGAGCTCGTGGCGCTCCTGGTCGGCCTCTCGCAGCGCTTCCTCGAAAAGGAGCTCGCCCTCGCCGACGCACCCGGGGAGGGCACTGTCCTCGAGCGGACGGAGCAGCGCGGCCTCGGACCCGTAGCGAGCCTGATCGTCTATCAGGGTGCTTTCCACGTGGGCGACGAGGTCGTGATCACGGGGACCGGCGGCCCGTTCTCGAGCCGTGTGCGCGGCCTCTACCGCCCGCCACCCGCGGGTCCGCGCCGGGGAGCGCCGACGAAGAAGGTCGAGAGTGTCCCCAGCGTCCGGGCCGCCGCCGGGGTGTATCTATCCGCCCCGGAGGTCGACCGGGCGTTGCCGGGCGGGCTGGTCAAGACGGTTCGCTCGCCGGAGGAACGCGCGACGACCCTCGCGGAGCTGGCGCGCGAGTCTCAGCCCGTCGCCGAGTTCGCCGACAGCGGAGTCGCGCTGGCGGCCGACACCCTCGGCGGCCTCGAGGCCCTCGCCTTCGAGTGCCGGGAGGCCCCGGTTCCGGTGCACATCGCGGAGGTGGGACCGGTGAACCGGCCCATGGTGCTTCGCATGGCCGATGTGAAGGAAGCGACCGACCGGGCGATCCTGGCGTTCAACGTCGCGACACTCCCGGATGCCGTGCCCGAGTCCCTACGGGATCATGTGAAGGTCTTCTCCGGCCAGGTGATGTATCAGCTGCTCGAAGAGTACTCGAAGTGGCGGGACTCCGTTCGCCAGTCGCTGGAGGCGGAGCGACGGCAGGAGATCGTGCACCCGGCCAAGCTGCAGGTGCTGCCCGGCTTCGTATTCCGGAGATCGAAGCCCGCGGTCGTGGGCGTGAAGGTCCTCTCCGGACAGCTCCGACCGGGGGTGCGGTTGATGTCGACCCGCGGCGAGGAGGTCGGAGTCCTCCGCAGTCTGCAGAAGGATAATGAATCGGTGAAGGAGGCCGACGAGGGCTCAGAGCTTGCCGCCTCGATTGACGGCGCCACGGTCGGGCGAACGCTGGCCGAGGGGGACGTTCTCTACGTTACGATACCGGAGTCGGCCGCCCGGGCGTTGAAGGATCGGCCCCTGTCGGACTCCGAGCGGTCGGTACTGGACGAGGTGCTGCGGATCCGCCGCGCGACACAGCCGTTCTGGGGTCAGTGACGAGGACCCGGTTCGTCCAGGATCTCGTCAACATCGTCGGCGGAACGGGAGACCGGCGGTGCCGGTGGCCCGTAGGGGTCCGAGGCAAGGAAGAGTCCCAGGAAGACGGCGAGTCCGCCAACGACGAATAGCGCGGCGGCGCTGAGGCCGAGCACCAGCGACACGACCAGCGTCTCATGCACCGAGGTCTCGGCCGAGGCCCGGCCACTCACCGTCACGGCCGAAGGGTCCGAGTTCAGGTTTTTCAAGACGCACAGCAACGGATAGTGAAACGGACCGGCTCCGGTCCAATCGCCCGACGTGCTCCCGGACCATTGGACGAGTACGTCGGACGGCCAGCAGGTCGTACCGTCGGACGAGCACCCCGCCGAGGACTCGAGTTCCACGGAGAGCGGCGACGAAGCCGCCCACTGGAGGCGGAAATGCTCGGTGGTCCCGTTGGTCCCTTGCAGGGTTAGCACCTCGCTCGAGTTCGAGCCGAGCGGGAACGAGATCGGCCCCGTCCCGTTGCTGGACGAGACGGCGCCCTGGTCACCGAGATACAGCGTCGTGGCGCTTCCGATGCCGAGCGTCAGGAAGACAATGCCGACCACGACGAGCCACGGCCGCACGCCCGTCCGAGGGCCCTCAGCACGGAAATACACTTCGTGGTCGCGGAAGTCCGCTACAGCCGGAGACCTACGGTGGGACGGTCGAGCGCATCCATATCCGTCGCTCGGATCCCGAGGTCGATATCCTCCCGGGTCAGTGGGCCCCGGCGATCCGTGGTCAGCGCTCGGCGTAGGATCGCCAGCGAAAGTACCTGACCGGCGGTCGACTGGAGGTCCGCCAGAAGTACGTCCCGAAGGGAGACCTGGGACTCTCCCGTACTACGGAGTTCCTCGTATGCCGTCCCGAGACTCTGGTCTCGAGCTAGCCGGTATCCGAGGTAACCGCGAAGGCGGAGTCTCGCCGGTCCGTCAAGCCCCGGCGAGCGGGCGGGAAGGGGGAGGACCTCGCGGGCGGGGCCGGCGCCTCCCGTTGCCTCCAAGGAGAGGAACTCGACCCCCCCGGGGTGACTCCGCCATGCCAAGCGGCCCCACCGAGCATCGTAGGCGAGCGGTAGCCCGTCGAGATCGATGCGATCACCCTCGGTATCGAGCAACTGCGCTTTGGCCAGGTCGGTGGGGATGAGATCTTCCGACACCGGGTACAGCGGAGCGCGCGGGTCCGACCCCCTGGCCCCTCCACTTGAGCGCCGGATGCTCGCTCTCAGGCGGTGCCATCGGCGCGCAGCTCTGGCCAGCTCCCCCTCGGCGAGCGCCCGCTCCACCTCCCTGGCCACGGCGGCCAGCTCGGTTTCCAACCCGTCGGCCGGTGCGTCCGGAGGCACACCCTCAGCCCATCGGTCCAGAGCGGCTAATTCGACGCCGGGGCAGCCGAGGACCAAGCTCAGCTGCAGTCGGTCCGACGCGTGGGCTACTATGGGGAATTCCGCACAAGTGGCGGGGCGGACGTCGTGGC
The DNA here is from genome assembly GCA_030041175.1 of Thermoplasmata archaeon. GTDB lineage: Archaea > Thermoplasmatota > Thermoplasmata > Lutacidiplasmatales > UBA184 > JAKIWV01. Next base: position 18,192 of record JASHOK010000030.1, on the reverse strand, counting down.
AAGAACACCGAAGGTCCCGGAGGAAGTGGCAAGCACCGCCATCAGGGCGGCTGGCCACAAGGCTCCAGCCGTCTGCACGATCGAGAAAAGGAGCCTCCGGTTCCAGCTGGACGAGCCGTCGACGTTCGGATGGGCGGACGGCCGGGGTTGTGAAGCAGCAGAGACCGCACCCGGGGAGGCACTGAAATCGAAAGCCAGAGAGCAGGGAGAGGTCTGCCCCCGCAAGCACCTGAGCACCCGGAGAGCCCCAGGACCTCGGGGGCAAAGACCGTTCGAGCGGGGCGGCTTTAGTCAGTTCTATAAATATACTTCAAGGTCTCGCCTCTCGACCGTGTCCGACCAGGGGACGCCCCCGGCAGAGGGGGAACCAAGCCTCCTCGCCTGCTCCCTGTGCGGTAGCCGCCGACGGGTACAGGATCCGGCCAGTCTGGAGACGCACTGTGCCGACTGCGGACTCGTGTTCGAAGGTTCAGAGCTGGTAACCCCGGGACCTCCAGTACGGGACGCGCCTGGTGCCCAGGGTTCCGGTCGTGGGATTGGGCCGTTCAGCCTTCCAGGGGCCTCTCGGCGCGAGTTGGGGACGATCCTGAAGGGCACCCGGGACGGACAGGGCCGGCCGCTCGATTGGCAGCGGAGATACGAATTCCAGCACCTCCGGCGAGTCGCACAACGCCAGACGGTACGCGCACTCGAAGACCCCCTCGAGCGCTCCCAGGCCCGGGACTCGATCGCCATGGCCTCCGATCGGCTGGCGTTGCCGCCGGTCATCCGTTCCGAGGCGGAGCGATTCTTCCGGGATGCGACCCAGCGGGGACTCTACCGGGGCCGCAGCCAGGTGGCCGCCGTCGGCGCTTCCGTCTACGCCGCCTGCCGCCGCTTCGCAGTTCCTCGTACTCTGGGCGAGGTTTCCAAGGTGCTCGGTGCCCGGCGCTCTGAGGTCGGCCGGGCGTTCAAGGTCGCCTGTCGCGGAATGTCCACGATCGTGCCCTCGGTAGACCCTCGGGTCTACCTCGCGCGCTATGCGCAGGAACTCGCCCTGTCTCCGCACGTACGGACCTCTGTCGAAACGATGCTCAAGGAGACGGAGACAAGTCCGGAGGTTTCGGGCTTGTCGGCGCACGGTCTCGTTGCCGCGTTGATCTACATCGCCTCAGAACGCGGCGGTGAACGCCGATCCCGTGCGCAGGTCGCTCGCGTCAGTGCCGTTACCGAGGTCACGCTACGCTCTACGAGTCGCTTGCTGGAGCGCCTGCTCGGTCCCCGGTCGGCGGGGGCCGAGTCGTAGAGGCTCAGCGAACCAGGTAATAGCCGGCGGCCTTCTCTCGCACCTTGCGCCGGGCGTAGCCCTTCGCCTGCAACTCTTGAAGGGCGTTCATGACCATGTTCTTGGGCAGCTTCGCGCCCATCGTAATGCGCTCGGCCGTGCCCATCTTATCCTCGGTCAGGAAGCCCATGTCCTTCATCGCCTTGTAAATCTTGACCGCCTGCGGCCCCAATTCGTCCTCGAGCGCCATGCTCGTCCCCCGAGGGCGGCCGAGCGAGGAGCCCTATTTAACCGCCCTCGCCGAATAGCGGCCGAGGAAGCCTAGTTCGCCGGACCAAGATACTCTCGGGGCGCGGTGGTCAGAAATCGATAGCCCGACGCCGTCACCAGAACGTCATCCTCGATGCGAACGCCTCCGCGGCCGGGCAGGTAGATCCCGGGCTCGATCGTCACGGTCTCGCCGGGTTCGAGCGGGTCAGTCGTCTCGAGGTTGAGACTCAGACCATCGTGCACCGACAACCCGATCGAGTGGCCCAGCCGGTGTGTAAAGTGGCCCTTCCACGGGCTCGCGTCGATGACCGTCTGGGCCGCTCGATGGACCTCCGAGGGCCGGGCCCCGGCGCGGAGGACGGCCAGCGCCGCGTTCTGGGCATCGAGAACGGTGGCGTGAACCCGGCGCATTTCCGGGTCCTCGGGTCCCAGATAGAAAGGCCGTGTCAGGTCGCTTACGTACCGGCGATGCAGGGCCCCGAAGTCACAGACCACGGTGTTGCCTCGTTCGAGCCGTGCCGCGCCCGGCGCAAAATGGGGCTCGGCCGAGTGCGCTCCGAAGCCGATGATCGTCTCGAAACTCCGGCCCGATGCGCCGGCCCGGGCCATTCGATACTCGAGCTCGGCCGCTAGATCGAGCTCCGTAACGCCGGGCCGGAGCAGCGACGGGATCTCCGTAGCCACCCGGGAAACGATCTGTCCGGCTCGCTCGATCCGCTCTATCTCATCGGCGTCTTTGACGCGTCGCGCCTTCTGGATCGCGTCCGAGGCGTCCACCCAGCGAACCCCCGGGAGGGCCTGGCGGAGTTCTCCGAAGCGCTCCTCGGTGAGCTCGCGGAAGTTGAGGCCGACCGAAGCCTTAGCGTCCACGAGGTCGCGGAGCGCCGCGACCGCATCGGCGCGGCTCCGGCAGACCCGGACCTCCACCGATCGATCGAGCTCCGCGGCGTTGTGCGCGGTTTCTGCCTCCAGCGGCGAGGTGAGCACGGTCCGGGTACCGTCCGGCCGTGCGACCAGGCCATCGCCCTCGAACGCGCCCCCGACGGCGTCGAACAGATAGAAGAAGCTCGCGTCGACGTGCCGGTCGTCTCCGTTCGCGATGATCAAAGCGTCCGGCTGCGAGTCGATCCGGTCGAAGATGCGCCGAACGCGGTCCTCCATGAGGCCTCGGAGCAGACCGGCGTGCATATGGGACTTGGCCCGGGCTGTAGCCTCGACCCGGCTCCGTAAGGAGGCTGTCCCGGTGAAGGGTTTTCCGTTACTCTGAGCGCCCCGTCATCCAGTCCAGACAGGGTCGTTATCTATTCGACATCGGCATGCTCGGCCGCGCGGCTGAGGGCCGCCGACCTGCCCGGGAAAGCAGGCCGTTCCGCCACCCTGGAAGTCCGGGTGCGCGGAGGGCCGGGTGCGTCCCGGGCGCTGGGTCGCGTGGCCGGGAGCCGCCCGGAGGAGGAGATGAAACCCCAGGAGCTGCCGCGCGAGTCAGTCGTATCGAACCCCCAGGTCCGAGCGCTGTACGTCCTCGCCTTCGTTGTGGTGCTGCTGAGCGCCCCGGCGCTCATCGCGCTGGGGGCCTACGGTGCCGCCGGCGGGCCGACGTCCCAGCCGGGCCAGCTCACGGCGGCTTGGGAGAAGCCCGTCACGTTCGTGGAGAGTGGGCTGCCGAGCGGTACGTCCTGGAGCGTAGACCTCGCGGGCTCAACGCAGTCGAGCACCACGACCGAGATCGTGTTCTCCGAACTCCCCGGGACCTACAACTTCACCGTGACGCCCGTTGCCGGGTACCAGGCGGTTCCGTCCTCGGGGCAGGTCACGGTGAATAGCTGCATGGCCACGGTGTACATCGCATTCACGCCGGTGGCGGCCGTCTCGACCTACTCGGTCTGGTTCAATGAGTCCGGTCTCCCCACAGGGAGCTCTTGGTGGGTCGACTTCGATGGCACGAACACGACCTCCGCCGCCACGTCGATCGCCTTCACCGTCCAGAACGGCACGTACATCTTCACGGACCCCGCCCAGATCAGCGGGACAGTCGGCACCGAGTACTCCACAGTGGTGAACAACGGCACCGTGGAGGTCGCCGGCGCGAGTGTCACGGTCGCGATCCCGTACTCGACGGCGTACTACCTCACGACGGCAGCCATGCCGAGCACCGGAGGCACTGTCAGCCCCTCCTCGGGATGGTATCCGGCGGGGTCCGCCGTTTCCCTGTCTGAGTCGCCCAGTGCCGGTTATCAGTTCGTCAGCTGGAACGGCACGGGAGACGGCAATTATACCGGTGCGAACGCGACGCCGACGGTTACCATGAACTCCCCCCTCACCGAGGTCGGAGTCTTCGGGGTGCCCTACGAGGTTTCGTTCGAGGAGACCGGGCTGCTGGACGGAGTGACCTGGTCCGTAACGTTCAACGGTGTCACGCAGTCGGCCTATTTCGTCTTCCTCGACTTCACAGCGGTGAACGGCACCTACGCCTACACGGTCTCGCCGATCGCAGGGTACCACACCGCGAACTACTCCGGCAACGTCACCGTGGCCGGGAGCGATGTCACGGTCGTCGTTCCCTGGGTCCGCCTCACGTACAACGTGAGTTTCGTCGAGTCTGGGTTGCCGAGCGAGACCAGCTGGTCGGTCACTCTGAACGGCACCGCCAGCTCGACGACCAGTTCCACGATCCTCTTTGCCGTGGCCAACGGAACCTATCCCTGGTCGGTCGGTTCGGTCGCGGGATACACGGCCAACGTAACCGCGGGCACCGTCGTCGTGGAGGGCTCGGCGGTCACGATCGACATAAGCTGGAGCACCTCCGAGCCGGTTCCGCTCGGCTACACGGTCACGTTCATCGAGGTCGGCCTGCCGAGCAGCAGCACGTGGGCGGTAAGTCTGAACAGCAGCTCCGCGAGCTCACCGAACCAGGGAGCGACTCCGTCCCTCGTGTACACCGGCGTCCCGGACGGGACCTACGGCTACTGGGTTCCCGCGGTCGGTACCTACACACCGGGGGAGGCGACCGGAAGTCTCACGGTCAACGGCGCGAATGTGACCGTCGACGTGAGCTTCACGGCCCACTCGACTCCGCCCCCCGCGGGCCCGACCGGCAAGGCCGGTCTCTCGACCCTCGATCTCCTCATCGTGCTGGTCGTCGGCGGCGGGGTCGGGACTACCGTCTACTTCGTGCACCGATTCTCGGGCCGGTCGCCCCGCGGCTCTGCGTAGGCCATATCTCCCCGGCCCGATTCGTCCCGGCTATGGCGGCGGAGTCCGGAGTCGTGGTCCGGCCAGCGCGGGCCGAGGACCTCCCGACGGTCGCGCGGCATTACGGCTCGACCGGCACCACTCCGTGGGACCCATTTACAACTCCGGAGCGGCTCGAGAGGATCCCCCGGGACGGCTTGCTTATCGCCGAGAAGGACGGGGCCTACGCCGGCTTCCTGTACTGGTTCGAGGGCCGGAAGCCGTGGTTCGACAAGGGCGCGGACCAGTACGCCCAGCTCGAGGAGCTCCGCGTCCTCCCCGAGTTCCAAGGATGGGGGGTGGCGCAGCGGCTCGTCGACCGGTTCCTGCGGGACGTGAACGAACGGCAGATCCCGCTGCTGTACGTGGCGACCGATGAAACAAACCAGGTCGCGGCCCGAATCTACGAAAGTGGCGGATTCCGCCCCTTCCTGAGGACGATCCACTACCGGAAGTACCGCTGAGTACCGAACCATGCAGACTACCGCCGGGGCGTCCGACCATCCGATGACGGACCGGGTCGTGGTCGTCACCGGAGCCACGTCGGGAATCGGCCAGGTCGCCGCCCGGGAACTGGCCCGCAAGGGCGCGACGGTCGCGCTGGTAGGCCGCGACCCCGCTCGGGTGGCAGCGGCTGCCGGCGCAATTTCGCGGGAGACCGGCAACGACCGGCTCCGTGCGTTCGCCGCCGACCTGTCTCTCCAGGCCGACGTCCGCCGGCTCGCGAGCGAGCTCCGGTTGGCTCTCCCCCGGGTTCACGTTCTGCTCAACAACGCCGGCGCGATGTATTCGACCCGCGGCCAGACCTCCGAGGGATTCGAGCGAACGTGGGCCTTGAACGTCGTGGCACCGTTTCTGCTCACCCATCTGCTCGTCTCGAGGCTCGAGGAGAGTGTCCCGGCCCGCGTCGTGAACGTCGCGTCGGCCGCCCACCGGGGGGTCCACCTCGATTTTGAGAACCTGCAGGGGGAACGTCAGTACTCGGGGTACCGGGCGTACGCCCGGTCCAAGCTCGCACTGGTGCTGCTCACCTATGCCTGGTCCCGGCGACTCTCGGACCACCGGGTCAGCGTGAACGCCCTCCACCCGGGCTTCGTGGCCACGGGCTTCGGCCGGAACAACCCGGGAGGCACCGGGGCCGCGATCGGGTTCTTTGCCTATCTCTTCGGCATCCGACCGGACCGCGGGGCGCGTACCTCGATCTTCCTCGCCAGCGACCCGTCGGTGGCCGAGACCACGGGCCAGTACTTCGTCCGCTGCCGGCCGGTGGCCTCGTCGTCCGCATCCTTGGATACCGCGGTCGGCGAGCGACTCTGGGATGTGTTGGCCGTGCAGACCGGTGTGCCCTCCGACGCGCTGACCCGAGTGGTCTGAGCACCGCGCACCCGCGGTGCGGCCGCTTACCTTAAGGCCGCCGGCACGCCGAGGGCATCCGTGCCTGCGTCCGGCGCAGCCGACCCCGATCACGACCTCATGGTCCGCTGCCACGAAAATTCCGTCGAAGCCTACCGCGTGTTTGCCCGAACGACGGCCGGGGGCCGGCTGCTCGAGCACGACGGGGTGGTCCTGACCGACTGCCGTGCTTCGGATAGCATGGGAAACGTCATTGCCGTCACCCGGCCGGTGGAGGACGGCGAGGCCACCGTGACGGAGGCCGAGGCCTTCTATGCGGCGGGGCGCCAGCCATGGATTCTCTTTGCGGTGCCGGAGGCTGTCCCCAGCCTCGAGCGGGCGACGCTGCACCGGTTGACGGACGAGGGCTGGTTCTCGGGCCTCCTCTTAGACCCGATCCCCGCGGTCGAGCCACCGTTGCCCGACGGGGTGGAGGTCCGACGGGTGGAGACACTGGGGGAACTCCAGGAGTACGAGCGCGCGGCCGCCCGCGCCTATGGAGTCCCTTCAGGACCGGTCGATACCGGCTGGCTCGACTATCCGGGCTTTTCGTTCCATTTGGCCTACTTCCGTGGTGTGCCGGTGGCTGCCGCAACGCTGGTCGCGTCGCATGGGCTGGCGGGCATCGTGTACGTGGGGACCGTGCCGGAAGCTCGGGGTCGGGGGTTCGGCCGGGCGGTGGTCGGCCGAGCGATCGAGACGGGACGCCTCGGGGGGCTGACGGCTAGCGCCCTCTGGGCGACGCCGATGGGACGGCCGATGTACGAGGGCATGGGCTTCCGCCCGAACACCCGCTACCGGATTTGGAGCGCGCCGCACAGTCCTTTGCCGGAACCGTTCCGCTCCCGCTAGGCGGACGGCGGGTTTCCCGAAAGGACCTCCACCATCCGGCCGAACAGCGACCGGAATCGGGGAACGCGGACAAAGTGGCCTCCCGGAAATTCCTCGTGAAGGACCGGGATCGACCGGTGCGCCGCCTCCGCAGCAAACATCCGGACCCCGACGTCCAGGAAGAACTCATCGCCGGCGGAGCCGGTCACGTGAACCGAGCGGAGACTCCGGAGAGCCTTCTGAACGGCCGGGTCCGCCAGTCGGCGGATTGGGTCGAATGCCAACCACCGGGACCACACGTCCGGGAGGAGGGCGCCGGTCTCCACGTCGAACGGTAGGTCGAAGCACCCCGCAGCCCCTTCCGTGGGGGAGTAGCACGACGCCATCGCCAGGAGATCCAGCACGGCGCCGGAGATGTCATTCGGGCCTTTCATTCTGGAAGGCTCTTCGAAGATCGACTCGAGCCAGCGCTCCGGGCCCCCGGCGGCACGGAGCTCCCGAAAAACGCGGGGGAAATCCGGGAGATAGCAATAGTCGAAGGCCATGTCGCCCGCGCTCGACCCGACGGCCTGGAACTCGGCGGGATACTCCATCGCGAGATGCAGCGCTCCGAAGCCACCGCTCGACTGGCCGAGCACTCCGACGCCGCGGGTCCGAAACCGCTCCCGCGCCCAAGGAATAACCTCCCGGACCACGTAGTCGGCGTAGCGCCCCGTGGCCGAGGAGTTGACGTACTGGCTACCTCCCAGCGAGGTCAGGCAGTCCGGTGAGACGACGACCGCCTCGCTGCAGAGGTTCTGCCGGACCATCCTATCGAACAGCTGAACGAGTCCTTCCTGGAACGGGTTCGCACGTTGGAAGTCCAGCCAGCCGGCTCCGGTGAACCCCGAGAGGAGTACCAGCAGGGGTCGACCCTCCGTGACGCCGGACGGCGGGAGGTAGCAGGAGAGCTCCCTGACCGATGGATCGCCCCAGGGGTTCTCGCGGAGGATGCCGCTCTCCAGTGAGAACGAACGGATCTGCCCCTTGACCGTCGCATGAAGATATTCAGGACCCCGACGGGCCAAGGGTGGTCGAACCGAGTAGGTCATCGAGAACCCTCTCGGAGCGTGCCAGCGGCTCCGGGCCATTAGCGTGGCGGCGCCCGTCCGCGGGCCCGGCACCCCCGACCGCGGTAGGACTATCCTCCGGCGGCGCCTCTCCGTCTCGTGCCTTTGGACCCGAAGCTCCGGCAACGGCTGGACTACGAAGCGGCAACCTACCCCGCCATCACCGAGTTCACGGTCGCCGAGGGTCGCAGGCTCGACCGCTCGGTCGCCGTGGAGATGGACCGACTTGCCGGCCCTCCGCCGGCCCTCGACCGGGTCGAGGACCACCGGGTTCCGTTGCCGGATCGGCACCTTCCGATCCGGTTTTATTACCCTCGAGAGGCTGCGGAGCGGCACCCGGTGTTCCTCTTCCTCCACGGGGGTGGCTGGGTGTTCGGTGGTCTCGAAACCCACGATGTCCTGTGTCGCGAAATTGCCGCACGCAGCGGGACCGTTGTGGCCGCGCTGGACTATCGACTTTCGCCAGAGCACAAATTCCCGGCGGCGGTGGACGACAGTTACGAGACGCTCCAGTGGCTCGCAAGCCCGGGCACGGCCGAACGGCTAGGACTCGACGGAGAGCGGCTTTCGGTTGGCGGCACCAGCGCTGGTGGCAATCTGGCTGCGGTCGTTTCGGTCCTTGCGCGAGACCGGGGCGGCCCTCGACTCTCCGGGCAGCTGCTGATCTATCCGGTCACGGCGCATTTGCCGGACACCGTCTCCTACCGCGAAAACGCCCACGGCTACGGTCTGGAAAGTGAGTTCATGCCATGGATGTGGGCCCAGTATCTGTCGAGTCCGGACCAGGGTTCGGACCCCCGGGTCTCTCCGCTGGTGACGACGGACGTTGCGCGCCTGCCGCCGGCCCTCGTGATCACCGCCGAATATGACCTCCTTCGTGACGAGGCTGAACAGTACGCCGATCGGATGCGAGACGCCGGCGTCCCGACCCAATGCACTCGATATCTAGGGATGATCCACGGTTTTCTCGACTACCGGGGTCTGTGCCACGAGGGCTGGGATGCCCTCGACGAGGTGGCCGGCTGCCTTCGACGCTGGCGAGAACCGATTCCCCGGGAGTCGCGCTAGGCGGCGAGCTGCGAGACGAACTGCTTACGGAACTTCGCTACCTTAGGCTCGATGACGAGCTGGCAATACCCCTTGGTCGGGTTCCGCGCGAAGTAGTTGTGATGGTACTCCTCGGCCGGGTAAAAGGCCACGAACGGGGTCAGCTCGGTGACGATCCTCCCTCGCCACAGGTGGTCAGCGGTGATTTGCTGGATGACCTGCTGCGCCGTCGCGAGCTGTTCGGGCGTACGGTAGAAGATCGCGGATCGGTACTGGGTGCCCGTGTCGTGCCCCTGACGGTTGAGGGTCGTGGGGTCGTGCGTCGAGAAGAAGACCACGAGGAGGTCATGAAAGGAGAGTACCGCAGGGTCGAAAGCGATCTGGACGGCCTCCGCGTGCCCGGTCCGTCCGGTGCAGACATCTTCGTACGACGGGTCCGGGACGTTCCCGCCCGAATAGCCGGGCTCGACGCTCTTCACGCCACGGAGCTGGGAGAAGATCGCCTCGGTGCACCAAAAGCACCCACCGGCGAGCGTCGCGGTCTCCGCCTTCCCCTTCGGAGCAGCCGGCTCCCGAGTGTCGGCCATGGTAGGGTCTCGAGGCCCCGTATGGGGATGAAGCTTCGCGGAAGTCCGGGAGGGCAGAAACCCTCTAAAGGACGCCCGACTGGGCCGTCGACGAGGTCGTACGATGAGCGCATCGCGGAACGCGAAGGCATCGGTCCGGACCCGCACCATTCGGCAAACCGTCGTCCTGCCCGGGACCCCCACCGAGGTCTATCGGGCCCTCATGACGTCGAAGGGACACTCGGGATTCTCCGGAGCGCCAGCCCGAATCACAGGTCGAGTGGGCACCACGTTCGAGGTCTGGGGCGGCTACATCCATGGGAAGAACCTCGAGCTGATCCCCGGTCGCCGGATCGTGCAGTCCTGGCGGCCCTCGGAAGAGACCTGGCCCCAGGACTACTACTCGACAGTGACCTTCGATCTCAGCGAGGCCCCCGGAGGCACCCGGGTCCGCTTCGAACATGCCGGCGTCCTCGCCGACCACGCGGGTCATCTCGCTGCCGGCTGGAAGGAGTCCTACTGGCTTCCGCTCGCCTCGTATCTCGAAAAGTCTCACCGGAAGTGACGGGTACGTTCACGGGCGAACGGCCCGGGCGGGAACAAGCTCCACCGATGTTCCGGGCGGATTGAGCCTCAACCCGAGAAGGATCTCCCCGGACACTACCATCATCTTGCTCCGGAGCCCCCAGGCGCCCAGCCCGCCCTCCTTCCAGCTCGGCTCGTCACGAACGATCTCTCGGAACCCCCGCGACTCGAACAGTCGGACGGAGGGGAGATTGTCCTCCTCGGCGGCGGCGTACACGATCTCGGTCCGCCGCGCCCGGAAGCGCGCCAGGGCGTCGTCCAGCAGTGTCCCCGCGACCCCCCGTCGTCGATGGGCGCGGAGCACTGCTACGTAGTACACGTATCCGACGCCCGGGGCAAGGTCCTCGAGAAGCGAGACCCCGACGAGCTCGCCGTTCTCATACCCGCCGCGGACGTGCGACACCCTCCGGAGCGTCCGCTTGGCGTGCCAGCGATAAATCCCGACGAAAGAGTCGATGAGGACCGGGACGGCTTCTTCGCGGGCCGGTCCTTCCACGTCGCGAATCTCCATCGCCACCGGAGCGCCCCACCGGCCCGTGGGCCCGCGTGGGATTTATAGGGTAATGGCCGGGCGGCCCGAAGGCGGACCGACTAGGTGGCGGTAGGATCCGGTTCGCCCTTGAGCGCGCCGGCAAACGCAGGCACCGCGGCGAGCGAGATCTCGGCACCTTCGTGGAACGGGGAGTTTTCGACGCCGCGCTCGCACACGAGGTGGCCCTCCTGCCAATGCGAGAGGTCCTTCGCCCGGACATCACAGACGACATCGAAGGCGAACCGTCCAGGTCCCGGGGGCCCCTGGGTGGCGAAGATGGGGGTCACGCCTCCGTGGAGCATCGCGTCGATGACTCCCCGGACCCCGCTCACGTTCCGAGGGTAATATTCCCGGACTCGGTCCGTGTTCGACACCACGAAAACGGGGCGCACGGGCTCGCCTCCGTATCGGCCGAGGACTTCCTGGATCGAGGACGGCAGTCGGAGAAAGTCGGTAAGGCCGCCGAGGACGGAACGGGGCTCGTCCGAGCGAACGACCGTCCAGAGCGCGAGGTTGCTCACGGCGTCCTGGGGCTTCGCCTCCGAGCGAGAGACGACGAAGAGATGGTCGTCCGGAATCCAGCCCATCTCCACAGGCCCCGGCGGGTCGAGGTAGTCGTTTGGATCGCGAACCTCTACCCAGTACGGATGCGGGTCGTTCGCCCGGGCCAGCGCATAGGCCAACCTCAGGACTACAGTCCGCGAAGAACCGTATAGAAAGGTAGCCACCGAGCTCCGGCCCAGGTAGCTGAGGTCCGGTGCCGGGTGGGCCGTCCCTTCACCCATCGAAAAAGGCAGACGTCCGCCGCGCCCCTTAAACCCACCGACGCGCGCAGAACGCGTGGCCGGACGACATGCCTACACGATGTGCTTCGGCAGGCGCGAGCGGGCACGCTGGACGGCGCCGGCACCCACCAGCATCAGCCCGGCGAGGAGGATAACGAGCGACAGGAAGATCGCCTGAAGTCCGAGCAGGAACGACGGGAGGGTCACGTAGCATCCCAAGAAGAGCGCACACTCGAGTCCGAAGAGGATGTAGAAGACGGTGAGAAAGACCAGTACGGCTCCAACGGCGATGGAAGCACTTCCCGGCGTCGCCACAGCTGAATCAGCGAGCGAGCGGATAATATCGGTTCCGATGGCTCGGTACTCCGGTCAGCCCGCGCGCCGGACCACGAGAGACGGGTCGATCTCCCGGAGGTCGCGCCGGCCGGCCAGCATCATCGATACGGCCAGCTCCGTTCCGAGCAGCTGAACCAACCGGCGCACCCCAGCCTCCCCGCCCGCGGCGAGGGCCCATAGCACGGGCCGCCCGAGACCTACGCCTTTCGCGCCCAGGGCTAGCGCCACCAGGACGTCCCGGCCACGACGGACTCCCCCGTCGACATACACCTCCGCACGGCTGCCAACGGCGCGCACCACGTCGGGCAGCGCGTCGAGGCCCGTGACGGCTCCGTCCAGTTGACGGCCGCCGTGATTCGAAAGTATCACTGCCCGGGCCCCGAGCTCGACGGCGCGTAGCCCATCTTCGACGGTCAGCACACCCTTCACGACGATCGGAAGGGCCGTGGTCCGACGCAGGCGTTCGAGGACGTCCCAAGTGACGTTCGCGTCCGACGGGAACCGGTATCGGCCGTCGGTGAACTCCGGCGCCCGAGCCGGCGGTACGACGTCCGGTCCGTTCCCGATAGGTACGGGCGACCGGATAGCAACGCCGTCGTGCGTTTGCCGGTCGCGGGGTCCGAGGACCGGGGCGTCTACGGTCAGCACGAGCGCCGAGTATCCGGCCCGCTCCGCACGCTGCACGAGTCTTTGGGACTCCGAGAACTCGGGCTGGAGGTAGAGCTGGAACCAGCGACGGCAGGCCGGAGCCGCCGCCGCAATATCCTCCAAGGAAAGGGTGGAGAGTGTGCTGTACAGGGCCAGCGCGCCGGTGGAGGCAGCGGCCCGAGCGGTCGCCGCCTCCGCGTCCGGGTGAAGGAGGCCCTGATACGCCATCGGACAGATGTAGACCGGACTCGCGACGGTCTGTCCGAGCAACTGGGTTCTCAGGTCGACGGCATCGATTCCCGTGAGCGGACGCGGCCGCAGACGCCAGTGCCGGAAAGAGGCGATGTTCTCCCGAACGGTTGACTCGTCCCCCGCGCCGCCCTGGACGTAGGCCCAGATCGGATCGCTCAACTTCTGGTGCGCGGCCTCCTCGAGGTCCGAGAGCGTCTGGAAACCGGCGGCCGTCAGATCGTCCAGAATTCTCCCACCAGCCCGAGCTCGCGAAAGGTCGCCATCATGTGCTCCCGCGACGGCCGCTCATAGTCCAGGTTCATCTTTGTGGCGTACAGCGGCTCGCTCAGCCGGAGCATCGTCTCGATGGATACCTCCGCCCCGCGGGCGTCCGGGCGAGCAGCCCGCCACTTTGCCAGATGCTCGCTGCTTGCAAAGAAGACCATCGTATTGGCGCAGGTGGTCACGATGTTCTTCCACCAGTCGGCCGCCGGCAATCCCAGGTAGACGACCGGGGGCGCCCGAGCCGCGACCGTCGAGAGGCCGTTCTTGACCTGGAACTGCACCGGCTCGCCACAGTGGAAGCAGTACGAACGGACCTCGATGGGGGACCTGAGCATGGGGTGGAACGCCAGTGCGTCCCAGGCGCAGTTCGCAAAGTACCGTCGTCCTCCGTCGACCCACACCTCGTAGGGCGTCGCGATCGCGGAAAACGGAAACGCCATCAAGACCCGGTGGGTTCCCGGCACGAGTTTCAGGTGATGGGCCTCGTCGAGGCGGTCCAGCGCTGCTTCGACCGCGGTCCGGTCGAGGCGAAACTCGTTCATCAACGCTTCGACCGAGGGCGGATACCCGAGCGTCTGGAAATGGTCGAAGATGGATTTCCGGAGCCGGGCATCTACGCCGGCGGAGGCTGACATCGGCGCCGAAGCACCCGTCCCCAGCAGTTAATCGTTGCCGGACCGAGCGGGTTCGATCCAGCGGGCCATCCGCAAACCATCGACCAATCGACCTTGAATGAGGAACGCCCCGCGGAGCCGACCCTCCTCCTCGAAGCCCAGCTTCCGATAGAGACGGATCGCCGGTGCGTTGGTTGCGAATACCTCGAGCGTGACCTTGCGGACACCCGCCGAGCGCGCCCAACCCAAGGCCGCCTGAAGAAGCGCGGTTCCGAGTCCTTGGCCTCGGCAGTCCGGGAGACAGGACATGCCGAACTCCGCCACATGTTCGTTCTTCGGCCACTGACCGCAGGCTATGTTCAGCAAGCCCGAGATTCGGCCCGCCACCTCGGCCACGAAGAAGACACTCCGCGAACCGTCGGCCGCTGCGAGCGTGGCCCGCTCCTGGTCCAGGGTCCAAGTCGCCCGGTCCCGAAGAATCCACCTCTCTTCGGCTCCCACGACGTTCACAAGGGCGGTGATCCCCTCGGCGTCCCCCGGGACGGCCGGACGAATGATCGCCGAGCGCCCATCCTTCAGCTCGACGACCGTACCGGACATCCCCGACCGTACGTCAGCAGCGAGACATTTCAGATAAGCTCCGACACCCGGCTACGTCGCTCCCCCGCGCCGGGGGCGTCGGGTGCGGAGCCAGAGCTCCTTGCGCTCCCGCCGACCATCGGAACGGACGATCTCGAGCTCGAAGGTCATCGCCCCCGCGGCATCTCGGGGGGGCGCGATTACACGACTCGGATACGAGGCCCGAACGTGACGCTCGATCAGTCGACGGGCGGCGTCCTCCGCGCCGAAGAGGGAAAGCGCCGTTTCCGTGCCGAGACCTTCAACCACGACGCGGTACCGAAGATCCTCCTGGAACACGTAGGCCGTAAACTGAGGCACGCAACCGCGGGGACCGTCGGTACATGAGGGGGTTTCGGGGAGGTACGGAAACGGCCAGCTAGGGAGGGGGAGGGTACCCCGGACGGCGCTGCAGGTCCTGAATGAGCTGGTCGTACTGCTCTCGGGTGATTTCTCCCCGGGCGTAGCGCTCCCGGGCGATGGCAAACGCCCGGTACCGCCCGCCTCCACCGGGCCCGCCGCCCTGGTTGTAGTACCCGGATCGGCGGGGTCGGGAGCTCCACATGCTGATCCGGACGATCCAGAGCACGATGAAGACGATGAAGAAGATCAGGAAGAGACCGCCGAAGACTCCGAACGGGCCGATGCCGCTCGCCGGATGGTACCCGAACGTGGCCGGACTTAGAAGAACCAGGAACAGGGCCACCCCGACGAGGGCGAGCATGACCGCGACACCGATGTAGATCCATCGGCGAGGGTGGGGTGGCGGGCGACGCGGGTAGCCGGCCCCGTACGGTTCGTAGCTCGGCCCGTACCCGGAACCGGAATAGGGACTGCTAGGACTCTGCATCGCTAGTGATCCGAGTTAAGCTCCCTCCCCATAGTTATGGTTCGTCCCGGACCGGCGCTCCGGCGATCAGCCCCCAGGCCGGTCATGGCGCCGGGGCGCCAGGTCCCGGGCCGGTCGGAGTCTCCTCCTCGTATGCGGACTCGCCAAATTCGGCCATGTCCAGTCCCTGAGATTCCTCGGTTGGACCGGCGCGGAACGGCATGAACCGGTTGATCACCTTGAGGAGGACGAACGACGCGACGAAGGAGAACGACGCGACCACCGCGATGCCGATAACTTGGACGAGCAGCTGGTGGGGATTCCCGTAGAAGAGGCCGTTCGCACCGTCCGGATTGATCGCGACTGACGCGAACAAGCCGGTCGCGAAAGTGCCCCACATTCCGCCCGCCCCATGACAGGCGAAGACATCGAGGGAGTCGTCCAGGCGGGTCTTCGCCCGCCAGGTACCGATCAGCCAGCCCAGGGCCGCCGCCCCGATGCCGATGATGATCGATCCTAGCGGCCCCACGTAGCCGGATGCCGGCGTCACCGCCGCCAGCGCGCAAACCGCACCGACACACATGCCGACGACCGAAGGCTTGCCGCGAAACCACAGGTCGATGAGCATCCAGGTGATCAGCCCTGCGGCAGCCGCGAGATTGGTGCCGACCAAGGCATTGACCGCCACGGCGTTCGCCGCCAGGGCACTCCCGGCGTTGAACCCAAACCAGCCAAACCAAAGGAGCGCCGTACCCAGTACGACGAACGGCACATTGTTGGGTCGAGTGTCCTTGAGCTCCTGGGGAGCCCGGCGGCCGAGGACCAAGGCCGCCGCCACCGCCGACACCCCGGCGGAAGTGTGGACTACCAAACCCCCCGCGAAATCGAGCACGCCGAGCGCGTGGAGCCAACCGCCGGGATTCCAGATCCAGGAAGCGATCGGAGCGTAGACGAGCGTCACCCACGCCACGACGAAGATCAACAACGGCTTCAACCGGGCCCGTCCGGCGAAGGCTCCGATGATCAGCGCCGGAGTGATTGCGGCGAACTTCATCTGGAACGCAAAATAGAGCAGCTCCGGGATCGACGAAGAATACATCGGGTTCGGCGCGGCGCCGACGCCGTTCAGACCAACCTTGGACAGGGAGCCAATGACCCCGTGCCAGGAAGGTCCGAATGTGATCGAGTACCCCCACAGCGCCCAGATCAAGCAGACCAACGAAAAGATGGCCATGCACTGCGCCAGCAGGGTGATGAGGTTCTTCCGACGCACCAGCCCGCCGTAGAAGAATCCGAGCGCCGGCGTCATGAGCATAACGAGCCCGGTCGCAGCGATCACCCACGCCGTGTCCCCGGAATTCAGTGGCACTGCCAATCCTCCCCCTACGTCCCGCGCGAGCCTTGTGGCCGCCTACAGCCCGAGCGCCCCCCGGAGCAAGCTGAACGCTCGCTGTCCGTTCGCGGTTCGGAAGCGGACCTTAGGGTTCTTGCCGACGAAGGACGCCGAGCGACTCTTTGCGGCCAGGACCTCGAGAAGGTCCGGGAGGGTCCAGATGATGCTGACATCCACAGGTCCCTGCGAGCCGTCGATGGCTCTCGCGTGACCTGTGCCGTCCAGCTCTAGGGTCGCCGACTCCGTCTCGGTCTCGAATGCCCAGCGTTGGGGGAGCCAATCGTGGAGTCCGCCGCTCGGCTCCGCGGTCAGGCGCGCCCTGGCTCGCCCTTCGACTTCGGGGCAGGCGGCACCGAGGGCGTCGCGGAGCTGGCCCATCTTACCCGCAGATTTGGAGACGACCCGCTTATCAAGCACACCCGTGGACCGGAAATGACGGCTCTTCCGCCGGCGGGAGGATCCGGGACGCTCTGGAGCGGGTCTATTGGCCGGTCGTGGAATATCGGACCACCGGAACGTCTACGAAGTCCAGTACGGCGGACGCGCCGACGCTTTCGCTCGCTCGCAGCGCTTGACGCAGGGTCTCCGTCGCCACGGGCTGCGATAGGGCCGGCATCGACACGGTGGTCACGCTTGGAGGGGCAGAGTGGCGGTCCACGCATATGAGGCGGGCTTCGAAGCCGGGGAACGCCAGCTGGAAGAGACGGACTTGCAGGGCCACCTCCGGGGGAGGCGGAATCGCACGAAAGCTCTTCATCTCGTAGAAGCGCGTTCGCCCGTCCCAGTAGTCGGGCTGTGCGTAGACCCCCACTCGCTCATCGATTAAGACGAGCCGTGAACGGGGCCGGGGAAGTCCGAAGACCTCGGTCTTCCGGAACGCCTGGAGGACTGCGGTGATCTGCTGCGACACCCGGGTTCTCTCCGAGTCGGCGACCGGCAGGTCGATGTCCCGCAATTCCTCGGTGAGCGTAGCCTCGGCCAGTTTCGACATCGCCCCGACCGTCGGCCGGAATCCTCGACGGAAGTCATGCCCGTACTTGGACAGCGTGCTGTCGATGGCCTTGCCCACCGCCATCCCGAGCTCCTGTCGCTCGGTCGGCGGCCGGGGATAGACGTACGAGACGACCTGGTGGGTCGCGAGGGTACGGATGGTGGTCATCGGTGGGACGCGTTCGACCCGGACCGAGCTGGGGCATAGCGACTTGCCCCGGCAGGTCCCACCCACCCCACCTCCGGTGAGGGAGCGCCCCGGCGGAACCCTTGACAATATGCAGTTGACGTAACGGCTTTGGGATTTTATTCACAGGGTTCACCTTCCGATGCCCCCTGCGTTCGCTCCCTTCCTTTCCCTCCACTCCGCCCGTGCCCCGTCGATTCTTCGAAGGGGTAGCGGGGCCTCCTCGCATCCTCGGAAAGGCCGTCAAGGTCCAGTCGTAGACCTTCGAGCTCTGCGAGGTCTCGCAGAGCGGTTCGTCCGACATTCACTCCGGCATTCAGTTGCCGGTCCAGCGTCCAGCCACACGACTCGCACGTGAACATCGGCCCTACCCTGCTTCGGGGTCGTCGAATATCCCCACATCTCGGGCAGGTCATGCTGGTACGATACGGGTTGACCCAGTAGATCGG